>VEPA01000011.1 GCA_012026675.1 Betaproteobacteria bacterium | reverse complement strand
GGAACCATGGGCGGCGGCATCGCCATGAACTTTCTCAATGCCGGAATCCAGGTTGTCCTTCTGGAAGTCAAGGCAGACGCGCTTGAGCGCGGCCTCGGCCTGATCCGCAAGAATTACGAAGCGACCGCCAGCAAGGGCAGGATGAGCCTCGAACAGGTCGAGCAGCGCATGGCCTTGTGCGGTGGTTCTCTCGACTATGCCGACCTCAAGGACTGCGATTTGCTCATTGAGGCCGTATTTGAAAGCATGGACATCAAGAAGGTGGTGATGGCCAAACTCGGCGAAGTCGGCAAGCCCGGTGCCATCATCGCCACCAACACGTCGACACTCGATGTCGATGTGCTGGCCGCGGCCAGCGGCCGCCCCGCCGATGTGGTCGGCATGCACTTCTTCAGTCCGGCGAATGTGATGCGCCTGCTCGAAGTCGTGCGCGGTCGCGAAACGGCGCCCGAGGTGCTGGCGACTGTCATGGCTCTGGCGAGGACGATCAGGAAGGTCGCGGTCGTTTCCGGAGTTTGCTTCGGCTTTATCGGCAATCGCATGCTCGAGCCGTATCTGCGCGAATGCGAATTCCTGTTGATGGAAGGCGCGACCCCGACGCAAATCGACCGGGCCATCGAGAGCTTCGGCATGGCGATGGGGCCCTGCCGCATGATCGACATGGCCGGCGTCGATGTCGCCGCCAAGGTTGTCCTCGAGCGCCGCAAGGAAGGTACATTGCCGGCCGACCCGAGCTATCGCATGGCCTGCCAAAAGCTTTTCGAACTCGGGCGTCACGGCCAGAAGACCAGCGCCGGCTATTACAGGTACGAGGGGCGTACGCCGGTCCATGACCCGGAGGTCGGCGTCATCATGGCTGCGCTTGCCGGGCAGTTTGGAATCACGCGGCGCAGCGACATCAGCGACGAGGAAATTGTCGAACGCTGCCTCTATCCGTTGATCAACGAGGGCGCAAAGATTCTAGAGGAAGGGATTGCCTATCGTGCGGGCGACATCGACATCGTCTGGATGAACGGCTACGGCTTTCCCGCGCTCAAGGGCGGTCCCATGCACACCGCCAATGTCATCGGCCTGAAACAGCTTGCAGCGCGCCTCGACCACCATGCCCGGCAACGTGGCAATACCCATGAATACTGGACTGCCGCCAAACTGCTGCGCGATCACGCGGCGGTGGGGCAGCAGTTCGGCGAGGAATGAAGTCTCCGAACCGGCGGACGTCCGATACCGCCGCTTTCCCGGTGAAGTGGCGTGTCACCAGCGCCGACTTTTGCGTTCCGTTGTGCCGGGTGCGACGGCATTGCGGTAACCCCCGAAATTCCATTTCATTACCATTCCAAGGAACCTGAATCATGAAAGAAGCAGTCATTGTCTCCACCGCGCGCACGCCGATCGGCCGCGCCTTCCGCGGCTCATTCAACAACATCAAGTCGCCCACGCTGATGGGCCACGCCCTGAAGCATGCGGTTCAGAGGGCAGGCATCGATGCCGCCGAGATCGAAGACGTCATCATCGGTACCGTGCTGGCAGCAGGCACCGCCGGCTTGAACATCGCCCGCCATGCCGCCCTGGCCGCAGGGATTCCGGTCACGGCCGGTGCGCAGACTGTCGACCGGCAATGCTCGTCAGGCTTGATGGCGATCGGCATGGCTGCCAAGCAGATCATCGTTGACGGCATGGATGTCGTGGCTGCCGGCGGTCAGGACAATGTGTCAGCGGTCCAGAACAGCTATTTTGATTGGGTTGCCAAAGAGAAGGATCCCAATGTGGAAAAGCTTGCACCGCATGCCTACATGCCGATGCTTCTGACCGCTGAAAACGTGGCCAGGAAGTATGGCATCAGCCGGGAAGCCCAGGACGCGTATGCGCTGCAGTCACAGCAGCGCACCGCGGCCGCCCAGGCGGCGGGCCGCCTCGATCAGGAAATCGTGCCGCTCACCGCAACCATGGCGGTGGTGAACAAGGACACCAAGGAAGTTTCCTACAAGGAAGTCACGCTCGCCAGGGATGAAGGCAACCGCGCCGATACGACGCTGGAAAGCCTCGCCGGACTGAAGCCCGTCGTCGACGGCGGCACGATCACCGGTGGCAATGCCAGCCAGTTGTCGGATGGCGCCTCGGCCTGCATCGTGATGGAGCGCAAACTGGCCGAGCGTCGCGGCATGACGCCGCTGGGCATCTACCGCGGAATCGCCGTCGCCGGCAACGCACCGGAAGAAATGGGCATCGGCCCGATCTACGCGATTCCGAAGCTGCTAAAAATGCACGGAATGACCGTGAACGACATCGGGCTGTGGGAACTCAACGAAGCATTCGCCTGCCAGGCCCTGTATTGCCGCGATCATCTCGGAATCGATCCGGCTACATACAACGTCAACGGCGGCGGAATATCGATCGGCCATCCTTACGGCATGACCGGGGCACGTCTGGTCGGCCATGCGCTGATCGAAGGACAGCGACGCGGCGCCAAATACGTCGTCGTAACCATGTGCATCGGTGGCGGCATGGGTGCGGCGGGCTTGTTCGAGGTTTGCTGACAATCCTGCCTGACAGGCGCTGACGGCGGACAGCTGCCATGATCGGGCGCTGAACAGATCAGGCCGGGGGCCGGGATCCGGCCGCCTTCAGCTTGCGCATTTACCGCAGGGGCTTGTCTCCCAGGGCAGACCGTCGAAGCGCCAGCCGTTGACTCCGCCGCGTTGATAGTTGGCGCCGACGTCGCCCTCGAAGCCGTGACGCACGGTATAGACGCGCGACAAGCCGGCGGCCTCGAGTTTCTCGCCGGCATCCACCGCGATGTCGCCGGTGCGGCAGATCAGTACCACGGGGCGATCATGGTTGTCGCCGACGAGTTTCTCTACTTCACCGAGGAAATGCGGACTGATTTCGAAACCGGAATCGTCTTTCCACGGTACATGCACTGCCCCGACAGGGTGGCCGAGAAAGCGGAACTCCCGCTCGCTGCGGCAATCGATGAACAGCGCCTGCGGGTTGAGGACCAGAAATTTTGCCGTTTCCTTCGGGGTCAGGTGTTCCATTGCAGCGATTCCATCAAGTGTTTCATTGTTCACTGCTTGCAACGGAACAGTGCATCCGTTCAAGCCCGAACATCGATAGGGGCCGGTATGAATCCCGGCTGCGGCCAGGCTACGGGAAGCCCGGGTCGAACTCAATCCGATGCTCCATCATGCAGGAAACCGCAAGAAGGGGTCTAGACAGAAAGTGACTTTGGCTTAACTATTGGCGACATCGACCAACCACGCAAACCATGGCGATCGTTCGCTCGATCTTCGCTCCCGGGCATGCCGGGACCCGTTGCCGTCCTGTATCTGCCAACGGCTGCGCGACGGGGCGTCGGTCGCGCAGCCGCTAAAATTCATGAGGAATGAATGTGCAGGTCGCCCACCTGGTCGGCTGCCGCATTGATCGCCACGGAACTGATCTGGATCGAGGGTTCGATATTGGTGTAGTTGGGCACGTCGGCGAAAATCTCTTTTGCGCAAGGCCCCATCGCCGCCTGAAAAGCTTCTACCGTTTCGAAGTACAGATGTCCGATGGCGACAAAGACAGGGCGCGAGCCGGGGGTGCCGCCGGCGATTCCCTTGTCCACAGCAACTCCCTTGCAGGCGACACCGAGCTTGTCGCGAACCATCGGCATGTGCGACTTGCAGTAGTAATCGATATCGAACCTGCAGTTCTCGGAATTGGGATAGAAAACGCTGACCTTGATCATGATCGCTCCTTTCGTTGTCCTGGCGGGTGTGCCGAGCTTACTACACGAATCAGGAGCGCTGTCCCGGGCGCGGCGCGTTCTCACCGCGGCCCGGTCGTCGCCCGGCTTAGGCGACGTACTGCGTGAAGCCCTTCTGACCGGGCTTGCGGGTGGGCGCAAAGCCGTTTTTCGCCAGGGTCTCGTCCGCATCCTTGTAGAAAGTGCCGATCTTGTAGATCTCCCGTGCTTCCTTGGCGTTGGCCACCGGACGGCCAAACTCCCTGGAGATGCGCACCAGCTGCTCGATCTGCTCGACAGTACCCATCTTGCGCGAACGATCCTGCGTCCAGATGTTGTCTTCAATGCCGCAGCGCACGTGCAGACCCATGGCGATCGCCATCATGTTCAGGGGCAGGACGTTGAGCATCGAGGTTTCCAGCGTCAGCACCGAACCGTCCGGACAGGCACGGACGAAATTGGCCAGGTTGTAGATGTTCGGCGCCTCGAAGCCGCCACCGATGGCCACCCAGGTCAGGATCAGCGGCACATTGCAGGCACCGCGGCGCATGTTGCGCTCGACGGTTTCGAGCTGGGCGATGTTGGCCAGCTGAAAGTGGGTCTGGATGCCATTGGCGGTGAGGCGTTTGATGTGCTCTTCAACCCAGGACGGGCCGGCAGGAATGGTCATTTCGCTGTAGGCGGCATAACCTGCGGCGGTGCCCAGGCTGGTGCCGGCCACATCGGCAGGGCACATCTGTTCGACCACATTCATCTGGTTGCTGTTGATGGCGATGGTCACCTGATCCGGCTTCGGCGTCAGTTCGGCCAGCATGTGGCGGGTATCGTCCGACAGCCACTTGGCTGTCTCGCCTTCGCCTTCGGGGGCAAAGGAAATCGAGCCGCCGACCTGCAGGATCATGTCCGGAACGCGGGCGCGGATGCCGGCGATCAGTTCATTGAACTTGGACAGGCGCTTGCTGCCCTTGCCATCGAGTTCGCGCACATGAATGTGAATTACCGTGGCGCCGGCGTTGTAGCAATCGACGGCCTTCTGTATCTGGGCTTCCATAGTCACCGGAATGTCTTCCGGGAAGTCCGAAGGGTCCCATTCGGGGCCATAGGGGGCGCAGGTAATGACGAGTTTTTGCTGGTTTTCGGGGAACAGCGATCCATCCATGAAGTTCATTGTTGTCTCCTAATCGGGGCTAAGGTTGAAAGCGGGGGTTCGGTCGAATCAGAAGGGCTTGTCGCCGATGATGGCGGCACGTTCCATCTTGCGATGACAGGGCGGGTAGTCCATGACCGCGTAGTGTTGCGTCGAGCGGTTGTCCCAGATCGCCATGCTGTATGGCTTCCAGCGCCAGCGCACCTGGTACTCGGGGTTGTAGGCCTGGCTGATCAGATACTGCATCAGGTCGCTGCCGTTCTTGTTGTAGTCCTGGCCGAAGCGGACGCGATCCTTGGTGTGGTAATTGACGAAGTGAGTCGTGAAGGCATTGACGAACAGGACTTTCTCGCCGGTTTCCGGATGGGTGCGCACTACAGGGTGCTCGGCATCCGGGTACTGCGCCTTCATTTCCAGGCGCTTGTCCTGCGGCATGGCGGCGGCATAGGAGGAATTGAAGCTGTGGCTGGCAATCAGTCCGGCGATTTCGGACTTTACATAGTCCGGCAGCTTCTCGTAGGCCAGCACCATGTTGGCCCACATCGTGTCGCCGCCGACCGGCGGGCACTCAATGCAGCGCAGTACGCAGCCCAGGGCCGGCGTCTCGCGCCAGGTGCCGTCGGTGTGCCAGGCATTCTCGTAGCGGTCGATCGGGCTGTCCGGGTTCTTGTAGATCTGCACCAGGCCGGGAGCCTCCGGATGACTCGGCGCCATCGGGTGGGTTTCGAGTTCGCCAAGACGCTGGGCGAAGGCCATGTGATCCTTGCGCGAAAGCCTGTCGAGGTTCTGGTCACGCAGGAACAGCACCTTGTATTTGAGCAGTGCGGCGTAGATTTCCTTGAACAGGCCGTCGTCGCGCACGGCATCGCCGAGATTGACTTCCAGAAGTTCTGCGCCGACGGCACAGGTCATTTGTTCGATTCTCATGTGTTGCTGTCTCCTCAAATTACGAAAATGGACGACCCGGTGGTCTTGCGCGCTTCCAGGTCGCGATGGGCCTGTATGGCGTCGCCCAGGGCATAACGCTGGTTGATCTCGATCTTGATGCGACCGGCGGCGACATGACCGAAGATTTCTCCGGCCAGTTCGGCCTTTTCAGCCGGATCGGCGATGTAGTCGGCGAGCGCCGGACGGGTGACGTTGAGCGCGCCCTTCATGGCGAGGATCTGCGGGTTGAACGGCTCGATCGGACCTGAGGCGGTACCGACGCAGACCAGCAGGCCGCGGCGCTTGAGCGAATCGAGCGAGGCCATGAAGGTGCTCTTGCCGACGCTGTCGAAGACGACATTGACGCCGACGCCATCGGTCAGCTCGCGGGCGCGCTTGGCGACGTCCTCGTGGCTGTAGTTGATGATCTCGTCGCAGCCGTGGGCGCGGGCCACTGCCGCCTTTTCCTCGGTCGAAACTGTGCCGATCACGCGCAGGCCAAGCAGCTTGGCCCACTGCGACACGATCAGTCCGACGCCGCCGGCGGCGGCGTGTATCAGCAGCGTGTCGCCGGATTTGAAGGGGTAGATGCGCCGCATCAGGTAGGCGGAGGTCAGACCGCGCATGGTCATGGCTGCGGCGGTCTCGCATTCGATGCCGGCCGGCAGCTTGATCAGCGGCGCGGCCGCAATGGTGCGGGCGGTGCTGTAGGCCCCCAGCGTATTGAGGAAGCCGGTGTAGGTCACCTTGTCGCCGACGGCAACATTGCTGACATCCGGGCCAACGGCTTCAACCACGCCGGCGGCTTCGACGCCCATGCCGGCCGGCAGGGAAATCGGGTAGGTGCCATTGCGGAAATAAGTATCGGCAAAGTTAAGGCCGACGGCCACATGCCGGAGGCGAACCTCTCCTGCTCCCGGATCGCCGACAGCGACGTCCTCGAGCTGGAGGACTTCAGGACCGCCGGTTTTGTGGAAGCGAATTGCTTTTTCCAAGATGTTCTCCTGTGTGGGCTAGGGGTGGCGGACGCGCTCAGCGCGACGCAGGGGGCGGAATATTGACGAGACGCGAAAACAGGCGCTTGAACTCGTCGTCGGTGCGGCCGCCAAAACGGGGGTCGCTGTTTTTCTGGAAGGCATCGTTGATCTCGGCCCAGTCGGCTTCCGTGAGGTGGCGCTGCGCGGCCGGCAGGATCACTCCTTCCTCGCGGCCCATGTGTTCCCAGGCGAACTTCGCATAGCGATTGAGCACCTGATCGACCTCTACCAGACTGGTCGAACCCTCGATGTAGCGCTCAACCGTTGCCGCCAGTTCATCCACGAGGGCGTTGTCGCGCGCATGCTGACGGCTCAGTTCCTCAAGTTCGGAGTCGAACAGCGGCGTACGCTGGCGCAGCTTGCTGAAGAGGTACTCTTCCTCCTTGGGGTGATGCAGGGCGATCGGGAAGGTCTTGATGTAATAGGCAACCGAGCGCATCAGTGCGGGATCGGGCTTGGTGCCTTCCGCAATGGCCGACTTAAGGCGTTCCAGCGAGGCGTGCAACACGGCGGCCAGCGAGCGGTGCTCGTCGCGGATGATGCCGATGGCCTTGGCCTGGATCGGGATCAGCGTTTCAGCAGTGGCCGACACCAGCACCGGGATGCCCGCGTTGACCAGTACCTTCAGCGTCTGCGAGCCGATCATCATGCCGATTTTGCTGCGGCGCCCGTGCGAGGCCATGAAAATCAGGTCGCAGCCGGCCGAGCGCGCCGCGTCGATGATCGCGGTATAGGGCGCGTCGCTGGTCGCCGAGGCGGATGCGCAGGGCACGCCGCGGGCACGCGCCGCCGATTCGGCCTTGGTCAGCAATTCGCGGGCGCGCCCCGCGAAACGGTAGGCATAGTCGTCAGGAGCCGTCATGCGGACGATTTCGGCGTCGCCCTGCAAGGATGCCGAGTAGTCGGGGGTGGCGTGGAAGAAGGTGATACGAGCCCCGAGTTCGGAGGCAAAGTCGACTGCACGATCGATGCTCATGGACGAAAGTTCCGAGCCGTCGATGGGAACGAGCAGGTGGCGGTAGGTGGCCGCGGCGCTTGTCTGGACGGTAAAATCCGAGGTCTGAGCTTCGGCGGTTGACGATACCAGCACCGGGATGTCCGAATTGACCAGCACCTTCATCGTCTGCGAGCCGATCATCATGCCGATTTTGCTGCGGCGTCCGTGCGAGGCCATGAATATCAGGTCGCAACCGGCCGAGCGCGCCGCGTCGATGATCGCGGTATGTGGCACGTCGCTGGTCGCCGAGGCCGATGCGCAGGGTACGCCATGGGCTGTCGCCGCTGCTGCCGCCTGGTCCAGCAGTTCGCGGGCGTGGCGGGCGAACTGGTAGCTCTCGTCGGTACGGGCCGCCAGCCGGACTCTTTCGGCATCGCCCATGATCGACGACGTGTAGTCGGGAATGGCGTGAAAGAAGGTGATGCGAGCCCCAAGCGCGAGCGCGAAGTCGACAGCGCGGCCGACGGTGACAGTGGAAAGCTCGGACTTGTCGATCGGAACCAGTAGGTGTCGGTACATGGGAACTCCTTCAGTAGGTTGATGCGGGATTCAGTGTCCGCTACGGCAGCCTTCGCCTTCATGCTGGTTTTCCAGCCGATCGTATTGAACTCGATGGCATCCTAAGGCATCCATCCAGATCACACCCCCCTCGAAAAGTGGGGTTTCGCCTTGGGATATGCGCCGGCAAGGTCCGGATATCCGGCGAAGGTATGATTAAATCCTGTGCCTAACGAGGGAATTCCCCGCCGACCGGAGCCATGAGCGCAAACAGGCGTCGCCGATGACCGAATCAAAGACCAGCCAGCCAGGGAGCATGAATTCCGCGCTCGTTCTCCGGACGACTCCGCCCCGGGCGCCGCGCCACCTGCTGGTTCGTTCGCGGCTCGGTCTCGACGACGAGACCCTGCGTGATCGGGTTGTCATGGTGGTGCATGCGCCACCCGGCTTTGGCAAGACCTCGCTGCTCGGTCAGTGGCGCCGCGAATTTCTCGCGCGCGGCGCCGCCGTGGCCTGGCTGACATCTGATCAGGCAGACGATGCCGAGTACTTTCTCCACGCCTTGACGCTTGCCGTGCGCTTCGGTTGCGGCCGACCCGGCTTTGGCCGATTTTTGCTGGAGGGGGGCATTACTGCGCATGGCAAATTGGAGGGGGTGACCGCCTGGCTGGCGGACGTGGCACAAACCGCCCTCGACATGGTGCTGATCGTCGATGATGCGGAGCGCCTCGCGCCGCGCAACCAAGAAGCGCTGATCTACCTGCTGCACAACCTGCCACCGAACCTGCGTGTCGTGGTCGGCACCCGCAGGGGTTTCGACGAGAGCCTGGCGGATCTGGCGGCGTCGGGCCAGGGCATTACGATTGGCGCGGACATGTTGCGCTTCAGCTTCGACGAAATGATCGCCTTCATGCGCAATCGTTTCGGCAGCAAAGTCGATGCCGACACTTGCGCACGCCTGCACGACGTTGCCGACGGCTGGCCGCTGGGCGTCCAGTTGTTGCTCGCCGCGGTCGAGGGCAGTGCGGATCCACGCAGCGCGATCGTGGCGATGTTGGCGCGCAGCGAGTGGCGTGGCGAACACCTGGTCGGTGGCCTGATCGATAACCTGGCGGCCGCAGACCGCGACTTTCTCGTGCGGGTCTCGGTCGTCGATACCCTGTACCCCGATCTCTGCCGCTGCCTGACCGAATCGGACGAGGCGCCGGAGCGACTGGCGCGCCTGGTGAGGGATACGCCCATCTTCGGTGTCGGCGACAACAGCGAGTGGTGTCGCCTCCACGCCCTGGCGCGGGATGCGCTGCGCCTGCGCCTGGAAGCTCTTCCGGAAAAGGAGCGTCAGGCGCTGCATGCGCGCGCGATGCGCTGGATGGCGGAGCGCGGGATGATGCGGGAGGCGGCTCGCCATGCCCGTGCTGCGGGACAGCGCGAGGCGGCGCTCGATCTCGCCGAGCAGTGCCTGTATGACGCGGTGACCCAGGGTTACCAGGGGACCGTTTTGGAGATGCTCGAAGACGTTTCCGAGGCTGAACTGGACCAGCATCCGCGCCTCCGCCTGGCGGCGGCATGGGCCCTGGCCTTGAGCGAACGGCAGGAAGAGGCGGGTCGCCTGGTAGCCCGGATCCTCGAGGCGCCGGCCGTCGACACGGGTCTTCGTTACGAATGTGCACTGATTCTGACCGGTGCGGCCTATTTTGCCGACGAGCCCGATCGCTGCGTAGAAATCTTCGAGCCCTGGCGCGAATCGCCGCCGCTCAGTTCGCCCCAGTTGGCCCAGATGCACGCCAACCGGGTCGCGATCATCGACATTCTCCGCGGCGATACCGGGCAGGCGCGTCGCACCCTGCAGCAGGCGCCGCGCGGGCAGATCGGCAAGGGGCTGGCCTACATGCAGGGCTGGGTGGATTACATCGTCGGGGTCAGCTATATCCTGGAAGGCCAGTTGCTGCTGTGCGAGGAAACCATGCGGCCGGCATTGTTGCGCAGTGAAGCCGAGCTCGGGCGTCGCCACCCGGTGACCTGCATGCTTGCTGCGTTTCTCGCCACGTCGATCTACGAGCGCGACTGCATCGACGACGCGGCGGCGGTGCTTGCAAACCGGCTGGATGTCCTTGAGCGGGTCGGCACCCCGAGCGCGGTGCTCTTTGGCTATCGCACGGCTGCACGCATTGCCGCGGCGCAAGGGGCCGAGCAGCGCGCGCTCGACCTGCTGGAAGCGCTGAACCTGGTGGGTGTCGCCCGCCATCTGCCGCGCCTGTGCATTGCCAGTCTTGCCGAGCAGACCCGGATTCATGCCGGCAAATTCCGTCCTGAAACCTGCCGGGTACTTGCCGCGCGCATCGACGAGATCATTGCGCAGGATGCCCGCCCACCCGATTCCCTGTGGTACCGGTTGGTCGTGATCTTCCAGACGCTTTCGCACGCCAACGCGGCCATTGCCGCGCAAAATTGGGAGGAGGCGTTAGCAGTGCTCGAACCGGCGGCCAGGCTGGCCGATGGCATGCGGCTTGGACGTCTGCGCCTGGAGATCATGGCGCTGCGCGCGTTTGTCCTCGAGCGCAAGGGGGAGGACGGGCGCCCGCTGTTGCTCGAGGCGATCAACCTGGCGCAGACCTTCGGTCTGGCGCGCACGTTTGCCGATGCCCACCCCATTTTGGCCGACTGGGTACGTCGCCTGACGGAGGAGACCGCTGGTGGCGCCGAGCAGGGGGTAACCCCGGCACCCCGCGCGGTTCACCCGAAGCCAGCGCACGGGCTGTCGGCGCCGCGCGTCGTTCCCAGCATGGTGCTCACCCCCAAGGAGCGCGAGGTGCTCGAATTGCTGGCGCGCAAGCTCTCGAACAAGGAAATTGCACAGGCCATGTCGGTGGGCGAAGAAACCGTCAAGTGGCACATGAAGAACCTCTTCGGCAAGCTTGACGCCGGCACGCGCAAGCATGTCGTGCGGCGTGCCCAGGTGCTCGGCCTGCTGGTCGGGACTGAATAGCGGTCCGATCGCCGTCTCGCCGGCGCCGACTTTCATCACCCCCCCTTCTGCAAGCCTCGCCCCCTCAGCCTAGGGGGGGCAATCGCAGATCCTGATAGGTAGCATTCGTCTCCATGCACATTGCCTTGCCGGAGACTTCGATGCCTGACAACCTGATTGTTCCCACGCCTTCTGCCTATGCCTACCCGCTGCTGGTCAAGCAACTGCTGACCAACGCGCTTTCACTTTACGGCGACCAGGAGATCACCTACCGCGGCGAACTGCGCTTCAGCTACCGCGAGTTTCGCCAGCGCATCGGCAAACTGGCCTCCATGCTCGCCACGCTGAAAGTCGGCCATGGCGACACGGTGGCCGTGCTCGACTGGGACAGCCATCGCTACCTGGAAAGCTACTTCGCCATCCCCATGATGGGCGCCACGCTATTCACGGTGAACGTGCGGCTCTCCCCCCAGCAGCTCGCCTACACCCTCAATGACGCGGAAGCCGAAGTGGTGCTGGTCCATGCTGATTTCGTGCCCATGCTCGAGCAGATCCGCGGCGAATTGAAGTCGGTGAAACAGATCGTGGTGATGGCCGACGGGCAATCCCTGGCTCCCAATACACTGTCGTTTGCCGGCGAGTACGAGGAACTGCTGAACCAGAGCTCGCCGGATTTCGCCTTCCGCGATTTCGACGAGAACACCAAGGCCGCGACCTTCTACACTACGGGCACCACGGGCGACCCCAAGGGCGTTTGCTACAGCCACCGCCAGATCGTCCTGCATGCGCTGACGGTCGCCACCGGCGTCTGTGCGCAACGCGACGGCCAGCGCCTGCATCGCGAGGACGTGTACATGCCCGTCACGCCGATGTTCCACGTCATGGCCTGGGGCTTTCCCTACATCGCCGTGATGCTCGGCCTGAAGACGGTACTGCCCGGCCGCTACTTGCCCGACGTCCTGCTCAGGCTGAAGCGCGACGAGAAAGTGACGTTCTCCCACTGCGTGCCGACCATCCTGCAAATGTTGCTGCAGGGCGCCGCCGCGAGCGGGCAGGATCTGTCCGGCTGGAAGATCATCATCGGCGGTTCGGCGTTGTCGCCGGCGCTGTGCAAGACCGCCCGCGAGCAGGGCATCGACCTGTTCGCCGGCTACGGCATGTCCGAAACCGGGCCGGTAGTCTCCCTGGCGCAGTTTCCCCCGAATGGCGCGCCGGCGGATGACGACGAGGACGTCCGCAAGCGCTGCATGACGGGACGGCCGCTGCCGCTGGTGGATTTCCGCGTCGTCGACACCGACATGAACGACGTGCCGCGCGACGGCAAGTCCCAGGGCGAGATCGTCCTCCGCTCGCCTTCCCTGACCCAGCTATATTTCAAGAAACCGGAAGCTTCTGAGGAACTCTGGGCCGGCGGCTACCTGCACACCCAGGACGTGGCCGTGGTGATGCCCGACGGTTACATCCAGATCGTCGACCGCATCAAGGACGTCATCAAGACCGGCGGCGAGTGGGTTTCCTCGATTGAGGTCGAAAGCCTGATCGTCGAAGTGCCCGGCGTGCAGGAAAGCGCGGTGGTGGGCGTCAAGGACGAAAAGTGGGGCGAACGGCCGATGGCCTTTGTCGTCAGGAAAGCCGATGCCATCGTCAGTACCGAGGATATACGCAGCTACCTGCTGAAACACGTCGCCACGAATCGCATCAGCAAATTCGCGGTACCGGAGGCGGAGCGCATCGAGTTTGTTGCGGAAATACCTAAAACCAGCGTCGGCAAGATCAACAAGAAGAAATTACGTGAAGGAATTGCCTGATCTGTGGATATACCGACTCCCCCCCCCCGAGTCTGGGGGTGAAAATTTCTGCCAAGTCAGGAGAATGCGCAGTATCCGGTGGTGTAACCACGGGCAGCCAGAAATATCATCGAAGACCTTACAAGAGGATGAAATAATGAAGAAATCCAGAACGAAGCACTTTGCGCTGAAGCAGGCAAGTCTGCTGGCAACGACTGTCGCACTGGCAGGAACCCTGAACGGCGAGGCGCTCGCTTTTGAGATTGATAGCGGCAATCCCGACATCGAGATGCGCTGGGACAACACGGTGCGCTACAACATCGCGCAGCGGACCCAGGGGCGCAATGGCAAGATCGCCAATTCGCCCAATTTCGACGAAGGTACCTACCGCTTCGACAAGCATGACATTGTGTCGAACCGCCTCGACATCCTCTCCGAGTTCGACTTTACCTACAAGAAACAATACGGTTTTCGCGTCAGCGCCGCCGGCTGGTACGACGCCGCCTATGACGATGGTCCGAACACCCGGCCGAACTCGATCTTGTCGAACATTGGAAGCTATCCCAACAACAAGTACAGTGGGTTCACCGATCGCTTTTACCATGGACCGTCCGGCGAGATCATGGACGCCTTCGTCTTCGCCAACGTCGATGCCGGCAGCGTGCCGGTCAAGCTGAAGGCTGGCCGCCACACCGTGGTCTGGGGCGAGAGCCTGTTCCTCGGCGGCGCCATGCATGGTATCCAGTATTCGCAGACCCCGCTGGATCTGCAAAAGGGCTTTGCCACTCCGGGCGTCGAAGCCAAGGAACTGTTCCGTCCGCTCAACCAGATTTCGGGACAGGCTCAGCTGACCGAAAACGTGTCGGTTGCCGCACAGTATTTCCTCGACTGGGAGCCCTATCGCTTCCCCGAGGGCGGCACTTACCTGGGTCCGGTTGATCCACTTTTCTTCGGACCGAAACGGGCCCTGGTCAATCCGGCTCTTGCCGCTTTTGGTGGCGTCGGTTTTACGCAGAAGGATGCCGTAACACCCGATAATCGGGGCGAATTCGGACTGTCGGCGCGCTGGGCCGTCAAGGAAATCGACACCAACATCGGCTTCTACTATCGGAACTTCGCCGACAAGATTCCTCAGGTCCTGGTCACCAGGCAGGGAACTGTGGGCGGGTTCCCGGTGGCGAGCCGTAGCGACTACCGCCAGGTCTACGCCGATGACATCGACCTCTATGGCATCAGCTTTGCCAAGAACATCGCCGGCATCAGCTTCGGCGCCGAAATTTCCCATCGTCGCAACACGCCCCTGGTAACTCCGCTGTTCCAGAACGTTTCCGGTGCCGGCGGTGCGAGCCATGTGCCGCAGGATGGCGAGACCTTCGGTGCGCGCGGCAACACGACTCACGCCCTTGTCAATGCGCTGGGCGTGATCGCGAAGACCCCCGTGTTCGATGCTGCGACCTGGGCGGTGGAGTTGACCTGGGCCAAGTGGAATGACGTGACGAAGAACAAATCGGCCTTCCAGGCGGAAGGCTACGCGGCGGTTTGTTCCAGGACAAATGCCAACGTCAGACTGGCCGGTTCGCCCAAATGGACCGGTTGTGTGACTGATGATTACTGGGGTATCGCGTTGGCTTTCAATCCGACCTGGTATCAGGTTTTCTCCGGCGTAGATCTTTCCATGCCGCTCACCTATTCCCAGGGTCTTTCGGGCAACGCGCCTACGATCTTCGGCGGAAACGAGGATCTCGGCAACTACAGCGTTGGCGTCAGCGCCGACGTCTTTCAGAAGCACCGTGTCGATCTAAAGTACAACCAGTACTTTGGCAATACGACCGCGAATGCCGCCGGAAATGCAATCGCCACCCAAAACGGCTTTACCTCGCTGCTGAAGGATCGCGGCTTCTTGGCCCTGACTTACAAGACCACTTTCTAACGATATTAGGAGAACCCAATGCGATTTAAGAAATCACTACTGATCCTGGCGCTCGCCGCAGTCGGCCACACCGCTTACGCGGGCGTGTCGGCCGACGAGGCCAAGCAGCTCGGCAACAGCCTGACTCTCATCGGCGCCGAAAAAGCCGGCAACAAGGACGGATCGATCCCGGCCTATACCGGCGGCCTGACCAAAGCGCCGGCCGGCTTCAAGGAGGGTGATGGGATACGCCCCAACCCCTTCGCCGGCGAGAAGCCCCTGTATTCGGTTGACGCCAAGTCCATGGACAAGCACGCGGACAAGCTGACCGAAGGCGCCAAGGCCCTGATGAAGCGCTATCCGAGTTTCCGGATCGATGTCTACCCGACCCACCGCACGGTGGCCTTTCCGAAGTTCGTTACGGACAACACCGCCAAGTGCGCCGTGAGCGCCAAGACCACGAACAAAGGTCTGTCGATGGACGGCTGCCACGCCGGCTTCCCCTTCCCGATCCCGAAGACGGGTAACGAGGCGATGTGGAATCATCTGGTTCGCTTCAACGGCCAGAGCTATGCGGCGAAGTACCGCAACCTCATCAATGACGCCAGCGGCCGTACCAGCCTCGCCACCGAGGGTATGAACGTGCAGGAATACCCCTACTGGGACGCGAGCAAGACCTCTGCCGAGACCTATTGGCGCATCAAGAACACCTATACCGGTCCGGCGCGCCGTGCCGGGGAGGCCCTGATGGTCATTGATCCGCTCGACATGGCGACGAAAGACCGCCGCGCCTGGCAGTACCTGCCGGGGCAGCGTCGGGTCAAGGTGGCGCCCGACCTCTCGCATGACACGCCTAACCCGGGCACCTCCGGCTCCAACACCTTCGACGACATCTTCCTGTTCACCGGTTCGATGGAACGCTTCAACTTCAAGCTGGTCGGCAAGAAGGAGATGTTCGTGCCGTACAACGCCTACGGTGCCGTCTATCAGGCGAAGCAGGACGACCTTCTGAAGCCTGGCCACCTCAATCCCGACCTCGTGCGCTGGGAACTGCACCGGGTCTGGGTCGTCGAGGCGACGCTGGGTGAGGGCAAACGCCATGTCTATAGCAAGCGGATTTTCTATCTCGACGAGGATTCGTGGGCTGCGCTGGCCTCCGACCAGTATGACGCGCGCGGTCAGCTCTACCGTGTCGGCTTTGCCTACATGGCGCCAAGCTACGAGATACCGGCTCCCTACACCGATATGTTCGGTCAATATGACCTGATCTCCGGCATGTACTCGCTGACCGGATTCATCGCCGAAACTGGCGGCATGCGTCCGACCAAACCTGCATCCGTCAGCAATTGGTCGCCCGATGCACTGGCCGGCGGCGGACTCCGGTAATACGTCAACGTCAGTTCCACCCGGCAGGGTGATGCTAGAGTGATCACCCTGCATTTTTTCCCAAGGTAAGCCATGTTTATCCGGACTATTGCAGTTCCGCTGGTTTCGCTCGCTCTCGTTATGCCGTCTGTTGCTGCGACAGAAGATGCCTTTCGCGACACGCTCGACACCCCTGCGCGCACCAGTGTCTTCGCCGCCAAGTCCTTGCTCAACGGCGTCGTCAATACGGGCAAGCGCATCGTTGCGGCAGGTCAGCGCGGACACATCGTCTATTCGGACGACACTGGCAAGACCTGGACGCAGGCCAAGGTCCCGGTCAGTTCCGATCTGGTCGCTGTAGCATTTCCGACACCGGGAAAAGGTTGGGCCGTTGGTCACGACGGCGTCGTCCTGCATTCCGCGGATGGCGGAGCAACATGGACGCGCCAGCTGGATGGCCGCAGTGCCGGCAAGTTGATGGTGGATTTCTATACCGCTCAAGCCGCCAAGGGCGCGCTCGGATCGGCCGAAACTGCCGCCGCGCTGATCGAGGAGGCCAAGCGAGTTGCCGCACAGGGTGCGGAAAACGCCTTTCTCGATGTCTGGTTTGCAGATGAGAACAATGGCTTCATCGTCGGCGCGTTCAACCTGATTTTCCGCACTGCCGACGGCGGCAAAAGCTGGGAGCCCTGGTTTCATCGCACCGAGAATCCCAAGCGCCTGCACCTGTATTCACTGCGCAACGTGGCAGGTACGATTTATTTAGTGGGCGAGCAGGGGCTCGTCCTCAAGCTGGACGCGGCGGGCACGCGTTTTACTGCCGTGGAAACCGGTTACAAGGGATCCTTTTTCGGGGTGACGGGCAATGCCGACGGCGTGCTGGTGCATGGCCTGCGCGGCAATGTCTACCGCACCACCGACGCCGGCCGTCCCTGGCGCAAGATTGAGACAGGCATCCAGGAGGGGCTGACCGGCGCCTCCTTCTGCAGCGATCGTGGCCTCATCCTGGTCAGCCAGTCGGGCCGCATGCTGCTAAGCGACAATTCCGGAGAGAGTTTCCGTCCGCTCCAGATCGGACAGGCCGCGCCGGCTTCGGCGGTCGCCTGTCTCGACGGCAAGAATGCCGTGATCGTCGGCGCACGCGGTGTCCGCGTGCAGGCGTTCCAGTAAGCGGCAGCCCACCCATACAAAAGCAGAACAAGTTCAGGAGACATACACAATGGCAGCCGCAACAGACGTCATGGACCGCATGCCCGTTGTGCAGGCGCTGGCGGATTTCGATCCAAATTCCGGCACCAAGCTCGAACGCATGATCTTCAACACCCGGCTGGCGGTTGTCGTCGTCTGCCTGGTGGCAACACTGGTCCTCATGTTCGGCGCGGCGACGCGCCTGGGACTCAATGCCAGCTTCGAGAAGATGATTCCGCAGAGCCAGCCCTACATCAAGAACTACCTCGACAATCGTGCGGAACTGCGCGGCCTCGGCAATGTGCTGCGCATCGTGGTCGAGAACACTGATGGCGACATCTTCGACCCAAAGTATCAGGACGCGCTGCGCAAGATCAACGACGAACTGTTCCTCACGCCCGGCGTGGACCGTGCATGGATGAAGTCCTTGTGGACTCCCGCCGTGCGCTGGACCGAAGTCACCGAAGAAGGCTTCCAGGGTGGCCCCGTGATGCCCGATTCCTACGATGGCTCGCCGCGCGCCACCGAACAGCTGCGCCTCAACATTGCCCGTTCGGGCATCGTCGGACGCTTCGTCGGCAACGACTTCAAGTCGAGCATGCTGGTTGTGCCGCTGCTCGACAAGGACCCGGCGAGCGGCCAGAAAATTGACTATCGCGCCTTGTCGCGCGTGCTGGAAGAAAAAATCCGCAACCGCTTCGAGACCGCCGGCAAGGGCGCTGACAAAGCGACGGCTGCGGGTCCGGGCATCCGCATCCACATGATCGGCTTTGCCAAGCTGGTTGGCGACCTGATCGACGGCCTGACCCAGGTGATGACGTATTTCGCCATCGCCGCGCTGGTCGCCATCGTCATCATCTATTTCTACACGCGCTGCGTCCGCAGCACGGCGCTCGTGGTCGCCTGTTCGGTCGTTGCGGTTGTCTGGCAGCTCGGCCTCGTCGCCTTCCTCGGCTTCGAGCTCGATCCATTCTCTATCCTCGTGCCTTTCCTGATCTTTGCCATCGGCGTCTCGCATGGCGCGCAGAAGATGAACGGCATCATGCAGGACATCGGGCGCGGCACACATCGCCTGGTTGCCGCACGCTACACTTTCCGCCGCCTGTTCCTGGCCGGCATGACGGCGCTGCTGGCCGATGCCGTGGGCTTCGCGGTGCTGATGGCCATCGACATCCCGGTCATCAAGGACCTGGCGCTGACCGCCAGCATGGGCGTGGCCGTGCTGATTTTCACCAACCTGATCCTTCTGCCGGTCCTGCTCTCCTACACAGGGGTCAGCGCGTCGGCGGCCGAACGCAGTCTGCGTGCCGAGCAGTCCGAAGCCCGCGGCAAGGGGCTGGCCGCACTCTGGGACTGGCTCGACCGCTTCACCGAGCGCAAATGGGCCCTTGGCGCCGTCGCCGTATCGGCGGTGCTGGCAGTGGCCGGTTTCGCCGTCAGCCTGCAGCTTAAGATCGGCGATCTCGAGGCGGGTGCGCCCGAACTGCGCGCAGACTCGCGCTACAACCGCGACAACGCCTATATCTCGAAAAGCTATTCGCTCTCCAGCGACCAGTTTGCCGTCATCGTCAAGACGCCGGCCGAAGGTTGCCTGAACTATCGGACCCTGGTGGAGGCTGATCGGCTTGCCTGGAACCTGCAGCAGCTTCCGGGCGTCCAGACCACCGTGTTTCTTGGCAATGCGGTGCGCCAGATCACCGCCGGCTCGAATGAGGGCAGTCCGAAATGGCTGACCCTGGCGCGCAACCAGGACGTATTGAACTACGGTGCGCAGCAGGCTTCGGTCAGCAACCCGGATCTCTTCAACAATGATTGCTCGGTGATGCCGGTGATCGCCTATCTTGCCGACCACCGTGCCGAGACGCTCGACCGCGTGGTCACCGAGTCGGCCAGTTTTGCCGAAGAGCATTCCACCTCCGACCGCAAGTTCCTGTTGGCCGCCGGCAGTGCCGGCATCGAGGCGGCGACCAACATCGTCGTGCGCGAGGCCAATCGCACCATGCTGCTCTATGTGTATGGCGCCGTGATCCTGCTCTGCTTCGTCACCTTCCGCAACTGGCGCGCGGTGGGCGTGGCGGTGATTCCGCTGGCCCTGACTTCCATCCTTTGCGAGGCACTCATGGTGATGCTCGGCATGGGCGGCAAGGTCGCCACGCTGCCGGTGATCGCGCTGGGCGTTGGCATCGGCGTCGATTACGCCCTGTATCTTCTCAGCATCCAACTGGCCCAGCAGCGCGCGGGTGTGCCGCTACCACTGGCCTACAAGCGCTCGGTGCAATTTACCGGCAAGGTGGTCGCGCTGGTCGGCGTCACGCTGGCGGCGGGTGTGGTGACCTGGGTCTGGTCGCCGATCAAGTTCCAGGCCGACATGGGCATCCTGCTGACTTTCATGTTCGTCTGGAACATGATCGGGGCACTGGTCCTGATCCCGGCCCTGTCACACTTTCTGCTCAAGACTCCTGCCCATGTAGCCAGTTTTGGTCGTTAAGCGCGGCATGAACAAAAACAAGAACGGGGTGAAATTTCACCCCGTTTTTTTCGTCCCGTCGCCGTCCCGCCGGCGCCGCCGTTAATGATCAATCAGCGACCCGGGCTAACGTCCGATGTTCTTGAATGGCTCAATAGACAGCGACCTCGGTGGCGCAGGTGTGCGACTCAAGCGGCCGTTGCCGCTTTCCGGATAGCCGGAGGGACTGTTCAACGACCGCCCGTGTGCGCTGGCGAAACTCATCCAGTCGCCGCTGGGGCAGCAGCGGCTCAAATTGGTGTGGCTGCGTGTATAGGTCGATTCTTACGGAACGCATATTGCCGGTAATTTATCTGGTGGATGTACGTTATTAACATCATGATGTGTATAGAAAAATATGTTTCATATCAAGGTTTGTAGCTCTATTTGTTGCCGGTAGTATTGCCGGTACTTGAGGATGCCACCCCCGGCTTGGCTGTTGAATGGAAACGTGCGAATCAAGGAATCCTTGTTCGCGGCAGGCCCTGCAGGAAGTCGACCACGGCGTCGCCGAAACTATCATTGACATCGCCGGCCACCATGTGTCCGGCTGCGGCGATGTCCGCGTAGCGCGCGCCGGGAACCATCGCGAGAAACTGTTCGGCATCGGCGGGGCTGACCAGTTCGCTGGCACCCCCGCGCACCAGCAGGACCGGCAGGCGCAGGCGGCTGGCGGCGGCCATCAGGCGCTTGCCGATCGCCGGGGTGAGCAGGGTATCGCTGAAATTCAGCAAGGCCGGATCCCAGTGCCAGCGATAGCGGCCATCGGCGTTGAGGCGCAGGTTCTTCGCGAGGCCGGCCAGCGAACCGGGACGCGGCCGGTGTGGAAGGTAGGCGGCAATGGCATCGGCCGCCGCGTCGATGCTGGCGAAACCGTCTTCCGCCCGCGCTCCCATGAACTGTCGAATCTTCTCGACGCCCGAGGATTGAACCGTCGGCGTGACATCGACGAGAACCAGCGCCGCGAGGAAGGGCGGCCCGTCACCTTCTGCCATCATCCCGGCGACGCCGCCGCGCGAGGCGCCGATCACTATCGGAGCCTGCCGGCAGGTGGTCGCGATGCAGCGCAGGTCGGCGGCGAAGCGGTCGAGCGAATACACGCCGTCGGGCGACCAGCCGCTGTCGCTATGTCCGCGCAGGTCCGCCGCAATGGCGTAAAAGCCGTGCCGTGCCAGATCGCGCGCTGTGTTCTTCCACGCATGGCGCGTCTGCCCGCCGCCGTGCAACAGAATGACCGGCGGCTGCGCGGGGTCGCCCCAGGCATGCGCGGCCAATTCGATACCATCGTCGGTCTGGAAACGGCGTTCTGCGTGCCGGAGCGAAGGGTGTGGTGGGCTCATGATGATCGCTGCGGGCCAAGCCAGCTTGGTAGCCACCGTTCTGCCAGCGCCGACTTTCGGGGCTGATCCATTTTTGTTGCCCGCCTAGGGTTTAGAGTTGCTGTACGGCCAGCGTGTCCGGTCGTAGGTGTTGCCCACGCTTCCGCCGCTGACAAGTTCCTTGGGCACGTCGAGCAGCATCACCCAACAGGCCTGCAGGCCATTGAACTCGCGCATCTTGCCAGCCTTGATGTCGATCCAGTCAAGGGTCCATATGCGGGGACGGTTCTTGTGCACCTTGAGCACGCCGAACTCCTGCTTGATTGCATCCACATCGACCTTGCCCATCAATGCCTGCGGCGTGATGTCACCGGCTCCCTTCGGACTGTTCAGACCGAGCGTGTTGTAGATGCCGGCCTTGTATTCCTTGGTCAGCGGATTGCCGACGATCTGGAAGATCTCGGCATAGCGCTGATTGCGCAGTTTGTCGAAGTGCATCATTTGTGCGCCGACTTCGTCGGGCGGCAGCTTGCCGCAGCCGCCCAGCGTGGCGAGTGCAAGCGCCGTAATGGAAGAAGTTTTCGTGCGAGTCATGTTGAACTAACCTTTCATGCATGCATTTCGGGATCCGGCATGCGTCAGGTTTTCTCGAACAGCGCAGGCTGCGCCCCCGTAGAAGCGGAACATCAGGAAGAAACCCTCGCCGGTAGGCAGCCAGTTCGCCTCCATGCCCTTGGGCACGCTGGACGCAGTGGAGCCGAAGTACAGATCGATGCTCCCGTCGGCGTTGAACTTCGGGTCTGACTTATCATAGGAGGAAATGCCCACCCGTGTGTCGCCGGCGTCCATGCCATAGACGCCGGCCTTGGCCAGGGTGGCGCGCTTCAGCCAGTCGCCGGCGTAATGCTCGCGGTTGCCGAAGGTACTGGTCTGTCGGCCCATGCGCTGATCCAGGAAGCGCTGTTCACCGTGGCCCGGCAACTGTTGAGTAAAACGCAATTCAGCGTATCGCAAATCGCGGCGGCGTTGCATTACGGCGATAGCGCCGCATTCTCGAACGCTTTTCGGCGGTGGTCCAGGCTGTCTCCACGCAAATGGCGAAACGTGGTCTGACGGATTCGGGCCTGAAGCGCAGCAGCGTCACGACTTTTTCAGAGTTCTATGCGGCGGACGGGGCCGCTGCCATCCCACCGCTCTGCTTCCGTCTGGACCATCTGGTACAACTCACGATTGGCAGCGTTGAGTGCAACCAGATTGAGCATGGGTTCGCCCGGCCCACGGGAAGCAAAGCAGGTGGATTTCCCAACCGGATTGCCGATGGCGGCGAACTGCTCGACATGCAATCCGGCTGCGGCGGCGCGGTGCAGGTCAAGATCGTAGTGTTCGCTGAAAAAACCGATGTGGTGCAAACCTTCGTGCCCGGCAGCCAGGAAGCTCAGATAGCTTGAAGGTGTGTTATCGCGTTGCTGAATCAACTCGATTTGCAGGTTGCCCGAGCAGGCCAGCGCCAGGCTCACCCGGGGCGAACCAGATGCGCCCTGATGGCAGATGTTGATGATCGGCAAGCGATCGACATAATAGAAGGGGCCAATGTGCAATGTCGTCGTCCAGTTGCGCATGGCGGATTCGATGTCGCGCACCACATAGCCCATTTGGCGGACCGGCCCGAATAGTTGACTCAAGGATGTCTTCCCGGCTGATGATTGCGGCCAATCCGTTCAATCACGGTCTTATTGTTTATCGGGAATGTGGCAGCCGCACCACCCGTCTCAGGGGGGCAGCTTTTATGTTGTAATCCGGCCCTGAACACAACATGATGCAACCGGAAAAGGTATGCACGATGCAGGGGGAAGCGAGTAGATGAATCCCGGGGCCACGGATCCGCAATTGACTCTGAAGGCGACGCCGCCAAGGCTGCCGAAGACGCTGTTGGCGCGTCCGCGGCTGAGCAGCAGCGTAGCGCGGCTGGCCGACAAGTCGGTCATCGTGATCCAGGCGCCGGCAGGCTGCGGCAAGACATCCCTGCTGGCGCAATGGCGCCGGGAGGCGCTGCGGAACGGTGCCATGGCGGCGTGGCTGACCCTCGATGAGAGGGATGATGGGGCTCGCCTGGCCCAAGGGCTTGCGTTCGCGATTCGGATGGCCAGCGGCCGGGCCAGTTTCGGACAATCCTATGTACATGCAGTCGGAGCAAGGGACAGCGGGCTGGAAGCGCTGACGAACTGGCTGGCCGAAGTGGCCCACATGGCCGTCGAGGTCGAACTCATTCTCGACGACGCACATATGGTGCCAAAGGAGACACTCGAAACTTCCCTGACCTACCTCTTCCACAACGCGCCGGCCAATCTGAAGGTCTTTCTCAGCTCGCGCAGTCCGCTCGCGATGCCGGTGGCAGACATGTTGACCCACGGCCAGTTCGCATTTCTGGACGCCGATGCACTTCGGTTTACCCGTGAGGAAACCATTGCCATCGTCACCGAACGTTTCGGTTCCCGTGCCGACTCGGATATCTGCGTCCGCATGCACGAGTTGACCGAGGGCTGGCCCCTGGGGCTGCAACTGGCTATTGCGACGATTGAAAAGAGTCTGAATTTAAGCGATGCGATCACCGGGTTTTCGGTGCGCAGCGGAGACATTCAGCGTTATTTCGTCGAGAGTCTGGTGAATCGTTTGCCGTCAGCGCTGGCGGAATTCCTCATTCGCGTTTCCTTCCTCGATGCCTTGCATCCGGATTTGTGTCAGGCAGTCACGGGGCGCGTCGATTCCGCCGATTTATTGCAACGCCTGCAGGATGCGACGCCGATTTTTCTCGGCGGCGTTGACAGCGACTGGTCGCGCATTCACTCGCTGGCTCGCGAATTTCTCAGGGATCGCTTTGAGGCGCTACCCGACGCGGAGCGGCGCGCGGCGCACGAGCGCGCGGCGCGCTGGCTGGCGGAGCGCCGAATGTTCGAGGCGGCGGCTCGTCAGGCTCTGCTGGCGGGCCAGGACCAGCTGGCTTACGAATTCGTGGCCCACTGCCTCTATGACCTGGTGATCGCCGGGCAGATGGCCAGTGTCACGGAATGGATCGAACGCCTGCCAGCCGTCGAAATCGAAAAGAACCCCCGATTGCGACTGGCCGTCGCCTGGACCCTGGCCATGAGCGAAAGGCATGACGAGGCGGCAAAGCTGGTCAAGCCCATCGTCGACGATCCGACGTCCGATCCGGGCGAACGCTGCGAGAGCGCCGAAATCTGTGCCACCGCAAGCTTCTTCGGCGACGACCTGGACGGTGTGGAGCGAATTGTTGCGTCATGGGCCAGCTCGCTGCCGACGCAACCCGCCATGCGACGTGCCGTCGGCACCAACCAGATGGCGCTGGGTGCCATCTACCGCGGCATGCCGGAGAAGGCGCGCTATTACTACCAGCAGCTGCCGCCGGACACGATATTGATGGTTGGGGAATACACGCGCGGCTGGATGGACTGGTTAATCGGCTTCAGTTATCTGTGGCAGGGCCAGGTACTCCTGGCCGAAGAGGTCCTGCGTCCATCGTTGGCGCGTGCCGAGGAAGAATGCGGGCGTCGCAGTCCCATTGCGGTCATGTTGGCGTCGGCCCTGGCGATTGTTTTCTGGGAGCGGGATCTGACCGTGGAAATGGCGTCCCTGCTCGCCAATCGGCTTGACGTGCTGGAACGCCGGGCTGCACCGGACGCCATTGTCATGGGTTATGTGTGCGCCGCGCGCAACGCAACGAAAGGCGGGTTGGAGCGGCGGGCCTTCGATCTGCTTGAAAACCTCTATGCACTGGGCGAGGCGCGTGGCCTGCCACGCCTTTGCGTGGCCAGCCTCGCCGAACAGGTCCGCATGCAAGCCCTGCGCTCGCACGGGGACGCCTGTGCGGCATTGATCGACCGGCTGGGCCGCTACACGACGCAGAAGGCATACAAACGCTGGGGCATACTCGGGCCACTCGTAAAATCGCAGGTGGGTATTGCCCGTGCCTATGGGGCCGCGGTAGCGCAGGACTGGAAGCGGGTGCTCATCGAGCTTGAGGCGAGCAAACCGATCGCCGAACAACTGCGGCGGACTCGGGACGGCATCCAGATCAGCCTGCTCCAGGCATTGGCGCTGAAGCATTGCGGCGAGGACAGCCATGCGCAATTCAAGGAGGCCATCAGCATGGCCGAGTCCCTCGGCCTGGAGCGAATACTCGTCGATACTCATCCGGATTTGATCGACTGGATGCGACGGGTTCGAGGCGGGAGCGATACCCCGGCTGCTGCCATGGTCCAACGGCCGGAAGCTCCGCGGACCGCGTTGAAGTTGCCGGGGGTACGGCCGGCGGTTCGCGCCAGTGTTTCCCCGAGCGCCCTGCTGACCCCCAAGGAAGCCGAGGTATTGCAGCTGCTTGCCGGCAACCTTTCGAACAAGCAGATTGCGCTGGCGCTGGATGTCGGCGACGAAACGGTCAAGTGGCACCTGAAAAACCTGTTCACCAAACTCGATGCGGGAAATCGCAAGCATCTGCTCGACCGGGCGCGCCTGCTTGGCGTCCTCGACACGATGACCTGATAAGCCTCGCCCGACGCTCCGGCGCGATTCCGCGCGGAACCGACACATGCCATGTGCTGCATCGATGCCGGCGCCGCCGATCAACGCGGCGCCGCTGTGCGCTGCATCCCGGACTGAATGGGTGTCCAGCCCCCCCCACGGAGGGTAGTGGCCTTCTGTCGGTGTATCCCTAGAAGGAACTTCCAATGGCAAAGCACCAAGTAGTCGATTGCCGACATCGCCAACTGGACCTGGGTCAATGCGCATGAATGCGCCGGGGCAGGCATCGATGATCTTCCCCACCTGAGCTGCTGGCTGGAGCAGCTCCGGGCGCGCCCGGCGGAGCAGCGCGGATTGGAGCGGCCGGCCTCGAGCATGAAGCTTGGAGTTAACACCGCTGAAAACAAGCAGGCTGCCGAACAATTCGTCAGCAACGCCCGTCAGATCCTGGAAACAGCTCGATGAAAAGTCGTCCCGTCAGCACCGACTTATTAGTGTTCGCGGGATTGACGAGCGACTGCGAGCCGGCTGGTCTGAGCCAAGTCCCATTCGCAAGAGTCGGCGCTGGTGCTACGGTTCCGCGACGCGCAACCCCCCGACGGTGGGGGTGCAGATGGCGACAAATTTCCCTAATCTGCGTCTCATGGAAGCATCCCCACCGGACTCGACGCCGGCGAAAGCAGGAATCCACGGGGAAGATCAGCGGACCAGCGGGTTCTGCCAACTGTCTGGCAACAAACTGAATGCAAGAGGAGGGCCGACATGAATAACAACTCTTTGAGCGAAAATACGTTCTTGACTGTCCTGTTCATTCGCATCTGGCTTGCAATAGTTCGCACCGGATTTGTAATTCTCGTCTGCGCGATGTGGGTCGGTACTTTCTGCACTATATTTGGCGGCAATGACCGTCTTTCGTTCTCCCAACGGCACGTTCAAGCGTCGATCGTCGATCTGCCTATTCCTCTCGGCCTTTTTCACTGATCCCGCGAACTGCAGAAATTACTCCCGCGCTGCAACAAGCCGGCGGCTTGCAGAACGCCAAATGAATTGGCGCGCGCATATCAAGCGGAGCCAGCCTCGTGCGTGAGTTTCTGACGCAGTCTCTGGGCGTGACCATTGCGCTCTTTGTCTTTATCGCCATGTTTAACCTCGGAATGGATCTGACCCTAAGGCAGATTATCGAGCCGCTGCGAAACAGACGCCTGTTCCTCTTGTCCATGCTGGCGAACGTGATTCTGATTCCCGTGCTGGCGGTTGCCTTCGCCGGCGCGATGCCGCTGGAAGAGGCAACGAAGATCGGATTTCTGCTCTACGTCTGCTGTGCCGGCAGCGAAGCCGGCCCCAAGCTGGTGCAGATAGCCGGCGGCAATGCGGCTTTCGCCGTGGCCTTGTTGGGGGCATTGCTGCCCGTGACCGTGTTTGTCGTCCCGCTGGCCTTGTTCCTGGCTCTGCCCGACGTCAATATCGAGCAGAGCAAGCTAATGTTTAATCTGCTGCTGGTCGTCGTGCTGCCGATGGTAATAGGCCTGTCGATAAAGGCATTGCGCGATACCGCTGCTACTCGCGTTAGCGCCGTTGTACACCGAATTTCGGTGCTGCTACTCGGCCTAGCGTTCGCGCAAATCATCTACGTCAACCATGAGAAGTTCGCCGCACTGCAATCCATCGCCTTGTTCGCAGGACTGCTCTTTTTCGTTCTCGCCTTTGCGCTCGGCTATCTCATTGGCGGTCCGGGCAAGCAAAACCGGAAGACACTGGCCATCATGAGTTTCATACGCGGCGGCAGCGTGTCGATGTTGATTGCCGGCCAGGCGTTTCCCCATGCGCCACAGGTGCTGGTCATTGCTACGGTGATGACCAGTTTGTCCGTGGTGCTCGCCGTGCTGGTGACCGTCTGGCTGCGTCGTTCTCCTTCGCTGATCACTTCCTGAGCGAGGACATCAATTAAAAACGGGAACCCGCGGGTTCCCGTTTTGTGTCTGCGCCGCAGGCGCGGACGGTATTCGCTGGTGGGAATCGTTCTTGCACCGTCCCACCGGCGCCGACTCTTGCCCGCATCACATCTGGGTGTAAATCGGCCCTTCGCCACCCTGCGGCACCACCCAGTTGATGTTCTGCGTCGGGTCCTTGATGTCGCAGGTCTTGCAATGCACGCAGTTCTGCGCATTGATCTGCAAGCGCGGATGG
>VEPA01000059.1 GCA_012026675.1 Betaproteobacteria bacterium | reverse complement strand
GACGGCGCCTGCCTGGGCTGCGGCGAGAAGACCGCGATCCACTTGTTCACCTCGACCGTGACGGCATTGATGCAGCCGCGGGTTGCCGCCTTCGTCGAGCGCATCGACGATCTGGTCAAGCGCCTGGAACAGCACATGCGCGTCAAGCTGGCCTCGGCGGTGGATCTGACCGACGCCAACGCCGTGATACGCGCCGTCGAATCGACCGGCCAGCACGACCTGACGCTGTCCAACTTGGCCAACAAGCTCAATGCCGACAAGCCCTCGCAACTGCTCGATCCGGCCTGGGTGAAGAACACCGCGCAACTGCTGGAAAAACTAAAGGACCTCAAGTGGCGCTATGTCGAGGGCCCGAGCAAGCGTGGCCGCGCCGAAATGGGCATCGTCAATTCCACGGGCTGCACCTCCGTCTGGGGTTCGACCTATCCCTTCCACCCCTATCCCTTCCCCTGGACTTCGCACCTGTTCCAGGATTCGCCCTCGGTGGCGATGGGCATCTTCGAGGGCCACATGGCGAAGATGGCGGATGGTTTCAAGGCCGTGCGCATGGCCGAGAAGGAACTCGCCGGCGATTACCTGCCGGACCGCGACGACGATTTCTTCCGCCGCTTAAACTGGCAGCAGTTCTCCGCCGACGAGTGGCAGCTCTGCCCGCCCGTGGTGTCGATCGGCGGCGACGGCGCGATGTATGACATCGGCTTCCAGAACCTTTCGCGCGCGCTGATGTCGGGCATGCCGATCAAGATCCTGGTGGTCGATACCCAGGTGTATTCGAACACCGGCGGCCAAGCCTGCACCTCGGGCTTCATCAGCCAGGTCTCGGACATGGCGCCTTGGGGCGATGCCCAGCGCGGCAAGCAGGAAGTGAGGAAGGAGATCAGCCTGATCGGCATGGCGCACCGCACCTCCTATGTGATGTCGGGCACCATCGCCCATGTCAATCACCTGATCGAGAGCTACATCGACGGCATCAACAGCCGCCGTCCGGCGCTATTCAACATCTACGCCGTGTGTCCGCCCGAGCACGGTGTCGGCGACGACAGGAGCGTGGACCAGAGCAAGCTGGCGGTGGAAGGCCGCGCCTATCCGCTGTTCCGCTTCGATCCCGATGCCGGCACCACCTTCGCCGAGTGCGTGAGCCTGGAAGGTAATCCCTCGCCCGACACCGACTGGCCGCTGTACACGCTGAAATATGTCGACGAGGCCGGTGCGTCGCAGAGCATGGAACTGCCGATGACCTTCGCCGATTTCGCGGCGACCGAGGCGCGCTTCCTCAAGCATTTCCGCAAGGCGCCGCCCGAGACCTGGAACGACAACATGCTGCCGGTGGCCGAGTTCATCGTGCTCGATGCGGATGAGCGCGAAGGCAAGTTTCCCTTCATCTGGGCGGTGGACAAGAAGAACCGACTGATGCGCTTGCTGGTCACGGCCGAACTGATCAAGTCGGTCGAGGAGCGTCTGCACTTCTGGCGCCAGTTGCGCGGGCTGGCCGGTGCCGGTGCCGAGGCGGCCGACGCGGCCGAAGTCGAGAGTCGCGTGCGCGAGGACCTGCTGGCGAAGATCAGTGCCAGTCTGGGCCTGGGCGGTGCGGTGGCACCCATGGCCGGCAGCGAGGCAAAAGTCGGCGACGGCGACACGGCGAATTCCGCTGCGGGCGGCGGCGATTACGAACCGGTCTGGGTCGAGTCGCCCGAGTGCACGGCCTGCGACGAGTGCACCACGCTGGCGCCCAAGACCTTCGTCTATAACGACCAGAGGCTGGCTGTGGTCACCAATCCCAAAGGGTCGAAATTCGCCGACATCGTCAAGGCCGCCGAGAAATGCACGGCAGGCTGCATCCACCCCGGCACGCCGTGGAACATGAGCGAGCCGGGCGTCGAGAAACTCATGGCGCGGGCGGCGAAGTACAACTAGTCTCGACATGAAACTCGTTTCCTACTTTCGCGGCGAAGCCTTTCAGCGCGGCGTGCATCCGCCGAGCTGCAAGCTGACGGCGGAGCGCAAGATCCGTCGCCTGCCCTTCCCGGACCGGGTGACGGTGCCGCTGTCGCAGCACATCGGCAAGACGCCGCGGCCCATCGTGCGGGTAGGGCAGGACGTGGTGCGCGGCCAGCCCATCGCCAGGAGCGACGAGTGGCTCTCGGTGCCGCACCACGCGCCGCTGTCCGGGATTGTCGAGTTCATCGGCCTGCGTCCCGGCATGCGCGGCACCTGGATCGAGTCCATCGTCATTCGCGCCCATCGCGGGGCGACACAGGAAGATTTGTGGGGCCGGCCGCGCGACCTTTCGCAGGCGACGGGGCAGGACATCCTGCAGGCGATCTGGGACACCGGCATGGTCGGCCTGGGTGGCGCGGCCTTCCCGACCCACGCCAAGCTTTCGGTGCCCAAGCAGGCCAGGGTGCATACCCTCGTGGTGAATGGTTGCGAGTGCGAGCCTTACCTGACCTGCGACCACCGCGTCATGGTCGAGCATGCCGCCGACCTGATCGCCGGTATCCGCTACGCCATGCGCGCCACCGGGGCGGTGCGGACCATCATCGGCGTCGAGGACAACAAGCCTGATGCCGTGCTGGTGCTGCGCCAGGCGATTGTCGACGCGGCGGCGGCAGGTGCCACGGAAGAGATCCACGTCGAGGCGGTGCCGACCAAGTATCCGCAGGGCTCGGAAAAGATGCTGATCATGGCGCTGTTCGGCGCCGAGATGCCGGCGGGAGGGCTACCCATCGCGCTGGGCATGGTGGTCAGCAATGTCGGCACCCTGGCCGCGCTTGGGCATTTGCTGCCGCTGGGGCAGGGCCTCACCGAGCGCGTGGTGACGGTGACGGGGCCCGGCGTGGCGAAGCCCGGTGACTACCGCGTGATCCTCGGCACGCCGCTCAAGTTCGTCCTCGATTACGCCGGTGTGCCGGCCGTCGATGCGCTCGATACGCGCCAGGTGATCCTCGGCGGGCCGATGATGGGCCAGGCCATCGGCGCGCTCGACGTGCCCATCACCAAGGGCGTGTCCGGCGTACTGGTGTTCCGCCGCGAGGACATGCAGGAGCGCGAGTCGCGCCAGACCTATCCCTGCATCAAGTGCGGCGAATGCGTCGAGTCCTGCCCGATGGGGCTCAACCCCTCGACGCTGGGCATGCTGGCGGCTAAGCGCGAATATGACCTGATGGGCGAGCAGTATTTCCTCGGCGACTGCTTCGAGTGCGGCTGCTGCACTTACGTTTGTCCGTCCAATATTCCGCTGGTGCAGCAGTTCCGCGTCGCCAAGCAGATCCTCAGAGAAAAGGCAGCAGCATGACCGCGCCGATCGAGATTCGCTCGGCGCCGCACGTGCAGGCGGCGAAGACTGTCGAGACCATCATGCGCAACGTGGTGTACTCGCTGCTGCCGATCTGCGCCTTTTACGTGTTCCAGTACGGCATCTCGGCGCTGGCATCGATCGCCGTGGTCACAGCAGCCTGCCTCGTCACCGAACGCTTCTTCGTCCGCACCGGGACCCAGGCGGGGCGCCTGTCGGACTACTCCGCCGTCATCACCGGCCTGCTACTGGCACTGACGCTGCCACCGGGCTTCCCGCTGTGGATGGGGGCGGTCGCCGGCATCGTCGCCATCGCCCTGGGCAAGGCACTGTTCGGCGGCATCGGCTTCAATGTTTTCAACCCGGCGCTGGTGGGGCGCGCCTTCGTCCAGGCGGCCTTCCCGACGGCGATTGCTACCTACACACCGTCTTTCTTGCCGGATCGCTTCACCGAGTTCATTCCATCGACGCTGGCCTGGCCGCTGATGATTCCGGCCGATCCCGTGCCCTGGCTCAAGGCCAAGAGCCTCGACGCGCTGGCCGGGGCGACGCCGCTGGCCAAGTGGAAGTTCGACGGCGTGATGGCGAACGCCGATGAACTGCTGACCTCGCTCTCCGGACACATGGCGGTGGGGCCGTCGCCCGCGCTGATCCTGCTCTGCGGCGCCTACCTCGCGGCACGACGCTTCATGGACTGGCGCATCCCGCTGGCGGTGCTTGGCAGCGCGGCGCTGACTGCCTGGCTGCTGTTCGCCTTCGATCCGGCGCGCTATCCGAATCCTTTTTTCATGCTGTTCTCCGGCGGGCTGATCCTCGGTGCGGGGTACATGGCCACTGACATGGCGACCTCGCCCGTGACGCCCAAGGGCATGTGGGTATATGGTGCGCTTATTGGCCTGCTGACCGTGGTGATCCGCTATTACAGCGGCCTGCCGGAGGGCGTGATGTACGCGATCCTGATCGCCAACGCAGCTTCGCCGCTGATCGAGAGAATCACCCAGCCGGTGCCCTTCGGCCGCGGCGTGCTCGCCCGCGTGAAGAAACGCGCCACTTACCCGCTGAACCCCGGTTACATCTCGCGCGAAGAAGCCAGCGCCGTGACACCGAAGAAGCGTTTCCTGCCGAAAAAGCCGAAAAAGTGATGAACGACCATCGTGTGATCCCCATCGTTGAGCAGGCTTCGCCGCCGCCGGAATCGCAAACCGCTGCGATGATCCGCACCCTCGGCCTGGTCTCGGCGATCTGCGGCTTGATCATCGTCGGCGCCTACCAGGGCACCTATGACGCGGTCGCTGCCAACAAGCGCATTGCCACCGAGCGTGCGGTGTTCAAGGTGCTGCCCAAGGCGAAGTCGATTTCGGAATTCGTCGCCTCGCCCGGCGGTGGAATTTCAAAAGTCGGCGCCGGGGAGAAGGCGATTCCAGCAGGCGGCATCAAGTTCTTCGCCGCTTATGACGATGCCGGCAAGCTCGCCGGCATTGCCGCCGAGGGTGGCGCAAAGGGCTATGCCGATACGGTTCGCATCATGTTCGGCTACGAGCCGGGCTGCCGGTGCGTGGTCGGCATCGGCGTGGTGTCGATGCGCGAGACGCCGGGCATCGGCGACAAGGTCATCACCGACAAGGAATTCCTCGCCAATTTCACGGCACTCGACCTCAAACTCAAGGCCGACCTCACGGCGCTGGCCAACGAGGTCAAGGTGGTCAAGCATGGCAGCAAGACCGGCGCCTGGCAGATCGACGCCATCGCCGGCGCGACCATCACCTCACGCGCCGTGGGCAAAGCGATCAACGATTCGGCGCAGGCGCTGATGCCGCGCCTGGTGCCGAACCTGGACAAGCTGGGGAGCAAGTCATGAGTACCGTCACGCCGCAAACCTGGGACGAGTTCACGGAAGGCGTCTGGCGCCAGAATCCGGTCTTCGTCATGGTGCTGGGCATGTGTCCGACGCTGGCCGTCACGGTATCTGCGGTCAATGCCATATCGATGGGCCTGGCGACGCTGTTCGTGCTGGTCTGTTCCTGCGGCCTTGTTTCGATGATGCGCAACGTGACGCCCAAGGAGGTGCGCATCGCGGTGTACATCGTGATCATCGCCACCTTCGTCACCGCGGTGGATTACGCCATCCAGGCCATCAGCCTGGCGCTCTATGATGCGCTGGGTGCCTTTAT
>VEPA01000150.1 GCA_012026675.1 Betaproteobacteria bacterium | reverse complement strand
TTCCTGCTGGTGACCCTGGCCTGGGTCCTGATGGCGGCGATCGCCACCCTGCCGCTGCTGCTGGTAATCGACGACCTTTCTTTCACGGACGCCTACTTCGAGACCATGTCGGGATTGACGACGACGGGAGCCACCGTGCTGACCGGGCTCGACAAGCTGCCGCCCTCGATCAACCTCTGGCGCCATGAGCTCAACTGGGTGGGCGGCAAGGGCATCATCGTGCTTGCCGTGGCGATCCTTCCCTTGCTCGGAGTTGGCGGCATGCAACTCTACAAGGCCGAAACCACCGGGGTGATGAAGGACTCCAAGCTGACGGCGCGTATTGCCGACACGGCCAAAGCGCTCTGGCTGGTGTATTTCGGCATCACCGTGGCTTGCATCCTCGCTCTCAAGCTCGTCGGCATGAACTGGCTGGATGCCATTTGCCACGCCTTTGCGGCGATGGGTTTGGGCGGGTTCTCGACCTACGATGACAGTGTCGGTCATTTCGATTCGCCGGCCATCGAGGCGGTGCTGATTTTTTTCATGATGGTCGCCGGCATGAACTTCGCCACCCACTTCGTGGCCTGGCGCGGCCGCTCGCTGCAGGCCTACTGGACCGACATGGAAGCGAAGGCCTTCGTCGCGCTGATTGTTGTCAGCACTTTGGTGTGTACGCTGTACCTCACCGTGCGCGGAACCTATCCGGGCTTTCTGACCGCTTTGCGTCACGTCGCCTTCAACCTGGTTTCGATTGCCACGGATTGCGGCTTCGCCAGCCAGGACTTTGACAAGTGGCCGATCTTCGTTCCGCTGTGGATGTTGTTCCTGTCCTGCGTTTCTGTCTCTTCCGGCTCGACTGGCGGCGGCATCAAGATGATTCGGACGCTGATCCTCGCGCAGCAGGGCCTGATCGAACTCAAGCGTCTGGTGCATCCCAATCTGGTGGCGCCGCTGCGTGTCGGCGACACGGCAATCCCGCAGCAGATTGCCGGCGCCGTGCTTGGCTTCATCTTCCTTTACATTCTGGCGGTGGGCGAACTGACCTTCTTCCTGGTTGCCAGCGGGCTGGATTTCACCTCGTCGATCACCGCGATCGTCGCCTGCATCAACAATGCCGGTCCGGGTCTCAATGTGGTTGGCCCGGCGCAGAACTATGGGCCGCTAACCGATTTCCAGACCTGGGTGTGCACTTTTGCCATGCTCCTCGGGCGTTTGGAGGTGCTATCGGTCTTCGTCCTGTTTACCCCGGCCTTCTGGCGACGCTAGTGCGATAATTCGTTCTTTGCCCCGCCGGATCGCCCGTCATGTCGCCATCGAGCCGCCCCAAGAACGATACCTTCCTGCGTGCCTTGCTGCGCGAACCCGTCGATTACACCCCCGTCTGGCTGATGCGCCAGGCCGGACGCTACCTGCCGGAATACAACGAGACGCGGCGCCGCGCCGGCAGCTTCCTGCAACTGTGCAAGAACCCGCAACTCGCCTGCGAGGTGACGCTGCAGCCGCTGTCGCGCTTCGAACTCGATGCCGCGATCCTCTTCTCCGACATTCTCACCGTGCCCGACGCGATGGGTCTCGGCCTGTATTTCGCCGAGGGCGAAGGGCCGCGCTTCGAGCGCCCCTTGCGCGAGGAGTGGGCGATACGCGACCTGAGCGCACCGGACCCGAATGTACACCTGCGCTATGTCATGGATGCGGTGGCCGAAATCCGTCGCGCACTGGGCAACTCGGTGCCGCTGATCGGCTTTTCCGGCAGTCCGTGGACCCTCGCCAGCTACATGGTGGAAGGCGGCTCCGGCTCGGCGACCGACTACCGCACGATCAAGACCATGCTGTATGACCGCCCCGATTTGCTGCACCGCATTCTCGAGGTGACGGCCACCTCGGTGACCGACTACCTCAACGCCCAGATCGAATCCGGCGCCCAGGCGGTGATGATTTTCGACTCCTGGGGCGGCGTGCTGTCGCACGCGGCCTACCGCGAATTTTCGCTCGGCTACATGCAGCGCATTGTGGCCGGGCTCAGGCGCGAGCACGAGGGCGAGCGCGTGCCCTGCATCGTGTTCACCAAGGGTGGCGGCCAGTGGCTGGAAGCGATTGCCGACATCGGTTGCGACGCTGTCGGCCTCGACTGGACCACCGACCTGGGCGAAGCGCGCCGGCGTGTCGGCAGTCGTGTTGCGCTGCAAGGCAATCTGGATCCGATGGCCCTGTTTGCCTCTCCCGAGAAAGTGGCCGTCGAAGCAAGGCGCGTGCTGGACAGTTTTGGCACCGATGGTGAGGACAGGAATTCCGGGGGGCATGTCTTCAATCTTGGCCACGGCATTTCCCAATTCACTCCGCCTGAAAACGTAAAAGTTTTGGTTGACACCGTGCACAGCCACAGCCGGCGCGGTTTCGCGCGGGTCTGATTTGGCAGGCCAACGGCGGCGCGCTTTGCGCCGCCCCCCCGCCCGAAAAAGGCCTTGCGGCAAGGCTTGCCAAGGGGGCGAAAAACCCCTTGTACGGTTGACTTATTCACAGAAATCCGTAATTGGCTGCGAGGCGGCTGTTTTACTGAGGTCTTCAGCCATCCAGTTAGTAACCAGTTGAATATGAACAATATTATTTTGTTCAAATATTGCACAGAGATTAAAAGACCCTTGCCGGACGGCCACTTAGAGATTTTGCCGGGCCCTTACTCACAAAGTTATCCACAGAATTTGTGGGTAAGCAATTTTCTCATTTGTAGCAACGAGTTGAGGGCTTATGCGAAGGTATTGTCGAGTATTGATCCGCAAGCATTTGACCCGGCATGAACATCGTTCGTGTTGCCCTTGATCTGCCCCTGCCGAGGCTGTTCGATTACCTCGCGCCGGACTCTGACGACAGCGATGTCGGCCGGCGGGTCACCGTGCCTTTCGGCACGGGATTGCGCACCGGAGTGGTCGTCGAACTGGCGACTGCGAGCGAACAGCCAGACGCCAAGCTCAAGCAAGTCACGGCCATCCTGCGCGACATGCCGGCAATGCCGGCGGAGTGGCTGGCGCTTTGCGAATTCTGCGCGCGCTACTACCAGACGCCGCTGGGTGAAGTGACCGCCTTTGCCCTGCCGCCGATGTTGCGGCGCGGCAAGCTGCCGCGTATCGGGAAGGCGCGCATTACGGAGCCGGCCGGGTCGTCGAGTGCCGTGCCGCCAGCGCCAACTATTGAATTACCGCGATTGTTGGCCGCGCAGCAGGCGGCCGTGACCGCCATCGTCGATAAGGCCGGGTTTCACGTCATGCTGCTGCATGGCGTCACCGGCAGCGGCAAGACCGAGGTTTATCTGCGGGCCATAGCTGCCGTCCTCGCGCGCGGCGGCCAGGCGCTGATGCTGGTGCCCGAGATCGCCCTGACGCCACAGCTCGAAGGCCGCGGCGCGGCGCGCTTCCCCGCTGCGCAGGTGGTTTGCGCCAACAGCGGCATGGGCGATGCTGCGCGTGCGCGCGGCTTTCTCGAAGCGCTCTCGGGGCGTGCCCAGATCGTGCTCGGCACCCGGCTCTCGGTATTCATGCCGCTGCCACGCCTGCAAATGATCGTGGTCGACGAAGAACACGACGCCTCGTTCAAGCAGCAGGAAGGCCTGCGCTATTCGGCGCGCGACGTGGCGATCTGGCGCGCACACCAATTGAACATCCCCATCGTGCTCGGCTCGGCCACGCCTTCGCTGGAAACCTTCCATCACGCCAGTTCGGGTCGCTATCAACTGCTGGAACTGCCCGAGCGCGCCGTGGCCGAGGCCATGCCCGTGGTGCGCATCGTCGACACGCGGCGCGAGAAATTGCAGGACGGGCTTTCCGCCGCCTTGCTGGCCGGCCTGCAGTTGCGCCTCGAGCGAGGCGAGCAGAGCTTGGTCTTCCTCAACCGGCGCGGCTATGCGCCGGTGCTGGCCTGCCCGCCCTGCGGCTGGATCTCGCGCTGCCAGCGCTGCGCCGCCAACCTGGTGCTGCATCTGGCGGACCAGCGCCTGCGCTGCCACCATTGCGGCTTCGAAGCGCGCGTGCCGCGCGCCTGCCCCGACTGCGGCAACGTCGACCTGCTGCCTTTCGGGCGCGGCACGCAGCGCCTCGAAGCCATGCTCGTCGAGCGCTTCCCCGCGGCGCGAGTGCTGCGCATCGACCGCGATTCGGCGAGCACACCGAAGAAGTGGCAGGCCTTGCTGGCGACCATACACGCGGGTGGGGCCGACATCCTGGTCGGCACCCAGATGCTGGCCAAGGGCCATGATTTTCCGCTGCTGACCCTGGTCGGTGCGGTCGGCGCCGATGCCGCGCTGTTCGCCGCCGACTTCCGCGCCCCGGAACGCTTGTTCGCCCAGCTCATGCAGGTCGGCGGGCGCAGCGGGCGCGCCGATCTGCCCGGTGAAGTGCTGATCCAGACCGAATATCCCGACCACCCGCTCTACCAGGCGCTGATCGAGCACGACTACGCGCGCTTCGCGCAAAGCCAGCTGGGCGAACGCCGCATTGCCGGCTTTCCGCCCTTCAGCTTCCAGGCCATGTTGCGTGCCGAGGCGCGGACCATGGAGCAGGCGCTGGATTTTCTCGCCGCCGCGCGCAAGGCAGGCGAAGTGTCGGCGGAAGGCATCACGCTCTACGATCCGGTGCCGATGCGCCTGCAGCGCCTGATGACCCTGGAGCGCGGCCAGCTGCTGGTCGAATCGCTGAGCCGCCCGGCACTGCAGGCCTTCCTCGCGGCCTGGATGGAACAGCTGTATGCGCTGAAGACGCCGGCCGGCCTGCGCTGGCATCTCGACGTGGACCCGCTGGAGTTCTAAACCTTCCTGAGAAACCAGAACCAGCTCGCCACCTGCAGCGCCAGCAGCGCGACGAAAGTAATCTGATACGCGCTTCGCGACACATGGCCGGTGGCCTGCAGGACATCCACCGTCGCGCCGAAACCCCACTGGATGCCGAAGGCACCGACGAATACCATCAGGTTCAGCGCCGTGTTCACACGTCCGGCCAGTGCGCTGCTGAAGTCACGCTGCAGCAGGGCGTAGGCCAGGTTGCCGACGGAGAAGACCAGCCCCAGGATCAGCCATAGCGTCTGGCTCGGGCCGATATCCAGAATGATCAGCAAGGTGGCCAGCAGGCCCAGCCCCATGCCCCACTTGAGCAGGTGCTCCGGATCCAGGCCGCGCGCCTTCAGCCACGTCACGCTGAAGGCGATGCCGAGAAACCCGGCCAGCATGCCGCTGCCCATCAGCAACAGATGGTGGGCTGCCGCGTCGCGCGAAAGTCCGGCGAAGTTCATCAGCCAGGGCACGGCCCACAGGCCCTGCAAGGCCAGAAAGCCGCCGATGATCAGCGTCGATTGCGGCGCATAACGCCAGAAGGCGCGGCTGGTCAGAACTTCCATGAGGCCCGCGATCTGGTCGGAGAGGGGTTCCGGCGCGGCGCTCGACGCTTTGTCCGGCGTGCTGAAAATGCCCGCGGCGACCGCCACGCCGGCCACGGCCAGCAAGATGAACACGGCACGCCAGCCGAATTGCGGAATTGCCCACGAGAGCGGTGGCGACGCGGTCAGGGCGCCCAGCCCGCCTGCCGCCATGATGGCGGCATTGAGCGAGGCCTGGCGGGCGGTGCCGAACCACTGGCCGAAGGCCTTGAACGAAGCCATCAGGCAGGACGAGACACCGAGCCCGATCAAGGCCCGCGCGACCGCCAGTTCGGTCAGCGAGTTGCCGACGGCGAACAGCGCGCAGCCGGCGGCGGCGACCAGCAGCAGCGATGCTTCGACGCGGCGCGCGCCGTAGCGGTCGAGCGCCAGGCCCAGCGGCAGCTGCACGGCGCCGAAGGCCAGCAGGTAAGCGCTGGTCAGCAGCCCCAGGTCGGCGGCCGAAACGCCCAGCTCGCGCGTCAGCTCGGGCGCGATCACGGCATTGACGTTGCGCAGGAAGTAGGAGAAGAAGTAGCCGGCGGCGAAGGGCAGGAAGATGCGCAACCAGAGATTCATTTGGCGCCCTGGTTACGCTGCAGCCAGTCGATGCGTTCGCGGATCTTGCGCGCCCAGTCCGGCGCCAGCCCCGGCGCATTCGCCAGCAGGTCGAGCACCTGCAGCGACGGACGCTGTTCGCGCAGTGCGCGGTTGAAGCGCGCCAGGCTGACGGCGCCGCCGGGTCGTTCGAGATGGATCAGGGCGTCGCCAACAACGCACTCGCCCGGCGCCAGCACGCGGAAATACCAGCCGGCGATGCCGTGTCCGGCGACGTGGGCGGCGACGCCTTCGACGCCGCAACGGGCGTCGATTTTCCAGCAGGGCGTGCGCGGCTGGGCGATCTGCAGGCGTGCCGTGCCCAGCACGAAGATGTCGCCGATATGTGCCTCGTTCTCCGTAATGCCTCGCGTAGACAGGTTTTCGCCGAGGCCGCCGGGACTCAGATGGCGGGCCGCGGGAAAGGCCAGCGCCAGAGCTTCGTAGTGCTCCACGGGGAAGAGGTGCACGGCCTTTTCCGGCCCGCCATGGGCGCGCGGATCGGCATGCTCGTCGCCGGCGAGTCCCTCGCTGTCGATCGCGCAGTGACCAGCCAGCGGTTCCTTGGCGATCGCGCTGCCGCGGCTCTCGCCCGGAAGGAAGCGGATGCGGCCGGTGAATATGCCGGCGACGATGACGGGCGCGATCAGTTCCACAGCCAGGCCGCGCCGCGCACGCCAGAGGAATCGCCGTGCCGGTGCTTGAGCAGTTTCGTCGCCACCTGGTCGGAGAAGACATGCTCGCCCCACAGGCGCGGCACGTTTGCGTAAAGCCGGTCGATGTTCGACAGGCCGCCGCCCAGCACGATGACATCGGGATCGAGGATGTTGATGACCTGCGCCAGCGCGCGCGCCAGGCGGGCTTCGTAGCGTTGCAGCGTGGCTTCGCATTGCGTGTCGCCGTTCGTCGCGTGCTGCGCAATGTCCGCGGCGCAAAAGTCGGCGCCCGTGGCACGGCGATGGTCTGCGGCCAGGCCCGGCCCCGACAGATAGAGCTCGATGCAGCCTTTGCGTCCGCAGTAGCAGACATCCTTGTGATGTTCGCCCGGCATCGGGTTGTGGCCCCATTCGCCGGCGATTGCGTTGCAGCCGGTGAGCACCTTGCCGTCGACAACGATGCCGCCGCCGACCCCCGTGCCGAGGATGACACCGAACACTACTTGCGCGCCGGCGCCCGCGCCATCGACGGCCTCCGAGAGGGCGAAGCAGTTGGCATCGTTGGCGATGCGCACCTCGCGTTGCAGGATGGCTTCGAGGTCGCGCTTGAGCGGTTTTCCGATCAGGCAGGTGGAGTTGGCGTTCTTGATCAGGCCGCTGACGCGCGACTCGGCGCCGGGGATGCCGATGCCGACCGTGGTCGCCGTGGAGCCAGCGCCGTCCGGGTGGATACCGTCCCTGACGCAAGCGCGCAGGGACATAACTCTCGCGACGGCCGCGGCAACGAGCCCGGCGACGGCCGCGAGCGTCGCCTCGTAGTCGCCCTGCGGTGTCGCCACGCGCTCGCGCAACAGGGCTTTGCCATCCTGCCCGAGGACAATGATCTCGATCTTGCTGCCGCCAAGGTCGACACCGACACGCATCAGCCCACGCCCCGGCTTACTTGCTGAACAATCCTTTGAGCTTGTCCTTGAGCTTCGAATCGCTCTTGCCAGTGATTGCGCCGGCCTTCTCCTCGAGTTTGCTCTTGGCCATGTCGGCGGCGAGGTCGCCGAGTTCGAGCTTGTAGGAAAGGGCGTCGAACGGCCCCGTGACGCGCACCGGCACGGTGACGCCCTTCAGCTTGTCGACCTCCTTGCCGCCCTGTCCGGCACTGCTGCTGACTGCGGTGGCCTTGGCCAGGTAGTTCATCTGGCCGGCGCCGATATCAATGTCGCCGGCACCCGATAACCGCAGGAAAGGCGACTTCATCGCCAGGTCGTCGTTGTGCGCGACGCCGTTGGCGATTTTCAGCGAGGCGCTGAGTTCGGAGAAGTCGGTCTTTTCGCTGGACTTGGCTTTCTGCGTCGTGCCTTCGGGTTTGCCTTGCAGGGCACCCAGCTTGTCCTTGACATCACGCATGCTCTGCGCCAGGTTGATGCCCTTGATCGCGCCGTCCTTGAGGTTAAGCGACGCCGTGCCGCCCAACGCCTTCTTCATCGCGGTGACACTGTCGCCCTGGCTGGTGACGGCGAGCGCGACATTGCCGCGACCTTCCAGCAGGTCCTTGTCGGCGAGATCCTTCATCAGCGGGTTAATGCTGATCCCGGTCAGGTTCTGCTTGAGTCCGACCTGGTTGCCGGCCGCGTTCAGCGACAGGCTGCCGCTGGTGCTGCCTTCATAGAGATTCATGGTCAGCGGCGCCACGTCGAGACGCCCGCCGGCGAGCCTGATTTTCGCATTCAGCTTTGCCAGTTTCAGCTTCGAAACCTGCAAGGCGCCGATGCGCAGCGCGCCATTGACGTCGTGTCCCTTGAGCGCCGAAAAATCCAGCTTGCCCTCGGTCTCCTTGGCTCCGGCGCCTTCCTTGCCCTGGGGCGCCGCCTTGCCTGCCGCATCCGGGGCCGCGGCGTTTTTCTCCTGCGCCGGCTTGGGCGGCAGATATTTGTCGACATTGAGCGTGTCGATGTCGAGGTCGAAGCCCAGCGCCAGCGGTGCGAACTTCGCCACCCTGAGTTTCAGGTCGATTTTCGATTCGTCGAAACGGGTGCCCAGATCGAGCGCGGCGCTTTGCTTCGCCAGGTCGGCGCGCAGGCTGCCCGAGAGCGGCAGCTTGAGCTGCTTCATCGGCATTTGCGGATTGGCCAGGTCGATGCTTCCGGCAAGTTTTTCCAGAGCCACGGTCTGCGCCGCGATGTCGGCCGCCACCGGGGAATCGAGGTGGCCTTTGAGTGTGGATTCGCCGGCCTTGGCATCGAGATCGAGCACCAGCTTGCCTATTTTTAGCGCCTTTGCGTTGCCCTCGACGCCGGACAGCACGAGCTTGGCGATAAGGCTGCGGCCGCTGCCGGCCAGGTTCGCCGTGAGGTTGAGCGTCTCGCCGGACGACTTGTCCGGCGAGATGTTGAGCCGGGGCGCTTCCAGTTTCAGTTCGAAGTTGTCGGTGCCGGTCTTGCCTTTGGCGGCGAGCGTCAGGGCATCGACCGCCAGCGTCTGCCGGGCGCTGTCCGCCTGCACGCGCCCGCTGCCGAGATCGAGGTTGGACAGGCTTGTCGTCTCCTTGCTCTTTTCATCGCGCCAGGTGAGTTGCGCGTTGGCGACCTTGATGCCGGCAATGTCGATCTGCACCGGCGCACTCGCCGTGCCGTCAGCGCCGACTTTCGGCGCGGTCTTGGCGGAACCCTCCTTATCGGCGGCGCCACCCATCAGGTCGGCGATGTTGAGCGTGCCGTCCTTGTGTTTCACCAGCGTCGCCTTGAGGCCGTTGACTTCGATGCGCTGCACCTTCACCTGCCTCGACAGCAGCGGCATCACTGCGACTTCCACGCGCGCCGAATCGAGCGCAAGAAATTCCTCCTTGCCACCGGGTTCCGACAGCGTCAGGCGGCCGAGCTTGATGCCGACATCAGGCCATACCGAGAGCTCCAGTTTCCCCGCAATGTCGAGCTTGCGTTGCTTCTGCTCCATGACGACGCGGGTCAGTTCGCCCTTGATCTTCTCGCCGTCGAAAAGCGCGTACAGGGCGCCAAGAGCGGCGGCGACCAGGACGAGAACGATGGCAAAGACGATGCCCAGTATGCGAAGTGCTTTCATGCGGGTTCCCCATTGCAGACAAAATCGGATAGATTTCGCAGATTACCAGACCAAGGAGATTCGACATGAAATATGCCGCGGGCTTTGCCCTCGCCGTCGCTTCGACGCTCGCTTTTGCCCAGCAGAGCGGTATTGGTTCGATCAAGGTCGAGCCGAGTCCCGCGCGCGGCGGGCAGGAGGTCAGGATCACCATTTCCGCCGAAGGCGAAGCTCCCACGTTTTGCGGCATGGAGGTGCATTTCGGTGACGGCAGCGATTCGCGCAACGTCAAGATCGACGGAAAAACGAACAAGTTCCCCATCACCATCGCCAAGACCTATGACAAGCCGGGAACCTACGGCATCAAGGCCGAGGGCAAGAAGGTCACCAATCATTTGAAATGCATGGGCAAGGCAAAGACCTCGCTGGTGGTCGAGGCGCCGCCGGCCGCTGCCAAGCCTGCGGCCGCCGCCGAATGTCCGCAGGGCTACAAGATGACCGGCAAGGCGGGCAAGGCCGGCGACTTCACCTGCAAGGGCGGCAAGGGCGCGACGGCTCCGGCGAAACCGCTGCCGTGTGCAGACGGACTCGAATACTTCAGCAACGACAAGTCGCAGCAACTGGGTTGCCGCAAGATGAAGGCGCAGAAGAAGTAGGTACCCGATCGGCATGCAGAGGGAAGGACTCTGCGGATCATTTTTTGGGATGCAGTCTCCTTGCCGGCCGGCAAGGCTGGCGCTGCCGTAAAGGAATGAGATGAACGACTCACGCACACCGATCGCGGTGCGCTCGCCCTGCGTCAAGGTTTGCCAGATGGACCCGGTGACGCAGCTTTGCCTGGGCTGCTGCCGCACCCAGGAAGAACGCGACTGGTGGGTGGCCTATACCGATGCCCAGCAACGGGAAGTGCTGCAGCGCTGCGAACAGCGGCGCGAAGTCATTGTGGCGGGCGGGAGCGAGTTCGCCCCCAGCATGGGCATCGTCGAGTCGCGCCGCAATGCGCGCACATGGTGAGCTTGCGGACCGCATCCGTCATGAAATTCAAGGACTACTACGAAACCCTCGGCGTGCCGCGCGGCGCCACGCAGGATGACATCAAGCACGCCTATCGCAAGCTGGCGCGCAGGTTCCATCCGGACGTCAGCAAGGACGCCGATGCCGAGGGGCGCTTCAAGGAAATCGGTGAAGCCTATGCGGTGCTCAAGGATCCCGAAAAGCGCGCGGCCTACGATCAGATGGGCAGCCAGTGGAAGACCGGGCAGGAGTTCCAGCCGCCACCGGGCTGGGATGCCGGCTTCGAGTTCAGCGGCCGCGATTTTGGCGCCGGCTTGGGCGGCGAGCACAGCGACTTTTTCGAGGCGCTGTTCGGTCGACATGTACGCGGCGGGCAGCGCGCCGACATGCATGCCCAGGGCCAGGATCATCATGCCAAGGTGCTGATCGACCTGGCCGACGCCTACCATGGGGCGAAACGCGGCATTTCGCTGCGCATGCCGGTGATGGATTCACAAGGGCATGTGACAACGCAGGAGCGCACGCTCGAGGTGAACATTCCCAGGGGCGTCCGCGCCGGCCAGCATCTGCGTCTGGCCGGGC
>VEPA01000180.1 GCA_012026675.1 Betaproteobacteria bacterium | reverse complement strand
CGCCGATGGGGGCGTGTCGGCCGTTACGAGCGGGCTGACCGCTTTCGGTTTGATGGAAATCGAGACGCGAGGCTTCCGTGGCGATCCACGCGCGCTGAATGGCTTCGTGCTCGATCTTGCCGGCTATTTGATCGACGCTGGCGATGTGATCGCCGATGGCGATACGATTGGGCTGGACGCGGCGACGAAAGTCGCCGTGCGGCGAGAGGCGTCGAGTTTGTTTTCCGGGCAGAGCGTGTACCGGCTCTATTTTTGACTTCGCGAGCGGGGCGATGCAGATGGAGGCGCAGGTGACTGCCGGAAGCGAAGAAAATCCTCGGACGAAGTCGAAAGGGCGGCGCTCAACGGAGCGCGCCTATTACCAAATGTTAGACTCCAGTCGTGGCGAGTCTCCGTTTGAGTTCGTCAATTGCGATGTAATTCAAAAAGATAAGCCGGGGCTTGGAGTGCCTCTTTCCGATCCTTGGCCTGACGGTTGGCTTCGCCTGCCCCGAGGTCCCTGGCGTTTTCCCGAATATACGCAAACGCCGCGCCTCCTGCTGACGCCGAAAAGAGGAAGCAATCCGCCCGACCTCTGGTGTTTCGACGGGTTTTGGGTGGTGTCCAAAAAGATGAAGACGGTCTTCGAGACCGTCGATCCTGGCGCCTGTGACTATCGGCCTTGTGAGGTTGTGCTGCCGTCAGGTGAGACCGGTCCGGAGCGGTGGCTTTGCACTGTCACACGCGCTTTCGTCGGAGCCGTCGACGAGGCCGCGAGTAGAGACTTGGAAATATGGGAAGGGCGCGATGGAAAACGCGGCTACTCATGGAACCTCACGACCGAGCTACGGCTCAAGTCGAACGTGGTCGGTTCCGCGCACTTGTTCCGAGTCGCCGAGATGTATCGCGAGCCTCTGGGTGATCAGATTATGAAGGAGGCATGCAGTGCGGCAGGAATCAAAGGTCTGCGCTTTCGGGCGATAGGAACGTCTTGAGTCTGCAAGAGACGTGTCATGCATTAATTGAGCATTGTGGGGCTTTGTTATGGCGAGTATGCATATTCATCACATTATTCCCCGGCACATCGCCGGGGAATATTACGATCTTCTCCGCATCCTCGATTTCAAGGTCGATGGCGACGCCAATCTGATCAAATTGCCGAGTACGAGGGAATTAGCGGCGGAAGTGGGCAAAGCTGCGCATACAGGACGTCATCTCGGGTCGTATGGCGACGGAATTCGCGTTACGCTCAATAAGATAAAGGCTGGGCTTGACAAGAACGATTATTCAGCTGACGCCATTGCCCGAGCTGCATCTGAATTGGCGACCTTTCAACAGCGGGCGCGGGATGCGCTGGATACGCAGAGGCTGCTGCCGAACTCTTTGCTAGACCATATGTCCGCCTGAGATAGGGGCGACCCGTCTCACGGTATGCAGGTTGCGAGGGTTGCGCCGGGTGGTCCGGCACCGAGCCTCTTGCATAGGAGACGGGTCATGGAGAAGCCTATCACCTACGTCGGCCTTGATGTGCACAAGGAGACGATCGCGGTGGCGCTGGCCGAGGCGGGCAAACGGGGCGAGGTCCGCGAGTTCGGCACGATTGCGAACACGCCGGCGGCGCTGAAGGCATTGACCAGCAAGCTGGCGCGTTCTGGCGCAGCCCTTCATTTTTGCTACGAAGCCGGGCATGCGGCTATGGGATCCAGCGGCAGCTGAGCGCGGCCGGGCACGGATGCGTGGTCGTCGCGCCGTCGCTGATCCCACGCAAACCCGGTGACCGGATCAAGACCGACCGGCGCGATGCGGCCAACCTGGCCAGGCAGCACCGGGCGGGCGAACTGACGCCGGTGTGGGTGCCGGACCCTGCGCATGAGGCCGTCCGCGATCTGGTGCGGGCGCGTCAGGCGGCCGTACGCGCCCTGCGGCAGGCTCGCCAGCAGTTGTCCGGCTTCCTGCTGCGGCAAGGCCAGCATTATAACCGCCCTGCCTGGACCCTGATGCACCGGCGCTGGCTGGCCGGGCTGCGCTTTGCGCAGGCGGCCCAGCACCTTGTCCTGGAAGACTGCATCGCCGCCGTCGAAGCGGCCACGGCGCGGCGCGATCGCCTCGAGGCCCACATCGCGGCGGCGCTATCCAATTGGTCCCTGGCACCGGTGGTGCGGGCGTTGCAGGCGCTGCGCGGCCTGGCATTGGTGGCGGCGGCGACGCTGGTCGCCGAACTCGGAGACATCACCCGCTTTGCCAATCCACGGCAGCTGATGGCCTATCTCGGGCTGGTCCCCTCCGAGCACTCCAGCGGCGGCACCCGGCGCCAGGGCGCGATTACCAAGGCCGGGAACAGCTCGGCGCGGCGCATGCTGGTCGAAGCGGCCTGGAGCTACCGGTTCCCGGCCCGGATCAGTCGGGAGCTTCTGCTGCGCCAGGAGGGCCTGGCCAAGCCGATCCGCGACACCGCCTGGAAGGGGCAGGAACGGCTGTGCGGGCGCTACCGCAAGCTCACCAGGGCGGGGAAGCCACCGAACCTGGTCACCGCCGCAATCGCCCGCGAACTGGCGGGTTTCGTCTGGGCCATCGCCAGGCAGGCCCAGCCGTCTGCCACCTGAGCGTTCAACGCTGTCGAGCAACAACGCAAGGAGGTCACCAGCCGCATCAATCCATCCAAAGCTGGGCAAGGCTGGAGGCACGGTCACGGCAGGAGAACCCTCGTATCCACTACCAGCCGGATTCCGTCCGACGCTGGCTGCTAGACAGAGGAAGCTCCGCGACGCATCATCGGTCCGGCGGTAATCAACCCGCGCATCAGAGCATGATCAACCGTCGTCTCATGATCGTGCTTCCTGCCCTGTCCAGCGGCGGCCACACTGAACAGCTTGAAACGGCAAGCAAAGGATCATCGCGCCTGCTGCTTGAAACGGCGGACATAAGAGTGGATTGACCCCAACGCTTGGAACCCACGGTTGCGTGCGGCGATGATGGCGTCGGGGTCAGCACGCAAGTGAAGGGCTTGGGCGTCCGATTGTGCTCGTCGATGAAGCGGTTGATGGCCGCCGGCAGATCGACGACCGCGCGGAAGGCGCCGTTCTGTGACCGCCGACGCGTCAGGATGGCGAAGAAGCCCTCGACGACGTTGAGCCACGAACTCGACGGCGGCGTGAAGTGGAAGGCCCAGCGCGGGTGGCGATCGAGCCGGGCCCGCACCTTCTCGTGCTTGTGGGCGGCGTAGTTGTTGAGGATGACGTGGACGATCTTGCCGGCTGTGCCGTCTGGTCGAGCGCGGTGGTCCGATTGCGGCATGGATCATCGACGACACCGGCTTTCCAAAGAAAGGCAGGCACTCGGTCGGCGTCGCGCGCCAATATTGCGGGCAGCTCGGCAAGCAGGACAATTGCCAGGTGGCAGTGAGCCGTATCCCTACGCCGTGGGCCGCCTTTCCAAAATCGTGAGAACGGCGAAGTTGTGCAGCTAAGTCGGCTTTATGAGCGAGGCAAGCTGCACAGCATGG
>VEPA01000047.1 GCA_012026675.1 Betaproteobacteria bacterium | reverse complement strand
GGGTATAATCCGCGCCTCGCGGAGAGGTGGCAGAGTGGTCGAATGTACCTGACTCGAAATCAGGCGATGTCGCAAGGCATCCGTGGGTTCGAATCCCACACTCTCCGCCATCTACCCTGTATTCAAGCGCCTTTCGGGGCGTTTTTGTTTTGTACCCAGCTATGTGCCCATCAATCGGCGAGGTGCTTGTCTTCGCGCTGATTTGATTATCGCCTCTTGCCCGGACTATCTGCAAGCGCCCTGTCGCGGTCAGTTCTTGCGCTTCATCGGAAGATGCCGCCGCTCCCGCAGCGGGCAGAGATGAGTTACTTGGTGCAGACGATCTCGAGCGTGTCTTCGGCGGGTGTGTCGGGCGCAAAAGCAGTCCATTTGCCCGGGACACGGGTCGATACAAGCGTTTTCCCTGCGGCCATCGGTTCGGAGTGGGTGGACGTCGAGAGAACTCTGAACCGCTCAACCTTGCAGTCGTATTCAATCAGGAGTCGCCGCGACATCGCGCCGTGTTCATCGCGCTGTTTCAGGTCTTGTACCTGCCATACCTTGCGGAAGTTGCCATTCTTGCGGATCGAATCGGGTTCAATGTAGGCGACCAGATCATTGGACTCCGACACAGCCACCCACTCGGCCAAGGCCGGGGCAGCGACCAGGCCGATCACGAAATAAAGAATGATTCGCATGACACTCCCTTAGTTGGCAGACTTGTCCCGATGCCGCCGCTTCCACGGCGGCACGGGTTCTCCGCCACCGGATTCTACCTGCTGCAAACATCTCGTTTGGATTGCCTTCAGCCGCCCTTGCGGCGTGACAGCGGATGGCGCGGCACGTCCGGATGGCGGCGTGCGGGAGGACTGTTGACCGGTTTGGCGGGCGCGGCGGTTGTTGATCGCCGTATTGCCGGCGCCGACTTTCGTATTCCCTTGCCGGCGCGCGGCGCTGCCGGCATGCCGGTGCCCGCCGGTTGCCAGGCCGGAATCAGGTGGCGCTTGCCGGGGCCGATGAGGTCGGCGCGGCCCATGGCTTTCAGTGCCTCGCGCAGCAGGGGCCAGTTTTCCGGATCGTGCCAGCGCAGGAAGGCTTTGTGCAGTTTGCGCTGGCGGCCGCCGCGCACGACGGTGACGCCTTCGGAATCGGCCGTGACTTTCCTCAGCGGATTCTTTTCCGTGTGCCACATCGCGGTGGCCAGTGCCAGCGGCGTCGGCAGGAAGGTCTGCACCTGGTCCAGGCGGAAGCCGCTCTTCTTCAGCCACAGCTCCAGGTCCAGCATGTCCTCGTCGGTGGTGCCGGGGTGGGCGGCGATGAAGTAGGGGATCAGGTATTGTTCCTTGCCGGCCTCCTTCGAGAACTGGTCGAACATCTGCTTGAAGCGTTCGTAGGCGCCCATGCCCGGTTTCATCATTTTCGACAGCGGGCCTTCCTCGCTGTGTTCGGGCGCGATCTTGAGGTAGCCGCCGACGTGATGGGTGACCAACTCCTTGACATACTCCGGCGAGCGCACCGCGAGGTCGTAGCGCAGGCCCGAGCCGATCAGGATCTTCTTGATGCCGGGCAGCGCCCGCGCCTTGCGGTAGAGCGAGATCAGCGGCGCGTGGTCGGTATTCAGGTTTTCGCAGATGCCCGGATAGACGCAGGACAGGCGGCGGCACGAGGACTCGATTTTTGGGTCCTTGCAGGCCATGCGGTACATGTTGGCGGTCGGCCCGCCGATGTCGGAAATGACGCCGGTAAAGCCGGGGGTCTTGTCGCGGATTTCCTCGACTTCGCGCAGGATCGAGGCTTCCGAGCGGCTCTGGATGATGCGGCCTTCATGTTCGGTGATCGAGCAGAAGGTGCAGCCGCCGAAACAGCCGCGCATGATGTTGATCGAGAAGCGGATCATTTCCCAGGCCGGGATCTTGGCGTCGCCGTAAGACGGATGAGGCGCACGGGCGTAGGGCAGGCCGAAGACGTGATCCATTTCTTCGGTGGTCAGCGGGATTGGTGGCGGGTTGAGCCAGACATCACGCATACCCGCGCCTTCGCCATGGGCCTGGATCAGCACACGCGCGTTGCCGGGGTTGGATTCGAGGTGGAAGGTGCGCGAGGCGTGGGCGTAGAGCACCGGGTCGTCGCGCACCCGTTCGAAGGACGGCAGGCGGATGGCCGTGTGGGCGCGCGCCGCCTTGTGCTGCGCCAGGCGCTCGGCGCGGCTGACGAGGCGCACCACCGCCGTATCGCCAGCGCCGACTTTTGTCGTCTGTTTTTCGGCTTCCATCGCATACGGGTCGGGATGGGCGTGCACGGCGCCCGGCGTGTCGACCGTGGTCGAGTCGGCCTCGGTCCACTCCGGCCCCGGCAGCCAGCCGTGCGGCACCATGAAAGCCGTGCCGCGCAGGTCGCGGATGTCGCCGATTTTTTCGCCTTTGGCCAGGCGGTGGGCGACTTCCACCAGCGCCCGCTCGGCATTGCCGAAGATCAGCAAGTCGGCCTTGGAATGCGGCAGGATCGAGCGCCGCACTTTGTCCGACCAGTAGTCGTAATGGGCGATGCGGCGCAAGGATGCCTCGATGCTGCCGATCACCAGTGGCACCTCGGAAAAGGCCTCGCGGGCGCGCTGCGAGTACACGATCACGGCGCGGTCGGGGCGGCGGTCGGCGGCGGCGTTCGGCGTGTAGGCGTCGTCCGAGCGGATCTTGCGGTCGGCGGTGTAGCGGTTGACCATCGAATCCATGTTGCCGGCGGTGATGCCGAAGAACAGTTTCGGCTTGCCCAGGCGTTTGAAGTCGGCGGCCGAATGCCAGTCCGGCTGCGCAATGATGCCGACGCGAAAACCCTGCGCCTCGAGCAGGCGGCCGACCAGCGCCATGCCGAAGCTGGGGTGGTCGATGTAAGCGTCGCCGGTGACGAGGATGATGTCGCATTCGTCCCAGCCCAGTGTGTCCATTTCGGCTCGCGACATCGGCAGGAAGGGCGCGGTGCCGAAGCGCTGCGCCCAGTACTTGCGATAGGAGGTCAGCGGCTTCGCCGCGACGGCATTCATGGGGGGCGGCTTATGCCGCGCGCACCCTGCTTTGCGACGGAACGTGCCGGGTCAGAAAATCCATCTGATCGGCCAGGATGTTGCGGTTGCAGAGGATCAGGTACTCGGCCTTGTTCGGCACATAGGGTGCGTAAACCAGTTGCATGCGCGCCTGTTCCGGGGTGCGCCCGCTCTTGGTCTGGTTGCAGTGGCGGCAGGCGGTGACCACGTTCATCCAGGTGTCGCGCCCGCCCTGCGACACCGGCACAACATGGTCGCGCGTCAGGCGTTGCGAGGTGTACTCGCGCGCGCAATAGGCGCAGATGTGCCGGTCGCGGTGGAACAGCTCGCGGTTGGACAACGGCGGAATCGGATGCAGGGACTTGCCTGACAGCGCCTTGCCGCGGATCGCGATGATGCTGCTGGTGGCCAGTTCGGAGCGTTCGCCGGTGACGCGGTTGGTGCCGCCGTGGAAAATGAAAAACGTATCGCCCGCGTCCCAGGCGACCAGGTCGCGCGCGACGTAAATGCAGGCATGCTGCCAACTCACCCAGCGGTGGGGTACACCGTGCTGGTCGAGGGTCAGTATCAGCGGATGGCTACTCATCTCTATAGAATCCCGTACCAGCAAGAATTTAGCAGAGCGCAATGACTTTTCATAGCTTCGATTTGGGGGGAATTGGGACGCGACGGCTGCGATTCGCGATCCTGGCCTCCCTCGTTTTCCATCTGCTGCTCCTGTGGCCTGCGCCGTCACGACCGCCGGACAAGGAGGCGCCACTGCTACGGGCCACCCTGCGCCCGCCGCCGGCTCCCGCTGTACCTGCGCCATCTCCGCCGCCGCGCGCCGCCGTGATGCCGGCGCCAACTATTGCGCCGCGTCCTCCGGTGCTCGCCACAAGCAAATTTGACCTGCCGACGCCGCCTCCGGTTCCACAGGTGCCGCCGATGGCGGCCGATCCCATTTCGTCGCCGCCTCCCGGTCCCGTCCTGCCCGCCGCCGCGGTGGCGACCGTGGCGGCTGCGGCGCCTGTGGCGGCTTCGCCGTCCGGTGTGCTGTTGACCCAGGCCAATGCATCGGGCGAGGCGCTCGCCGGCTTGCGCGGCTATCGACTGTCAGTGGCGAGCCAGGCACGGCGCTTCAAGCGCTATCCGCCTCAGGCCACAGCAGCGGGCTGGACGGGCACCGCGGAGGTTCGCCTCGAAGTCGGCAGCGACGGCCGGCCGCGCGCTGCCACGGTTGGCCGTTCCAGCGGCCCCGAGTCACTGGACCGGGCGGCGCTGACCATGATCGATGCCGGCGCCCTGCGTGCATCCTTGCCCGAGAGCCTGTCCGGCAGGCACTTCGCCGTGGTGTTGCCCGTCGTATTCAGCCTCGACGAGGAATAGTTCAGCGCCAGCCGAAAGGCGGCGGCGTGGTCACGTCTTCGGTATGAAAGAGGTATTGGCCGCTGCGACGATCCGCATAGTAGTGCTTCAGCGTGATGGCGATGGTGCGAAAGGCGATGTCGTCCCAGGGAATCTCGTCCTCGCTGAACAGGCGCAGTTCGAGGGTTTCAGCGCCGGGGGCGAAGTCCAGATCCAGCAGCCGCGAGCGGTAGAAGACATGCACCTGATGAACGTGCGGCACGCTGATCAGCGTGTACATCTGACCCAGTTCGATGCGCGCGCAGGCTTCTTCCAGGGTTTCGCGCAGGGCCGCGGCGGCAACGGTTTCGCCGTTTTCCATGAAGCCCGCCGGCAGCGTCCACTTGCCATGGCGCGGTTCGATGGCGCGGCGGCAAAGCAGTACACGATCTTCCCATTCCGGCAGGGCGCCGACCACCAGTCGCGGGTTGCGATAGTGAATCGCACCGCAGGCGTCGCACACATGGCGCGGCAGGGAATCGCCGGCGGGTATCTTCAGCGCAACAGGCGCGCCGCAGGCACTGCAAAAATTCATCGCCGGATCCATGCAAATATTGTAGCCTGCCTGATCGCGCCTTCGACATTGCCGATATGCATTAAATGATGATGCAAGCCAATCGAAGCTCCTCACCATGACCAGCGAAATCATCCCGCCGATATCAGATCCTGCCGTCCGCACGCGAGTCGAGGAAATCAAGGGCATGGAGGATTTTCCCAAGCCCAGGGGCACAGCCAATGCGCTGATACGCCTGACGCAAAGGGAAGGCACTTCACTGGCGGTCATGGCGCACGCGCTAAAGTCCGATCCGACCTTGTCGGTGCGGGTGATCCGTGTCGCCAACGCCGTCGGCGGCGGCGAACACGGGCCGCTGGTGTCCTTGCGCGACGCGGTGGATGTGCTGGGCGTGCCGCCGGTCAGGTCATTGGCGCTGGGCTTTTCCCTGATGGAGACATACCGTGGCGGCCAGTGTCGCGAGTTCGCCTATTCCCGATTCTGGTCGCAGGCACTGGCGCGGGCCGTTGCGCTGCAATTGCTGACGGCAGCGCGGGAGGGTTTGCCGCCGGCCGATGCGTTCAGCGTGGGCCTGCTTGCGGGCGTCGGGGAACTGATTTTCGCCACGGTGTTTCCCACACCCTATTCGGAGCTGCTGCAACACAGAGCCGGCCAGGCCGCGGCGCAGAGCGCGCAACTGTCAAAGGCCGAGCAGGAGGCATTTGCCGTTACGCATGGGGCACTGGCGGCATCGCTGCTGCTCGATTACGACCTGCCCGAAATCTATGCGAATGCGGTGGAGTCCCTCGGCCTGCCCGGGCCGGCGAATGCTGCACAAGGCTCAGCCGAAGCGAATGCCCACCGGTTGCTGACTCTGGCCGATCGCATCGGCGCCATCTGCGTCGCGGCGCCGGACGCAGCGCGTGCACTGATGCCGGAGCTGTTCGAGCTGGGCTTGGGCCTGTCCTTCGAGGCCGGCCAGTTGATCGCGCTTTGCGATCGTGCGGCGCACGAATGGCGAGAGTGGGGCGCCTTGCTGGAAATCGAAACCGGACCAATGCCGCATTTTGAAAATTGTGCCGCCGCGCCGTTGTCCGTTGGGGTGGCGGTTGCAGCGACGCCTCCGTCGCCCGTTGCACCGTCGATTGCGTCCGAGGTTGCGGACGTGCCGCCAGTCGTTGCGCCGGATACGCCGCCAGCCGCGTCCCTGGATTTTGCGTCGGGCGTTCCCGAAATCGAGCGGCGCAGCGTGGGCGGAAGCAGCGCCGAATCTGCGCAAGTATGCGCTTTGCTGGTCGGCGACGAAGCGCGCGTGCGCGGCCCGTTGCGCGGCATGCTGGCCGAGGCCGGCTACCGGGTGGCTGAAGCCGCCGACGGCCGCCACGGATTGACCCTGGCCATCGAATTGCAGCCGCAGATCATGCTGGTCGACCTGCTGGCGGCGGAGATCGACGGCATCGAGCTGCCCCGCTCGCTGCGTCAGTTCAAGGCGGGGCGCAGCAGCTACGTGCTGATTCTGTCCGTGGCGGAACACGAGGAAAAACGGGTCGCGGCCCTCACCGCCGGCGCCGACGGCTTCCTGACCCTGCCACTGCAGCCGCGGCTGTTCGCCGCGCAACTGCAGGCCGGCACGCGCGTCGCCGGCCTGCAAGCGGAACTCAGGCAGGAACGCGAGGAAATCCGGCGCATTTCCGCCGAATTGGCGGTGAGCAACCGGCAATTGCAGGAAATCGGCATGACCGACCTGTTGACCGGTTGTCGCAACCGGCGCTACGCCATGGATCGCATGCAGCAGGAATGGGCGATGGCGGTACGCAGCCAGCGACCGCTGGCGTGCATGATGATCGACCTAGACAACATGAAGCAGATCAATGATGCGCACGGCCACGCCGCCGGCGATAACGTGCTCAAGCTCTGCGCCAGTGCCTTAAGGGGCGAGATGCGGGCGCAGGATGTGCTGGCGCGCAGCAGTGGTGATGAATTCCTCGTGATCTGCCCCGATACTTCCCTGCAAGCCGCGCTGACCTTTGCCGAGCGCATGCGTGCCGCGGTCGAAGTCTTGCCCATCGTCGATGGCGAACGGGCGGTCCACGGCAGTGTCAGCATCGGCGTCGCGGTGCGCGATGCGACGACGCCGGATGCGGATGCCCTGATCCGGCTGGCCGATCAAAGCGCTTATCTGGCCAAACGCCAGCGCAATTCCGTGGTGGCGGTTCAGTCGAGCGCGGCGCCGTCCCGGCACTCGGGCTAGCTTGGCGGCCACTCCGGGCAAAAGGGACGTTCGGAGTGTTTGGGAGAAGAACTAAAGGCCAAAAAAAGGCAAGTAAACAGTCTATTGTGGCCATTTTGTAATGTTTTTTCTTACAAAGCGGCTCTATCTAATTCTTACAATAGAATGGTTTTTCCATTGATTTCTTTCTTGTCATGCCCCGTGTGATCATGCATCTGTCGCGATTCGGGTCCGAATTCGGGCCCGGCCGGCGAAATCAAGGAGTGCATGATGAAATCGACCGACACCTATAACGACATAAAGGAAGTCAATCTTTCTTATCTGATGCTGGCGCAGAACATGGTTCGCACGGATCGCGAGGGAGCCATTTTCCGCCTGGGCATTAGTGCGGAGATTGCCGACGTCCTGGCGCGCCTGACCCCCGGGCAGGTGCTGAAAATGGCCAGCTCCGACATGCTGCTCTGCAGCTTCCGCTTCGATGACGCCCTGTTGCTCGATCTGCTCGCCAACCACGAGCGCGAACGCGGCGTCGGGCATCTGCATGCGGCGATTCTCGCTGCCGGCAGGCCCGTTGCCACGCTGGCCTGAGCGGCCAGCTTCCCAGGGTTACACGAACGTCTGACGACGGAGGTTCCGCATGCGCAATAAATCCGTAATCATCGAAGCCAAGGACATCGGCCTGGCGATCGAACTGATCGAACTTGGCGCCCGCCTGCAATTGCTCGAGGCCGAAACCAACCTGTCGCGCGAGCGCCTGCTGAAGCTTTACAAGGAAGTCCGCCACGAGTCGCCGCCCAAGGGCATGCTGCCGTTTTCGACCGACTGGTTCATGACCTGGCAGCCGAACATCCATGCCTCGCTGTTCATGGCCTATTACCGCTTCCTCAAGTCGCATACGCAATTGACGGGACTGGAACTGATCATCAAGTCCTACCGCATGTATCTCGACCAGATCAAGCGCGGCGGCCTGGATACCGTGTTGTCGCTGACGCGCGCTTGGACCATGGTGCGCTTCTTCGATGCCAGCATGCTGCAGATGGCCACCTGCCGCGAATGCGGCGGCGATTTCGTGGCCCACGCCTACGATCCGGTCCGCGGCTATGTCTGCGGCCTGTGCCACATGCCGGCCCGCGCCGGCAAGACGCGGCGCGCGGCGGAGGCGGCGGCCAGCGCCGCATTGGCTGCGGTCTAGACCTTCCGCAACATCTCTTGTTTTTCGCGCCCCTCTTGCAGGGGCGCGTTGCATTTTCCTGATCCAAAACCTCTTTAGCCACAGAGGACACAGAGGTCACAGAAAAAAGCAGCGAGTTGCAAGGCGGCCGCCATCAACCCGGCAGGAACCGGCCGGACCGGCCAAAGCCGCTTTATCTCCATGTCCTCTGTGGCAGACAGTGGGGTTTGCATTTGATGCAGGTTTGTCGCGCCGGCGATGATTAGAATGGGCGTCCTTTCATTTCGCGCCCTCTGCCATGTGGTTTCGCAATCTCCAGATTTTCCGGCTCACTCCAGACTGGGCCTACAGTACTGACGCCCTCACCGCCGCCCTGCAGCGCGGCATTTTCCAGGGCTGCGGCGCCAGCGACCGCATGGCGCTGGGCTGGGTGCCGCCGCGCGGCGAGGAAGGCGACCTGGTATTCAGCGTGGCAGGCCAGCAACTGATTGCGCTGGGCGTCGAACAGAAACTGCTGCCGATGTCCGTGGTGCGCCAGTACGCGGCGGCCAAGCTCGAACAGATCGCCGCGGCGCAGGGCTACAAGCCGGGCCGCAAGCAGACGCGCGAAGTGGTTGACCTGGTGGAGGCGGAACTCCTGCCGCGCGCTTTCGTCAAGCGTGGCCTGACCTACGTCTGGATCGATCCGGTCAATCGCTGGCTGCTGGTCGACGCCTCGTCATCCGCCCGTGCCGACGAAGTCATGGAACAGCTCAAGCTCTCCCTCGGCGAACTGCCGCTGACCCTGGTCAAGACCCGGCTTGCGCCGGCCACTGCCATGACGCAGTGGCTGGCGGCAGGCCATGCGCCGGGCAGCTTCAGCATCGATCGCGACTGCGAATTGCAGGCCGCCGCCGACGAGCGCCCGGCCGTGCGTTATGTACGCCACAACCTCGACAGCGAAGAAGTGCGCAACCACATTGCCGGCGGCAAGGCGGCGACGCGCCTGGCGCTGACCTGGAACGACAAGGTTTCCTTCGTGCTGACCGAGCAGTTGCAGATCAAGAAGCTGGCCTTCCTCGATATCCTCAAGGAGGACGCCGAGCGCCAGTCCGATAACGCCGACGACCTGTTCGCCGCCAACTTTACGCTGATGTGCGGCGAACTGGCCCAGCTTTTGGCAAATCTGATCGAGATACTGGGTGGCGAGGGCGAGTAAATGCAGCCGCTGCTGATCGGCAGCCTTGCCGCCTTGCTGACGATTGCGCCCGGCCTGCCGGTGCTTGCGGCGGACGGCATCCAGATCGGCGAGCCTTCCGTCATGCGCAACCTGGTGCCGGCCGGCGCGCTGGAAAAACAGGCCGCGCAGCAATACGGTGAGCTCAAGCGCAAGGCTGCCGAGAAGCAGGCCCTCGGCCCGGACGACCATCCGCAGGTGAAGCGCCTGCGCGCCATCGCGGCGCGCATGATTCCTTTTGCCAGCCGATTCAATCCGCGCGCCGACAAGTGGCAGTGGGAGGTGAACCTGATCGGCTCGAAGCAGATCAATGCCTTCTGCATGCCGGGCGGCAAGATCGCCTTCTACACCGGGCTCCTCGACACGCTGAAGCTGACCGACGACGAAGTGGCGATGGTCATGGGCCACGAAATCGCGCACGCACTGCGCGAGCATGCGCGCGAACGCATGGCGAAGGCACAGATGACCCAGCTCGGCGCCAGCCTGCTGGGCGAACTGGTGGGCGGCGGGCGTTACACCGGTGCCTTCCAGATGGGCGGCAACCTGCTGACGCTCAAGTTTTCGCGGGACGACGAATCCGAAGCCGACGTCGCCGGCCTCGACCTGGCCGCGCGGGCCGGATTCGATCCGCGCGCCGCGGGCAGCCTGTGGCAGAAGATGACGGCCGCCAACGGCAAGGCGCCGCTGGAGTTCCTATCCACCCATCCGGCGGGCGAGAATCGCATCCACGAAATCGAGAAGCACCTGCCCGAGGCCATGCCGCTGTATCAGAAGGCGCGCAAGACAGGCTGAGAATAGTCGGCGCCGATGGAACGGCGTCGCGGCTTCAGCCGGTGGCGGTGGATTCTCCGGAATCGGTGGTGGAGGCCCGCCGCGGTTCGCGACGGGGCCAGGCGTTGCCGAGGAAGCAGAAAATTCGTTCCATCCAGGGTTCGGTGTGGCGGCGCACTTCGGCATCGTCGTCGAGGATGCGCTGGATCAGGCTGTGCTTTCGTGCAAGGTCGGTCGTCGCTGCGTCATCGCTGGTCGCCAGCAAGGCATCGCGCAGAGTGCGGATGCCTTGCTCGAGTTCGATGAGTTGCTCCCAGTCGCTGGCCCGCGCTGCGGCGGCCATGCGCGAAGAGAGCAGGTTCATTTCTTCGTAGAGTTCGATTTGGGAAGGCATCCGGGATATCGTAGCCACCCGTGTCCGGCTCGTTGCGCCAAGCTGCGGCGGGATCATTGGTCTTTTCGTTTGCGCCTGCCGGCAAACCGCTGGGCGGGCCCGATACTCCCGGAATTGGGGTTGGTTTGCCTCGCAAATCGACATCCGGCCCGTCCGGTCCTGGTTCAGCCGGCCGTGGCCAGGCGCCGCGTTTCCAGGCTGCGTTCGTCGATCGGCAGGTGGCAAAGCGCTGCGACGACGCCGAGCAGGATGCAGATGCCCCAGATCGTGTCGTAGGAGCCGGTGGCGTCGAACAGCCGGCCGCCAAGCCAGACGCCGAGGAAGCTGCCCACCTGGTGGCTGAAGAACACCAGCCCGGAGAGCATGCCGAGGTAGCGCACGCCGAACACTTGGGCGACGAGCGCAGTGGTCAGCGGCACCGTGGACAGCCAGAGCAGGCCCATGGTGGCGGCGAACAGGTAGGCGCTGGCCGGCGTCAACGGCATCCAGAGGAAGAGCGCGATGGCGATGCTGCGTGTGCCGTAGATTGCCGACAGCAGCAGGCGCTTCGGAAAACGGTTGCCGAGCTGGCCGGCACCATAGCTGCCGAATACGTTGAACAGGCCGATCAGGGCCAGGCAGGTCATGCCGACTTCCGGGCCGAGCCCTTTGCCGAGCAGGTAGGTGGGGAAATGGATGCCGATGAACACCACCTGGAAGCCGCAGACGAAATAGCCCAGATTGAGCAGCAGGTAGCCTTTTTCGCGCGCGGCTTCGTGCAGGGCTTCGCGCCCGGTCTGGCCCTTGCCCGCTGCCGCAGCCACCAGGCCGCGGGTCAGCGCGCTGCCCAGCGGAATGATCAGCAGGGCGCCGGCGGCGAACACCAGCAGCGTGCCGAACCAGCCCAGACCGCCGATCAGGCCCGATGCCACCGGGATCATCAGGAACTGGCCGAAGGAGCCCGCTGCCGCTACCACGCCCATCGCCCAGCCGCGCCGCGCTGCCGGCACCAGGCTGCCCAGCGCGGCGAACACCACGCTGTAGGTGCAGCCGCTTTGTGCCGCGCCGATCAGCAGCCCGGCGCTGGCGGCAAGGCCGCTGCCGGTGGCCGACCAGGCCATGCCCACCAGGCCCAGCGCGTAGAGGATGCTGGCGCCCCAGAGCACGCGCCGCGCGCCGTAGCGGTCGGCCAGAAACCCGGCAAAGGGTTGCGTCGCGCCCCACATCAGGTTCTGCAGGGCCAGGGCGAAGGAGAACACCTCGCGGCTCCACTGGTGTTCCATGCTCATCGGCGTCAGGAACAGGCCGAAGGTGTGGCGGATGCCCATCGCCACGCAGACGATCAGCGCGGCAAAGGCGAGCACGCTGGCTAGCGAGCGCTGTGGCATCGGGGCGACGGGACTTGTCATGGAGGGGATGCTAACATTTTAGTTTCCAAGCGATTTCCACGAAATGAACAAGGCCTTTGTCAAGGAATCCGACGAAGCGGACGAGGAAGAGGTTCCCGAGTCCGCTCTTCCTGCCGGCACCAAAAACTACATGACGGTGCGCGGGCACGCGCAGATTCGCGCCGAGTTCGAACACCTGGTCAAGGTCGAGCGCCCGGCCATCGTGCAGGTGGTGTCGTGGGCGGCGGGCAACGGCGACCGTTCGGAGAACGGCGACTACATATACGGCAAGAAGCGCCTGCGCGAGACCGACCGGCGCATCCGCTTCCTGACCAAGCGACTCGAATCGGCGGTGATCGTCGATCCGGCCGAGCAGCGCAACTGCGACCAGGTATTTTTTGCCGCCACCGTCACCGTCTGCGATGCCGATGGCATCGAGGCGACCTACCAGATCGTCGGCATCGACGAGGCCAATGCGCAAGAGGGCCGCATCAGCTGGATTTCGCCGTTGGCGCGCGCGCTGCTGAAAGCCCGCGAGGGTGACACGGTGCGCTTCGAGAGTCCCGGCGGCCTGCGGGAACTCGATATCGTGGAGATTCGCTACGCGGATGAGTGAACTCGGTGGCCGGGCCGTCGCCTGTACGGCCGGACACATCCCCGAGAGTGTTGCTAGCCCAGGGTGTCTATCGACTTGACCGCGCCATGGAGGGCGCGCTCGAACATTGGGGTATCGCGTTTGACCAGCCTGACAGTGTGATTTTGCAGGCGCAAGGCCAAAGCCTCCGGCGTGATGGAAATGGCACATTCCGCTGCGTGGTTGCTGAACAGGATCAGGGTGCGAATGGGATTGATCCACGTCAGGCGTTCGCGGCGGACTTGCCCGCCAGTCATGAAGTCAACCCAGTCGCCGCGGACCAGTTGCCTGACCCGGCGCAGGCTGGCGGCAGCGGGCGTATTTTCGGCGCCCCGATTTCCGCCCCCGGGGAGCGAGATATCCTGCACGCGAACGCCACTCTCGGTCGCATGGCTCACCTGCAAGGTCGGACCTGGCCCGATGGCTGCCGGCTTCGTGTCCACCTTGGCATCCACCTTCGTTTCAGCCTTTCGCTGCACGCGGGTTTCCCGGCGCAACGCGGCCAGGCACAATTCGACCAGCGTATCCATGAACCCGCGGCGCTCCTCGGCCGAGATTCCGATTTCATCCAGACCCGCATTCAGGCTTTTTACCAGGGCGGGCAGGGCGTTGGCCAGGCGCCTCTGGTCCTCTGCCTCTTTTTTTGGCACGACACTCAGGATGAGGTCCGACGCAACTTGCAGGGCCTCGAGCAACGGAGCGCCGTCGGTCCCCGACGAGAAAATTCGGCTTTGCAGCACGTCGCGCCAGTAGCCCAGCAGAAAAAGCTCGATTTCCCTGGGTACCTCCGGCGGCAGCAGCGGCGCCAGTGCCTGGTCGGCCTGCTGCTGTGCGACTGCCTGCGCCTCGCGCTGGGCCTTGATTTCTTCCTCGCGTGCACGAACGGCCTCGGCGAGAGCGCGACTGGCTTCGGCCTCGATGGCATCGCGCTCGTCGATGAATTTACCCAGTTCGGTTATTGCGGCATCGAACACGCCGGTATCCGTGTCGTAGGTAGTCTGGATGCGCTCGACGAGTTCCGATAGCTTCCGGTAGAAGGGGTCGTTCGCATCGACAAATTTTCCCCAGCGAATCGCGATGCCGGATATGCTGTTCAAGAAGCGCCGCGCCGGATGCCTGCGATCAGCGAAAAACTCCTGATTGAGCATGGCTACCTTGAGTACCGGCATCTGCAGGCGGCTGACCAGCGCCTTGATGCCGTCCGACACATTTTCGTCGTTGAAGATCAGGTCGAACAGTGCCGAGACAATGTCCAGCGCGACAGCCTCGACGGGGGCCACGTTCCGGGCGGCTGCGCTGTCGCGCGCCAGGCGCACGACATTGGTGGGGGCGCCAGTCGCGGCCGACGCTGCCGCGGGGGCCTTCTGCAATGTGCTCAGTGAATCGAGAAATTCGCGGCCGCCGACAGCATTTCCGGGCGCCACAGCCTTGCCGCCCGTTGGCGTTCGGGCCTTTGCCAGCCGTTCGAGGGTGCTCATCATCCGCGCCGCCTCGGCGGCGGCAACGCCGGCACTTGCCGGTGCTGCGTCGTTGTAGCTGCGCTTCAGGCGCGGCAGGATGTCGGCATCGATCAGGGTTTCGTTGATGGCACGGTAAAGTTGCGGCAGTTCTGACGCCAGATGTTCCCCAATCAGCTGCACCAGCAGAGCACGCTGATCAGTTTCCGGGAATATCGCGCCACAAGCGGATTCAAGACATGAGCATACCGAGTCTACGCTGAACGGATTGTAGCCGTGAGGCAAGACGCTGCGCAGGACGAGCAGGGATATACGGCGGTCCAGGGCGTTGGTTTCTTCACTGCAGGCGGCATCGACGCGTTCGATGACCTCGCGCATGGCAATCTGGGCGGCCAATTCGTCGTCGCTGAGAATCTGCAGATTCTCCGCGTCCTCGGCTTCCTGGCGACGCCTGTCGCCCGGGTTTACCGGTTTTGCCCGCCGCGCCAGAGCATCACGGAAGGCCGGTGTCAACTTGCTCCAGTCGTTCTGCAGGGCACTGTACAGCCGCAGACAGGCGTTCCGCCTGGCCAGATCCCGGGTGGTGTTTGCAGCAAGCGTGCGCGTTTCCTCAGCCAGTGTCGGACCGAGTTCCTCGACCAGGTCGCAAAGGTCGTGTTCCAGAAGATTCCGACACTCGCCAACGAGTTCTCGAAGCTAGGCCGGATTGGGATTGGTATCAGTCATCTGAGACTCGGGGGCTGGTTTTGGGTGACTTTCGATAGCTCTATTATCGCCGGATGGCGTGATTGGCCCACAACAGCAGGCCGAACAGCACCATCGCTCCGGCCTGGTGCGCCGCGCCGAGCGCCACCGGCACCTGCTGCAGCAGCGTGGCAATGCCGAGGCTGACCTGCACCGCCAGCCACAGCGTCAGCGTCACGGCGGGCACGCGTGACTGTGGGCTTTCGTTCCAGATGCGCCACGAATACCACGGGATCAGGCCCATCAGCGCCCAGGCGATCAGGCGATGGTCGAACTGCACGGTGGCCATGTTGGTGAAGAAGTTCAGCCAGAACGGATCGACCATGAAAATCTCGGGCGGCACGAAGCTGCCGTTCATCAGCGGGAAGGTGTTGTAGGCCAGCCCGGCGCGGATGCCGGCGACCAGCGCACCGGATAGCACCATGACGAAGACCAGCGCCACCAGCCAGTTGCCGAGGCGCATGGTGGGAGTCGGCGACGGCGACACGGCGCTTGTGGCATTCCTCGGCTGCAACATGCCCAGCCCGGTCCACAGCATCAGGCCGAAGAGCAGGAAGGCGAGGCCAAGGTGGGCCGCCAGCCGGTACTGCGACACGCGCGGATCGTCGACCAGGCCGCTCTTGACCATGTACCAGCCCATGGCGCCCTGCAGGCCGCCGAGGATGAAAAAGCCGAAAACCTTGGCCGCCAGCGCACCGCGCAAACGGCCGCGCAACAGGAACCAGGCGTAGGGGACCAAGAACACCACGCCGATCGTCCGGCCCAAAAGCCGGTGTGCCCATTCCCACCAGAAGATGAACTGGAAGCCGTCCAGCGTCATGTCGTGATTGCGCTGGATGAACTCCGGCGTCTGCTGGTACTTGGCGAAGAGTTCAAGCCAGTCGGCGTGGGAAAGCGGCGGCAGGGCGCCGATCAGCGGCTTCCATTCGACGATGGAAAGTCCCGAGTGCGTCAGACGCGTCACGCCACCCACCACCATGGTCAGGAAGACCATGGCGCAGCAGGCGAACAGCCACCAGGCCACGGCGCGTTGCGGATTACTTGTGTTCATCGGCGGTCCGTATCTGCCAGCCAGTGTCCGGATTTTCCACCCTGCTTTTCGAGCAGGCGGATGTCCTCGACGATCATGCCGCGATCGGCGGCCTTGCACATGTCATAGATGGTCAGCAGGCCCGCCGCCACGGCGGTCAGCGCTTCCATTTCGACACCGGTACGGCCGACCGTTTCCGCCGTCACCTCCAGCGTCACGCGGTGGCGCCGCGCGTCGAGCGTGAATTCGGCGGCGATCCGGGTCAGCGCCAGGGGATGGCACAGCGGGATCAGCTCGGAAGTGCGCTTGGCGCCCTGGATCGCGGCAATGCGGGCGATGCCCAGCACGTCGCCCTTCTTTGCCGAGCCACCTTTGAGCAGGGCGAAGGTGGCGGGCGCCATGCGGATGTGGCCCTGGGCCCTCGCCACTCGGGCGGTTTCGGCCTTGGCGCCGACGTCGACCATGTGGGCCTGGCCTCCGCCATCGAAGTGGGTCAGCGGTCCGCCGGCCGGTCCGGGCGGGCGCGCTTTCGTGGATTGGCGCGGAGAATTCATGAAATACCCTGTCACAACTCGTTTTTGCGAAGCCGCTATCATAGCGGGATGAAACTGCATCCGCTTGCCGGCACTCTGCTTCTTGCGGCCGGCATCCTCTCCGCGCCGCCCCTGTCGGTCGCCGAAGGCCTGCCTGATCTGGGTGAAGCCGCGCAATCCGAGTTTTCCCCGGCGACGGAACGTCGCATCGGTGAATCGGTGATGCACGAAATCCGGCGCGATCCCGCCTACATTGACGATCCCGAGATCACCAGTTACCTCAACCGGCTGGGCAACCGGCTCTCTTCGCAGATTACGGAGTCGCGGCAGGAGTTCGAGTTTTTTGCGCTGCGCGATGCCACGCTCAATGCCTTCGCCATGCCCGGTGGCTACATCGGCGTGCATAGCGGGCTGATTCTCGCCGCCGCCTCGGAGTCCGAGCTTGCATCGGTGCTGGCGCACGAAATTTCCCACGTCACCCAGCGCCACCTGGCGCGCCTCATCAACAAGTCGGGGCAGGGCCAGGTCGCCAGCCTGCTGGCGCTGGCAGTCGCGATTCTTGCGGCGCGCAGCAGTCCCGATCTGGCGATGGGCGCGGCCATCGCCGGCCAGGGCGCGGCGATACAGAACCAGCTGAATTATTCGCGCGACTTCGAGCGCGAGGCGGACCGCATCGGCCTCGACTTGCTGGAGCGGTCCGACTTCGACATTCGCGACATGAGCGCCTTCTTTGAACGCCTGCAGAAATACAGCCGCCTGTATGAGAACAAGAACAGCGCTCCCGGTTATTTGCGGACCCACCCGCTGACCACCGAACGCCTGGCCGACATGGGCAACAGGATACAGAGCCGACCGTACAAGCAGGTACCGGATTCCCTCGAGTTCCAGCTGGTGCGCGCCAAGCTGCGCGTACAGGATGGCACGCCGCGCGACGCGGTGGCGGAGTTCGAATCCCGGCTGGCGGACCGAAACTTTCCCGGCAGCGAAGCCGCCGTGCGTTACGGCCTGGCGCAGGCGCTGCTGCGCGATGGCAAGCTTGCTGCGGCGGACAAAGAGGTCAGGGAGTTGCGCCGTTTGAAGGCGGTGTCACCCATGATCGAGACGCTCGAGGCCGAACTGCGCCTGAAGCAGGGCGATGCCGCAGGTGCGGTGGCGATTCTGCGCAGCGCGCAGCCGCGTTTTCCGCAGGAGCGCGCCGTCGCTTACGGCCTGGTGGAATCCCTGCTGGAAGCCCGCTTGCCGAATGACGCCTTGAAGTTCACCGAAGACGACCTGATGAGCTATCCGTCCGACGCGAAAATGCATTTCCTGCAGGCGAAGACCTATGCCATGCTCGGCAGGCGCCTGCAGCAGCACCGTGCCCAGGCCGAAGGCTATGCCCTGCTCGGGCAATTGCCGGAGGCGGTGGTTCAGCTCGAACTGGCGCAAAAGTCGGGCGACGGCAATTTCTACGAGTACTCGCAAGTGGATTCGCGGCTCCGCGAAGTGAAGAAACGCGTGGCCGACGAGGCCAAGCAGCCCAAACCCAGATAGGTGCCGCAAATGAGCGTTTCCAGATCCCCGGGCCAGCTCGATGTTCGCCCCGATGTTTCCACATTCGCCACGCCGCTGGTGCGCCCCGCAGCCGAGCCCTACTACCATGCTGTCGGCGATGAATGCGAGGTATTCGCGGCGGCGGCCGGGAGCTGCCTGCCGGTGATGCTGAAAGGCCCCACCGGCTGCGGCAAGACGCGCTTCGTCGAGCACATGGCCTGGCGTTTGCAGCGGCCGCTGGTGACAGTGGCCTGCCATGACGACCTGACCACGGCCGACCTGGTCGGGCGCTACCTGATCGTCGGCGACGAAACCGTCTGGATGGACGGGCCGCTGACGGCGGCCGTGCGCGCCGGCGCCATCTGCTACCTCGACGAGATCGTCGAGGCGCGCAAGGACACCACGGTGGTGATCCACCCGCTGACCGATTCGCGCCGCGCGCTGCCGGTCGAAAAGCGCGGCGAGTATGTCGAGGCGCCGCCTGATTTCATGCTGGTGATTTCCTACAATCCCGGCTACCAGAGCGTGCTGAAGGAAATGAAGCCGAGCACGCGGCAGCGTTTCGTCGCGCTCGACTTCGACTATCCGGAGGCCGCCGTCGAAGCGCGCATCGTCGCCCATGAAGGCGGCGTCGACGAGGCCACGGCGCAAAAGCTGGTCAAGCTCGGCGGGCTGACGCGCAAGCTCAAGGGCGCCGGGCTGGACGAAGGCGCCGGCACCCGCCTGCTGGTGCACGCCGCGCAACTGGTCGCCAGGGGAATGGCGCCGGCCACCGCGTGCACCGCCGCCATCGCCCGGCCGCTGGCCGACGAACCCGATACGCGCAACGCGCTGGACGACCTGATCAGCGCAGTGTTCTAGGCGGCGATGAGCGGACGCAAGCTCTTCGCCCACGAACTCGAAGCGCGGCTCGACCAGCTGCTGCTGCTCTCCCTGCGCCAGCGTTCGCCCAAGGAGCCCGCCGCCCGGCTCGAAGTCCTGCCGCGCGCAATGCAGGAACGCGTGCTGCACTGGGTGGCCGTTGCGGCGCAAGGCTCGAACGACCTCGGCTGGCTCCTGGCCTCGCTGGCGGCCGAGCACGCGGCCGGCCTTGGCGCGCAACTCGGTGCGCAACTCGATGATTGGGCGCGCGCCGGGCTGGAAGCCTACGATCATGGCGGGCTGGACGCTGCGCGAAACGTCCTTGGCGAATACGCCGCCGCGCACGAAAACCGCTCCCCGCGCTCGCGGGAAGCGGTTTCCTTCGCTGCGATGGAAGGCCGCCTGTCGTGCTTCCTGCAGGCGCTCGACGGCCGGCCGCTGAAGCTCGCCAGCGGCGCCCGGGCATGGACCGACAGCGAGACCCTGTGGCTGCCGGAGCGGCTGGACGTCGCGCCCGATGCGGCGGGCAACTGCCGCCTCTACAAGCTCATGGCGGCCATGCTGTGGGCGCAGGCGCGTTTCGGCAGCTTCAACACCGACCCCGAACCAGAACTCGAACTCTGGCCCGATCGCGAACGCGCGCTGGACTGGTTCGCCGTGTTCGAGGCGATGCGCCTCGAAGCCTGCATCGCCGTCGACCTGCCCGGGCTCGCCCGCGAAATTGCCGTCCTGCGCGGGCCGTGGCCGGAGGCGCTGGAGGCCGCGGCGGCCAGATTGGGGCAGCCCGGCGCCAGCGCCGCCGACAGCCTCGCCTGCATGGCTGAGCTGCGCAAAGTCGGCGCTGGCGAGACGCCGGTTTTGCCGCACGTCGGCGCCATGGACCCGCTTGCGGCGCGCCGCGTGCGTGCCGCGCGCATCGCCCGCGACACCGCGGTGCTGCGCCGCGCGCTCAAGGTGTTGGCGGCGCTCGATTCGAAATCCGGCGCCCAGGGGGACAGTCAGTACGCGCCGCTGGCGGCGGAAGGTGACTTCCAGATCGGCGACCCGCAGGCCGACCTCGTCGTTCTGCCGCCCGATGCGCGCGAGGCCGCCAAGTCCTTGCAGCAGGACCTCGGCGAGGTCCCGCGCGCCGCGCTGCACCCCGCCGGTCCCGGTACCTGGCAGCCGGTCGCAGGCGGCGGCGAAGAACCGGTGGTGGCCGATTCGGCGGCGCGGCCCGACGCCCTCTATGACGAGTGGGATTACCGGCGCGGCGCCATGCGGCGCGGCTGGTGCCATCTCTACGAAAGCGAAGGACAGGCGGGCGAGCAGGAGTGGGTCGACGCCGTGCGCCTGCGCCACGCACACCTGATCCGCAGCATCCGCCGTCGCTTCGAATCGCTGCGCGGCGAGGACAAACCGCAGCGACGCCAGTTCGACGGCGAGGAAATCGACCTCGACGCGCAGGTCGATGCGCGCGCCGACCGAAAGAGCGGCGGCGAACCCTCGCCGCGCCTGTTCATCCATCGCCGCCGCATCGAGCGTTCGCTGGCCGTGATGTTCATGGTCGACATGAGCGGTTCGACCAAGGGCTGGGTCAATGACGCCGAACGCGAATCGCTGGTGCTGCTGTGCGAAGCCATCGAGGCGCTGGGGGACAGCTACGCCATCTACGGTTTTTCCGGCTGGACGCGCACGCGCTGCGACATCTACCGCATCAAGCGCTTCGGCGACCGCTACGACGCCGGCACCCGCAGCCGCATCGCCGGCATCGAAGCCAGGGACTACACGCGCATGGGGGGTGCGGTACGCCACCTTTCGGGTCTCCTGCACAAACAGAACGCGCGCCACAAGTTGCTGGTGACGCTTTCCGACGGCCGCCCAGACGACCATGGCGACGAGTACCGCGGCCGCTACGGCATCGAGGACACCCGCCGCGCCCTGCTCGAAGCGCGCGAGAAAGGCATCCGCAGCTACTGCGTCACCATCGACCGCCACGGCGCCGACTACCTGCCGCAACTCTACGGTCCGGCGCACTACTCGGTGATCGACGACGCCAAAAAATTGCCGCAGAAAATCGCGGAAATCTACCGCAAGCTGACGGGTTGAGCTTGCTTCGGGAACCGGTTAAAGACAGATGGCCAAAATCCTCATCCTCTTTTCAACGACCGACGGTCACACCATCAAGATATGCGGGCGGCTGAAGCAGGTGATCGAACTGGAACCGCATCAGGTGACGCTGGCGTCCATTGCCGAAGTGCCCCTGCCGGACCTTGATGCTTTCGACAAGATCGTGATCGGCGCCAGCATTCGCTATGGCAAGCACAGCAAGCAGGTCATCGATTTCATCGCCGGCAACCGGCCGCTTCTGGAGCGCAAGCCGAACGCCTTTTTCTCGGTCAATATCGTGGCCAGGAAGCCGGAGAAGAGCGAGCCGGACACCAATCCCTACCTGCGCAAGTTTCTCCGACAGATCGCCTGGCGTCCCCGGCAAGTGGCGGTTTTTGCCGGCAAGCTGGATTACCCGAGGTATAACGCCTTCGACCGATTCATGATCCGCCTCATCATGCTGATCACCAGAGGCCCGACCGATCCCGCGACTGTTGTCGAATTTACCGACTGGAAAAAGGTCGAGGCCTTCGGCCGGGTGATCAGCGAGATGTAGGGCGTTTCCTCGCCAGAAGGGGTCGATCTTGTTGGCTCGGATCGGCTGGTGATTGCCCGGAAACTACTTGATCCGGAACAGAGTCATGTCGCTCAAGGCAGGCGGCACGATCAGCTGAGGTGTTTGCGGGCCGATGCGCTTGTCACGTTCTTTCTCAAGGATGCTTGCGGCCTTGGCGAACCATTCCGGCAGCGTCGGGGTGCTGTTCTGATTGCTGCCGGCATCGGTTTGCATGGCCTGGAGCAGGGAATAGGTGAACAGGCCATGTTTTGCGGTCGGGTGTTCCTGTGATTCCTCATCGCCTTTTGAGGCGAGCATCAGGGAAAATTGCGACGCCGCCGAGCGCTTCATGAGGGAATGCGCCTCGAAGCGTCCCTCGATATTGCGTGCCTGACAGGTATCTACGATCAACAAACGACGGCCGGGCGTAGCCCGCAACGCATCGAAAAATGCCGTCCAGGGAATCAGCGATTCGATCTTGCCGCCTGCAGTCATGCGCTCGAGATCTTCGGCGGTGGCGTCGCGCGGCACGAAATAGTAGTTGCCCGCGGTATCGCTGATGCCGTGCGAAGCGAGAAAGATTGCCACAGCGTCGCCAGCCTGGGCCTGCTGGATGAAACGCAGGGCATCGACAATGGTTTGCCGGTCCGGTTTTTCCGCACTGGTATCGTTGATCAGCTTGAGATGCACATTTCTGAACTGGCCCGAGCCATTTTTCGAGAGGGCGCTGGAAATGGATTCGGCATCCTGCGCGGCATAGGCAAGCGCGGCATCCGCCGACAGTCCGGGGAAAACATTCACGCCCACCGCGAGCAGATAGAGATCGCCGGGTCGCGGTTTGGTCTGGATGAAATCGGGTACCGCGAGAAAGGTTTCGGCAACGCCCATCGAGATGCCGTTGAACGATTCAGCACGGATTGTGTTTTCCCGGCCGGCCAGCGGCACAGAGAATGTCCTGGTAAAGCTTCCCGCAGCGTTCTCTGGCACCTGCCGGTCGTTTGACGAGGTGACTGGGATGCCATTCACGAAAATCGCGACATCCTTGGCCGGTCGCGCGCCGCCATTCCCGGTGAGTTGCAACTGCAACTGCAATTCGCCTTCCAGTTGCGAAACTCCGGTCGCGCGCAGGCGCAAGCGCGACGGGGCTATTTCATGAATGCGGTTGATATCGAAAGTTGCGGCTTGTTTCGTCTTCGGTGCGAGGCTGCGCGTGGCCGGCAGTAGCGCGGCCTGCACCGCATCGAGAAAGACGTCGGGCCGGTAGAGCACACGGTCGAACTGGACGGCGCGATAGAAATCCGGCGCCTCATCCTTGCCGCGATTGACATGCCAGCCGACGTGGTTGTCGCCGTGCACTGACGAGATGTAGTAGCCGTTCGGCAGCCAGGCGACCCAGTCCTGCCCGTTGCGATGAGGGAAGTAGGCGAAGACTTCCTTGCCGTCGCGCATGCGATACCAGCGTATCGTCCCGTCCGACAGCGCGGCGACTGCCACCTGGCCGTTGGCGCTGACATTCACGGCCCAGGCGACCGCAGCCAGCTTGACATGCCACAACTCCTTCGCCTCGCGGTCGAGCAGGCGCAAGGCCCATTCCGTCCCCAACAGTACAGCACTGCCGTCAGGTACGAAAGCGGAGGAACGGCTCATCTCGTAGTCGTCGAGTTGCGGCGCCTTGCCGTTGGTGCGCGGGTTGTAGGCGTTCTGCCAATTTTCAAGGGCGAAGCCTTCGGCTTGCAATACCGGCCCGGCGACTGGCTCGGTACGGGTGGCGGCGGGTGATTGTTCGCCGCCCGAGAGAGCAGAAAAACTATGCATCACCGAACCGTCGCGGCGTGCGGGGTAACGGATCACGGCACCATCGGCAGAAACCTGCAGCTTGCCATGGGTAAAACTGTAGTCATGGATATCCGGACCACGGATGGTTTCGATCTTGCCTGTCGGCCCGACGATACCGAAGGCCGGGTCTTCTGCTGCGAAGGCGATGCGCCCGTTCGGCATCTGCTGGATCTCGGGGATGCGGTTGGCCGTCAGCGGGACGATTTCCACCTTGCCGTTCCCTTTGTCGCCCCAGCGGTAGATTGGATTCAATCCCCTTCCACGGTAGTCTCCCGCGGCATAGAGGGTTTGGCCATCCGATGACCAGACCACGGTGATTAAATTCACCTGATCGGATATGTCATGCGTGTCAGCATGTCGTAGCAGTGACAGGTCGCGGGCCGATGCGACAGATACGGTAGGCGCGTCGTGATAGCCGATCGCCAGCAGTTCCGCATCGGGAGAGAACTTGACGGCAATGGGTTGCTTGCCACCGGGTACGATGCGTCGGCCGAGCAGACGAAAATTTGCATCGTAGAGACGTGCCATGCCGTCGAGAGCCACCGTGGCAATGCGACCGTTGCGGTCGAAGTCGAGATCGGTGAGTTTGTCGAGATACTGGCTGTCGCTGGCGATGACCTGCCCGTCGGCCAGCCTAACGACGGCAAGGCCGGCACGGCCTTGCAGGCCGACGGCGAGATGCTTCCCTTCCGGCGACCAGGCCAGGGCGTGGATCGCATCGGGGAAGTTGCCGATGCGGCGTGTCAGTTCGCCGCTGGCGATGTCGAACAGATAGACCGAAGCCTTGCCGTCCCAGTCCCAACCGGTCCATCCGCCGGCGGCCACAGTGCGGCCGTCGGGCGAAACTGCGAGACCGAACAACTGTCCCTCGTGGGCTTGGTCCATCGGCACGCGCAGGGTGGCAACCAGGCGTGCTTCGGGCATCTGCCAGACGCGGATGGTCTTGTCGTCGGAGCAGGTGATCAGCCGGCTGCGTGGTGCATCCACGACGAGGCGGCGGATCAGGGTAGTGTGCATGCCTGTTTCCACCCGCAGCAGCGGCTGGGTAGGAGGCTCGGCAGCCATGGAATATCCACCTGCGTTGGCAAAGACAAGCCACGCAAATAAGAAACATAATGATCGATGCATTAGCGTCGTCGTTCTTCTTCAGATAACTCACCTCTGCCGCCTGCATAGACAAGGAAGGCTCCGGTGGCAGTATCGAAGGAGAGCGGATTGATCGTCGGGTCAGGAAAGCCTGGAGCGGAACTTTCCGTATCGCCAGAGCTTGGGCCGCTTGCTGTTGGCTCAGTTTCAATGAGGGCAGCGAATTGGGTTGCCGGGGCGGAAACCAGGATTTCGGGGAGGCTTCCTCCACTGCCGCCCGGTGCCGTTATACCGGCGAGGCCGATGGAGCCGGGTGCATCCGGCGGCAAGGCACCGGGGATGACAGGTCCGCCCGGGCCGGCGATGGTCGGACCGACGCCAATGGCTGGGAGATCCCGATGAGGCATGGGTAGCCTGGAAACAGGGGTGGGGGAGATTGTGTCCGTGACGGTGACAACATCCGAATCGGCGACATTTCGGGTGGCTCCGGAATCTACTTGTATCCCAGTCCCTCCGCTTAGGATGATCTGACCAGCCGGTGCATTGATGAAGATGTTGCCCGATATACCGTTGGCGCTATCGCGCGAGGCCCGCGCTTCCTTCATCGTGATCTGCGCGCCAGTGCCCGACGCTAGGATGTACAGGCTGGCAACCCCTTTGTCATCTGGGTTCCAAATTGATGGGATCATTTCGACATGCGGGCCGATGGTGGTGTCCACTGTGATATTGCCGCCGGCCGATGCCATCGTTACCGGACCTATGGTTTCGATCCGATTGAGTTTGATATCGCCACCGGCATCAAGGGTAAATGGCTGCTGCTTATTCCTGATATCGGTTGAAGAATAATATGAGTAGGCGACATGCACAGGTGCAGGCAACGTGATGTCGCCACTGGCGGTTGCGATGAAACCGCCGAGACCTTCGAGCCATAGCGAGCCAGTGGCGGAAATATTGCCGGTTCCCTTCGATGTCCAGGCCGGTGCGGAAATGCCGGCGATCGTGCTGGTCAAACCAGCAAACGGATTGTTTCCTGCAGTGAGATTCGCACTTCCTCTTATTTCTTCCTTAGTGCTGATGGAAAACGCCGTAGACGGACCATTTTCGCCAGTATAAAAAAAAGTAGCCTCGCTCGTTGAACCCAGCTCGATATTGCGGCCGGCCTTGGCCAGTGCATTGCCAATGAATCTCCAACCACTATTTGAAATAATGTCTTGGCCAGCGAAAAGACTGATGTTTTTGCCCATCAAGCCACTCATTTTGATGTCCAACCCTGCGATGACTTCAAGCATGAACGGTTCATCCACGGACAATCCTTCCACTGTGCCGTTCCTCGATATCGCGTGGATATTTTTGCTTTCGCCAGTATTGAAGGATGTAATGCCGCTATATCCGGCCAAATCCAGCCGGGCAGGCAAGCCGGAATTTTTGCTTGCGATAATGTTTTGCAAACTACGGCCGTCCAGCTTTCCCGCGCTTGACTTGACGGTTACATTGCTGCTAGATCGAACGCTCGCAAGAAGGATGTTACCGATGGCCTCGATCCAGATGTTGCCGGCACGGGCATCGATATCACCTAGATATTCGGTGCTTTGATAATCCGACCATCCTGATCCTCGTGGATCCGGAATGGATGACATGATGATTCCTCCATCACCAGCTATCAGGGTAATGTTGGCATTGTTAGTGTAGATGCGTTGGTTAACGTTGATGGCGTTGCCGGCAATGATGGTGACTGCACCGGTGGTTTCTGGGATGGCCTGGTTGATATTGACGTCGCCGTTTGTGGAGGTGGAGGTTAGAGAAAGTGGGCCGGTGGTCAGAAATCCCATATATACCGGGTCGTTGTAATGACTCTTTAATAGGTTGGCATACTGCACTGTAGTTAGGTTTCCACGGGGGTAACGAGTTTCTAGGCTCGGTGCATTCTGAAGGGTGCCGTAGCTGCTGGCGTAGATGGCACCCTTGTCGGACATGACCTTCTTGCCGTTAGCGAGGTTGATTAGGCCCCCAGTCGATGTCAGACGGATGGAGGCGTCTTCCGCGCCGGCCAGCGTGCTCTTGTAGCTGGCGATATCGGTGTTGATGTTGATGTTGCCGCCAGCCGTCATGGCAATACGCCCACCGGGCAGGGCATTGCGGTCGACCGTCGAGCCGGTAGTGCGATCCCATGGTCCTACTTTGGCGTCGACGTCGATCTTGCCACCGGCGGTCATAGTCAGATGAGCGCCCGAGGTAGTGTTGGCCACCACCTGGTTGATGTCGATGTTGCCGGCTGCC
>VEPA01000162.1 GCA_012026675.1 Betaproteobacteria bacterium | reverse complement strand
GTCCGCGGCTGGACCCCGGAAGGCGTGCCGACCAAGGAAACCCTGGACCGCCTGGGCCTGTAATCCTCCACTCTGGCGCCAAGGCCGTCGGCATCCCCGACGCCTTGGCGTTTTTACTTAAGGACTTGCTATGAAACACGTCATCATCGGCAACGGGCCGGCCGGCGTCGTCGCTGCAGAAACGCTGCGTAAGGCGGATGCCACTGCGGAAATCGTGTTGATCGGAGCCGAGCCGGAACCTGCCTATTCGCGCATGGCCATCCCCTATCTGCTCGAAGGCAATATTGCGGAAAGCGGAACCTATCTGCGCAAGACGGAGAACCATTTTGCCAGTCTGCGCATTCGCGAACTGCAGGCCAGAGTTAATTCAGTGGATAGCGCGAAGCGCAGCCTGCAGCTTGCCGACGGCACAGTCGAAAGTTATGACCGATTGCTGATCGCCAGCGGCTCACACCCTGTTCGGCCGCCGATTCCCGGCATGGATCTGCCACAGGTCCAAACGTGCTGGACGCTGGCGGATGCACGGGCGATCGCCAATCTGGCCACGCCCGGCGCCCGCGTGCTGCAATTGGGTGCCGGCTTCATCGGCTGCATCATCATGGAGGCCCTCGCGGCGCGCGGCGTCGAACTCACCGTGGTCGAAATGGGCGACCGCATGGTGCCGCGGATGATGACGCCGAAAGCCGGTGGCATGATCAAGCAATGGGTCGAACAGAAGGGTGTCCGCGTTCTGACCGGCAAAGGCGTCAAGAGCATTGCGCCTATCGGTTCCAGTCCGGGCCTGCTCGAACGCCTGGCCCAGGCTGTCGGCGTCGGCGCCAAGGCGGCGGCCGGGCTGGCGGTGACGCTCACCGACGGCGAAGAAATCGCCTGCGATCTGGTTATCGTGGCGGCGGGTGTGGCGCCGAACGTCGGCTTTCTTGACAATACCGGCGTGAAGATCGGCAAGGGCATACTTGTCGATCAGCGCATGCAGACTTCGGTCGCCGGCATCTATGCCGCGGGCGATGTGGCCGAAGCGCCGGACCTGTTTACCGGCGCTCCCGTTGTCTCTGCCATCCAGCCCAATGCCGCCGACCAGGCGCGCGTGGCCGCACTCAACATGGCGGGCGGCGATGCGCAAATGAAAGGGGTTCTGGCGATCAATGTGCTTGATACCCTGGGCCTGATTTCGACTTCCTTCGGCCAGTGGTGGGGAGAAACTCCGGAACAAGGCGGCTCCGGCGTCGAGTTCGCGGACGAAGCCAATGGTCGCTACATGTCGCTGCAGTTCCAGGCGGATATCCTGATAGGCGCAACATCCATCGGGCATACCGATCATGTCGGCGTATTGCGTGGTCTCATCCAGACCCGTACACCGCTCGGCCCGTGGAAGGATACGCTGATGAAGGATCCCAATGGCTTTATGGCGGCCTACCTCGCCAGCGCCCAGGGCGCCGCGTAGGCAGAATTTGGTTGCAGGCAGAAGGCAAGGCGCACGGCGGGTATATTCAGGCTCTATGCGACATTGCGGGATTGTCTGACGTCCGCTGCACAACTGCAGTTGCGTCGTGTCGGCAAACGCGGCTCGCGTATACTCGACGAAGGCGGCATGCCGACGACCCGGTCGCCAGCGACTGGAGTAACCGGTAGCAGCAATGCATCCCGGCACGCAATGCGTTTTCGGACGTGCCATTAGACGGTTTTTTTGTTGAGGAGTTGGTATGAAGAAGTCCATGACCGCAGTCCATCTGTCTTTGCTGCTTGTTGCAGCGCTCGCCAGCAGTTCAGCCCTTGCCGATGCCAAGCAGGACGAGGCAGCACGTCAATTGGCAACCAAGTCGGGTTGCTTCATCTGTCACGCGATCGAACTGGACGCGAAAGGGCCGGACGGCCTCAAGCCGGTTGGGCCGCCTTGGAAGGCGGTAGCGGCACGCTACAAGGGCGACAAGAACGCGAGGAAGAATCTGACCACGGCCGTCATGGGGGGTACTTCGGTGTACAACCGGCACTGGAAGGAAGAGTCAAGCGGCGTCGCAATGCCGCCCAACGGCGTGGCCATTTCGGAGGCCGACGCGAAGAAACTGGTCGACTGGATTTTAGGCCTGTCGAAGTAGTTTGGAACCCGCGCCTATGGCGTGGACATATCCCACTGGGGGATACCGTCCGCACCTGCGGCGCGGATATAAAAACGGCGCCCGCGGGCGCCGTTCTTGCTGGGCCGGGGCCCGCTTAGAAGTTGTGGTTGTACGCCGCCGAAAGCAGATCAGCGCTGTTGTCGTCCCACTTGCCGTTGATTGTCTGCAGAATGACGCCCGTCGCACTCGTGACGTTCGCCGAGGCGCGCGCGGTCTTGAAGAAGATATGGCTGTAGCCGAAGTCGAGGGATGAAGCTTTGGACAGGGCGTAATTGATCCCGAACGACAACCAGGTCCGGTCGGAATCTGGCAGCGTCATGGTGCGGTAGGCAGCCGATTTCACCGGAGACTTGTCGTAAGCGGTGCCGAAGCGGGTTTTCACCTGTTCGTTATACTGGTAACTCACACCCAGACCGACACGATAGGTGTCCTGGAAATTGTAGGACAGGGTCTTGATCAGTCGGCCGGTATCCTTGTTCTTTAACGCTACATTGTCGATGCTGCTCCAACCCGTCCAAGTGTAATCGGCGAGGAACTGCCAACGGTTGTACTGGTGGGAAATCGCCAGCGAGGCGCTATCCGGCATGTCGATCGATGCCTTGACATCCTGATTCACCACCCCAAGCGCGGTCAGTGTGGCGCCCGTGGCGGAGACCTTCTGCTCGCCCTCCAGGTCGAACTTGGTCTTGGAGCGGTAGGTCAGGCCGAGACGCGTATTCGGAGAAAGCTGGAACATGGCACCGAGGTTGTAACCGGTTGCCCAGTCATCACCTTCCACTTTGACAAAAGTACCTGCAGGCGCTCCTACTGCAGGCGTCGGACTCTGCACCGGAACACCGAACTTGAACTCGATTTCGTTGTGGGCGAAGTTTAGACCGGCGCCCAAGGAGACCATGTCATTCAGCTTGTAGGCGACCGACGGGTTGATGTTGATCTGCCTCATGGACCCAAAGAATCCGGAATTGAATCCGCGGAAGTTCTTCGAATATTCCGTCTCGTTGCCGAAAGTCGGCGACACGCCTACGCCAACGCGGAGGGCTTGCGAGTAGGCATACGACCAGTAACCCGCAGGTATCAGGCCCAGTCCGCCTGCGTCACCGCCATCGCCCGTCGGTGCATAGACGGTGATGTTCGGGGCGGCGATTACGCCCGCACGTGTGAAAGTACCGGTATCGTCATATTTGATCGAACGCTCCAGCAGGGTTCCGACTGCCGTGATGTTGTGCCCCTGCGGCAGGTAGGTCATGCCGGCCGGGTTGAAGTAGATCGTGCCGGCATCTTCCGCCGCCGCCGCCGCGCCGGCAAATGCGTTGCCGTTACCCGATCCGGCCTGGTTCTGGATCGCAAAACCAGCGGCGCTGGCTGCGCCGGCAAAGCCCAGCAGCATCAGTGCCGGAATCAGTTTCATGCAATTTTTCCGCATCATGTCAAATCTCCCTGGATATTGATTGCTTTGGCGATTCTGAAATTCGGAGCCGCAGTCAGTACCAATTACGGCTAATAGGGGAATATTAGAGCGAGTGCAATTAAAAAGCCCGCATTTTTCGATACTGGAGACATTCGCCACCCGCCGTGTTGGTCTGTTGCAACACCCAAATAACATAGTATTGGTCAGGCTCAAGCCGAACCGTGACGCATCTTCCGTCGTTGCGCCAGCGCCTACTTCTCTGCTCCGGGTGGGGAGGCCCATGCAGGTGCTTTCAGCTCTTGTCGCTCAGAGCAAAACCAGATTGTCGCGGTGGATCAGTTCGGCGCTGTCGATATAGCCGAGCAGGGCTTCGATGTCCTGCGTGCCGTGGCCGGCGATGCGGCGGGCTTCGGAGCTTGAATAATTGATCAGGCCGCGGGCGATTTCGTGGCCGTCAGGGGCGTGGCAGGCGACCGCGGCACCGCGTTCGAAATCGCCCTCGACCCGTGCCACGCCGACGGCGAGCAAACTGCGGCCGTCCCCCAGCGCCTGCACCGCGCCTGCATCCAGCGTCAGCGCCCCGGCCAGTTGCAGGTGGTCGGCCAGCCATTGCTTGCGCGCGGCCAGGGGCGATTCGACGGCATAGAGCAGGGTGCCGATGCCCTTGCCGCGGGCGGCGGCCAACAGCGAATCGGGCTCGCGGCCGCTGACGATCAGGGTGTGCGCGCCGCTTTTTGCTGCGCGCTGTGCAGCGCGAACCTTGGTGATCATGCCGCCCTTGGCTATGCCGCTGCCCGCGCCGCCGGCCATGGTTTCGAAACGGCGATCGTCGGCGCGGCCCTCGCTGATCAGCTTTGCGGTGGGGTCAAGGCGCGGATCGGCACTGTAGAGCCCCTTCTGATCGGTGAGGATGATCAGCACCTCGGCTTCGACCAGGTTGGCCACCAGCGCACCCAGGGTGTCGTTGTCCCCGAACTTGATCTCGTCGGTGACCACGGTGTCATTTTCGTTGATTATCGGCACGACGCCGAGTTCGAGCAGGGTTTGCAGCGTCGAGCGGGCGTTAAGGTAGCGTGTGCGGTCGGCCAGGTCATCGTGGGTCAGGAGGATCTGCGCTGCTTTCAGGCCGCTGGAGAGGAAGGTGGTTTCGTAGGCTTGTGCCAGGCCCATCTGGCCGACGGCCGCGGCGGCCTGCAGGTCGTGCATGGCGTGCGGCCGGGAGGTCCAGCCTAGGCGCTGCATGCCGGCGGCGATTGCGCCAGACGAGACCAACAGCACCTGGCGGCCTTCGTCGTGCATCGCAGCGATCTGGCGCGCGCATTCGGCGATGAAGCCGTGGTCGAGTCCCTGGCCGCCGGTGGTGACCAGGGCGCTGCCGACCTTGACGACCAGGCGCTTTGCTTCAGCTATCTGCCTTCGCATGATTTCGATGTTGTTCGAGATGATCCATTACAGCGTAGCAGACCTCGCGGCAGCCTTCGCCGGAAATCGCGGAAACGACGAAATGCCTCTTCGGCTTGTAGCTTTTCACCAGTGCCGCCACACGCGCCTCGCGCTCGTCAGCCGGCACCAGGTCGATCTTGTTGATCAGCAGCCAGCGCGGCTTCTTGTACAGGGCCTCGTCGTATTTCTTCAGTTCCTTGAGGATCGCCTTGGCGTCCTTGGCCGGATCGGCGTCCGGATCGAAGGGTGAAATGTCGACAAGGTGCAGCAAGAGGCCGGTACGCTGCAGATGTTTGAGGAAGCGATGGCCGAGCCCGGCGCCTTCGGCGGCACCCTCGATCAGGCCGGGGATGTCGGCGATGACGAAGCTGCGGTTGTCGTCTACCCGCACCACGCCAAGATTGGGATGCAGCGTGGTGAAGGGATAATCGGCGACCTTGGGCTTGGCGGCGGAAACGGCACGGATGAAGGTGGATTTTCCGGCATTGGGCAGGCCGAGCAGGCCGATATCGGCCAGCACCTTGAGTTCAAGCTTCAGTTCGCGTTTTTCGCCTTCCTGGCCCGGCGTGTTCTGGCGCGGCGCGCGGTTGGTGCTGGACTTGAAATGCGAATTGCCAAGGCCGCCGATGCCGCCCTTGGCAATCAGTACGCGTTTGCCGTCTATATCGAGGTCGGCGATGGTTTCGCCGGTCTCGCTGTCGGTGATCACGGTGCCCACCGGCATGCGCAGTTCGAGGTCTTCGCCGCCCTTGCCGTAGCGGTCCGAGCCGTGGCCGTTTTCGCCTTTCTGGCCACGGAAGACGCGGGTGTAGCGGAAATCGATCAGCGTGTTGAGGTTGCGGTCGGCGATGGCCCAGATGCTGGCACCCTTGCCGCCGTCGCCGCCGTCCGGGCCGCCCAGCGGAATGTATTTTTCACGGCGAAACGACACCGCGCCATTGCCGCCATCGCCGGCAAGGACTTCTATGCGCGCTTCGTCGAAGAATTTCATGATTTTTCAGGGGCCAGAAACGCGAAAGCCCTATCGAGCTGATAGGGCTTTCGGCGCGAAGGGCGAAGTCTCAGGCTGCTGCCGGGACGATGCTGACCACACGCCGCTTGGTCGGGCCCTTGACGGCGAACTGGACCGTTCCCTCGACCTTGGCGAACAGCGTATGGTCCTTGCCCATGCCGACATTGTCGCCGGGATGGAATTCGGTGCCGCGCTGACGCACGATGATGCTGCCGGCCGAAATCAACTGACCCCCGTAGCTCTTGACGCCCAGGCGTTGCGATTCCGAGTCGCGGCCATTACGGGAACTGCCGCCTGCTTTTTTGTGTGCCATGTTTTAGCTCCTGATGCTCGTCGGGATCAGGCGGCAATGCCGCTGATCTCGATTTCGGTGAAGTTCTGGCGATGGCCCTGGTGTTTCTGGTAATGCTTGCGACGGCGCATCTTGAAAATGGTGACCTTGGGATGGCGGCCCTGAGCTATCACTTTCGCGGTAACCGTGGCGCCGGCGAGCATGGGAGAACCGATCTTGACTGATTCGCCCTCGCCGACCATGAGAACCTGGTCGAGAGTGATTTCAGTGCCTACATCAGCCGGTATCTGTTCTATTTTGAGTTTTTCGCCGGCAGCGACGCGATATTGCTTGCCGCCGGTTTTTATGACCGCATACATGATGGAGACTCCAATGGGATGACGCAAAGAACCGCGCAGTATACAGATAGCCCGGTCACAGGTCAAATCATTGAGTTGCGGCTTGTCTCCCTAGCGCCCCGCTGGCGGGGTGTAGCCGATGGCCAGAGAAATCGCATCGGCGGTTTGCTTGACGATGGCCGCCCAGTCCGGACTGTGGCGTTCGGCCGGGGCGGAGACGGAAAGCCCGGCGACAAGTTCGCCGCTGTCGTCGCGCACCGGCGCGGCGATGCAGCGCAGGCCCTGCTCGATTTCCTCGTTGTCGAAGGCCACGCCGTGGCGACGGGCGCGGTCGACCTCGCGTTCGAGGGCCGCCAGCGTGGTCAGCGAACTCGGCGTAAAGCCGGGCAGGCCGGGTCGCTTGGCGTATTCGCGCAGCTTTTGCGGGCCGTCCTCGGCCAGGTAGAGCTTGCCCACGGCGGTGACATGCAAGGGCGCGCGGGCGCCGACCAGATGCACTACGCGCACCGAGGAGCGGCCACTGGAAGTGCGTTCGACATAGACGATTTCGTCGCCCTGGCGCACGCCCAGGTTGACGCTCTCGCCGAGTTGCTGATGCAGGCGCTGCATCAGCGGCATGGCCGCCTGGCCGATGCTGATGCGCGACTTGACCACGTTGCCGAGTTCCAGCAAACGGATGCCGAGCCGGTAGGTGCCGGGCTCGGCACGCTCGACAAAGCCCGACGTGGCCATGGCGGCCAGGATGCGATGCGCCGTCGACGGGTGCAAACCGGTCTCCAGCGCCAGTTGCTTGAGGCTGACCGGATCGGGATGGTAGGAAAGGACATCGAGCAGTTTCATCATGCGCTCGATGACCTGGATGCCGCTGCGGGCTTCCGGCGCGGCATCCGTGCGGGGTGATGGCACGGCAATCTCTTCTCGGGAACTGGACTTCGGATACTATAGCAAATGACTTCGCCGACCATAGGCGATGAATAACAACGACATACGGAGTGAGTCCATGGCAAGGGTGCGTGTAGGGCTGTTTGTGACTTGTCTGGTGGACCTGATGCGCCCGCGCATCGGCTTTGCATCCCTGAAACTGCTGGAAACAGCCGGATGCGAGGTGATCGTGCCCGAGACCCAGACCTGCTGCGGCCAGCCGGCATGGAATTCGGGCGACGCGCCGGGTGCGGTGGCGCTGGCGAAAAAGGCCATCGCCGAGTTCGAAGGCTTCGAGTACGTTGTTGTGCCTTCCGGTTCCTGCGGCGATCATATTCGAACGGAATATCCGAACCTGCTCGCGGCGGAATCGGAGTGGCGCGACCGCGCCACGGCGCTGGCCAGCCACACCTATGAGCTGACCGATTTCCTCGTCAATGTGCTGAAGGTTGACAGCGTGCCTGGCGATTACGCCGGCAGCATTACCTACCATGACTCATGCACCGGCCTGCGCAGCATGGGAATCAAGGAGCAGCCGCGCGCACTGCTGGCGAAGGTAAAGGGTGTCCAGCTCAAGGAAATGAACGGCTGCGAGGAATGCTGCGGTTTCGGTGGCACTTTCTCGGTCAAGTTCGGCGAAGTCTCGGCGGCGATCGCCGAGCGCAAGTGCGACAACGTGCTGGCCAGCGGCGCCAAGGCGGTGGTTGGTGGCGACCTGGGCTGCCTGTTGAGCATCGAGGGCAAATTGCGGCGCATGGGGAACGAGACGACGCAGGTGCTGCATGTCGCCGAAGTCCTGGCCGGGAGGGTCTGAGCCATGGAAATCAAATCCATGAGCTTCAAGGCCAACGCCGCAGGCTCCCTGGCGAATGTGGTCCTGCAGGGCACCCTGAAGAACACCAAGGGCAAGTTCGTCACCAAGCGTGCGGAGGCGATCAAGGATCTCGACGATTTCGAGGCCACGCGCGATGCGGCGGCTGCGATCCGCAACAAGGTCATCGACAATCTCGACCTGTGGCTGGAACGCTTCGAGCAAAAGGCGCTCGATACCGGCGCTACCGTGCTCTGGGCCAGGGACGGCGCCGAGGTCTGCCGCCTGGTGACGGAGATCGCCAAAAAGCACGGAGTAAAAAAGGTCACCAAGTCGAAGTCGATGCTCTCCGAGGAAGCCGGGCTCAACCAGGCGCTCGAAGCCGCCGGCATCCAGCCGGTGGAAACCGATCTGGGCGAATACATCCTGCAGATCAACGACAACGAACCGCCCAGTCACATCATCGCGCCCGTGGTGCACAAGGGGCTCGACGAGGTCGCCGACCTGTTTCACAAAGTCCATGGCACGCCGCGCAAGACCGACATTCCGGCCCTGACGCGCGAGGCGCGCGAAGTATTGCGCAGTCATTTCCTGTCGGCTGAAATGGGTTTGTCGGGCGGCAATTTCCTGGTGGCCGAAACCGGTTCGGTGGCGCTGGTGACCAACGAGGGCAACGGCCGCATGGTGACGACCCTGCCCAAGGTCCATGTCGTCATCACCGGTATCGAAAAGGTGATCCCGCCCCTGGAAGACTTGTCGACGCTGATGCGCCTCCTGCCGCGTTCGGCCACCGGGCAGTCGATCTCGAACTATTTTTCCATCCTGACCGGGGTGAAGAAGCCCGAGGAACACGACGGTCCCGAGCATCTCTACTTCGTGCTGGTCGACAGCGGCCGCGCGGATGTCGTCGGCAGCGATTTCCACGCCATGCTGCGCTGCATTCGCTGCGGCGCCTGCATGAACCATTGTCCCGTGTATCAGACGATCGGCGGCCACGCCTATGGCTGGGTCTATCCGGGGCCGATGGGCTCGGTACTGACGCCGCTCTATGCCGGCATCGAGAACGCTATCGACCTGCCGCATGCGGCGACCCTGTGCAACCAGTGTGGCGTCGTCTGTCCGGTCAAGATTCCTCTGCCGGATCTCTTGCGCAAGCTGCGTGAGAAACAAACCGAGCGCGGCCTGCGCCCGCTCACTGAGCGCATCGGCCTGCGCCTCTGGGCCTGGGTCGCACAGCGGCCGACGTTGTATGCGCTGGCGGCGAGCTTCGGCGCGCGCTACCTGAAATGGCTGGCAGCCGGCTCGGACCGGATCCGCGTGTTGCCGACCGCACCCGAGTGGACCCTGGGGCGCGATTTCCCGGCGCCGCAGGGTAAGACTTTCCGCGAACTGTATGCCGCGCGCCGCAAGACAGCGTCCCGCGCCTGACCCGACCAGAGGAAAGATGATGAGTTCTCGTGATGACATCCTCGGCCGCGTGCGCGCCGGCCTGCAGCGCAATGCCATGAACGCCGCAGTTGGCCGCGAGGTCATGGCGGCTACCCTGTCCAGCCGCAACCAGGGCCCCAAGCCGGTTTTCGACGCTTCGCCGCAAGCCCTGCTGGAGCGTTTCCGCATCAAGTCGGAACAGCAGTCGAGCACTGTGGATCGCGTGGCTGCCGACACCGACGTGCCGGGCGCAATTGCGCGCTACCTGACGGACATGAAGCTGCCCAAATCAGGCGTCGTCCAGCCGGCGCTGGCGGAGCTGGACTGGGCAGCGGCGGGGCTCAAGGTCGAGGCGCGCGGCGCGCGTGATGCCGACCTGGTGGGCATCACCGGTTGTTTCTGCGCCGTCGCCGAAACCGGAACCTTGATGATGTGCTCCTCGCCCGATACGCCGGCGGCAGTCAGCCTGCTGCCGGAAACCCACATCGCGGTTGTGCCTGCTTCGCGCATCCTGCCCTACATGGAAGACGCCTGGAACCTCGCGCGCAAGGAACTCGGCACCCTGCCGCGCGCGGTGAATTTCATCTCCGGGCCG
>VEPA01000036.1 GCA_012026675.1 Betaproteobacteria bacterium | reverse complement strand
CTTCCGCGAAGACGGCGAGATCAAACAGCAGCCCTGCGCCGAACTGCTGCTGGGTGAAGCGGCCGGCACCGCCCTGCTCGACCGGGGCATCATGCCGCTATTGAGCTACCGCAACCGTAACGCCGCCCGGTTGCTGCGCTGGCAGTCCATCGCTAAGCCGGCCCAGGCTCTCCGGGGTGCTTGGGCGCTGCTTTCAGGTTGAAACCCGGCTTACGGGTCGGTGTAGGTCGGGCTTCAGCCCAGCGGGGGCACCGCTAATGTGAATTCCATCGATAATTGCGACTCAGAGCCGGCTTTGACTGCGTTTTCCATCGATATTTGCTACCATCAACAAGGATATTTGCGACCGCTTCCTGGAATTACAGACATATTTGCGAATGGATTGGCATGCCTGTACGTAAAATTCCGAAGAGCTACCGACAGGTCACTGGCGTTCTCGCGTCCCGGAAGGCCGAAGGGTTCGCCGAGTTCGAGTCCACCCTTGAGAGGGATTTTCTCGCGATCCTGGAGTTTTCCCAAGATGTCGAGGCCTTTGAGGTTCAGCCAGTTCGCATTGAATGGCACGACGAAAGGGACATCAACCGAAGCTACATTCCCGACGTGCTGGTTCGATTTCAGGACGGATGCGGACGGCCACCGTGGCTATGCGAGGTCAAGTACCGCGCGGATTTGAAAGAACATTGGGCTGAGTTAAGGCCCAAGTTCCGGCAAGCCGTGCGATATGCCAAATCCCGGCAGTGGCGTTTCCGTATTCTTACGGAAAAGGAAATTCGGACAGAATATTTGCGGAACGTACGATTTCTAGCCCCGTTCAGACAGCGACCGATCCCCAAGGAATCGGCCCGTTGCATGCTCGCGGTCCTGCAGGCCATGCCCACCGCGACGCCTTCGCGGCTGCTTCAGGCCATCGCTTCCGATCCGGCCATTCAAGCGGAGTGGTTGCCTGTGCTCTGGCATCTCTTGAGCCATCATAAGATGGGCGCCAACCTCGAAAAATCCCTGACGATGGACTCCCCTATTTGGAGCATTTCGTGACCGGCCGCGGCACTCGTCCGTTGCGTTTGGAGCAGGGATCCGAGGTCTGGTACCGCGGCAAGCGACACGTCATTCGGCAAGAATCCTCAAACTTCAAAACGGTCCTTTTATTGGATCCGGAATCGGGACGGCTGCTGGAAGCTCAGATCGCAGATTTATCTCCCGCCGGGGCCGCATCGCCGGTTTTATCCATCGACTTGAACGATGACGAACCCGATGTCATCACCGAGGCGCAGAGAAAATACGACGTCATAAAACCACTTCTTGAGTTACCGAACCGGACGAAGAAGGATGTGGAAAAGCGGGCGATAGAGGTCGGCATGCATCATGCCACCCTGTACCGATGGCTGGATTTGTTTCAGACCACAGAGAAGGTCAGTGCCCTGACGCGCAAACCGCGCACCGACCGGGGAAAAGTTGCGATTTCAGCCGAAACCGAAAAAATCGTCGCCGAAGCCATAGAGGCATCATATCTCACCCGGCAAAAGCGCAGCGCGTCGAAGGTCATCCGCGAGATTGCCAAACAATGCGCCAAGGCCAAGGTGCCAACGCCGCACGCCAATACTGTTCGCAACCGTATCAAGTCCCTCGACCGCTACACGAAAGCCAAGGCGCGCGAGGGTGCCAAAGCCGCTCGACAAGGCCAGCAGCTGCTGAAGGGGCAGTTTCCCGGGGCCGACTTTCCACTATCCGTCGTTCAGGTGGACCACACGCCCCTGGATATCATCCTGGTCGACGACGTTCACCGGCTGCCCCTGAAACGGCCCTGGCTCACGCTGCTCATCGACGTGTTTTCACGGATGGTCCTGGGGTATTACATTTCGTTCGACCCGCCCGGGAACCTGTCCCTCGGACTTTGCCTTTCCCATGCGCTTCTTCCGAAAGAGCAGGGCCTTGCCAGGCTTGGCATCGACTCCACGTGGCCCTGTTGGGGGCTGCCCAGGACGATCCACGCGGACAACGCCAAAGAGTTCCGCGGCAACATGTTGAAGCTGGCCTGCCAGGAATACGGGATCGACCTGGAGTGGCGGCCAGTGGCAAGGCCGAATTACGGCGCCCACATCGAACGGCTGCTGGGAAGCTTGAATGAAGAAATTCACGGTGCGCCGGGCACCACGTTCTCCAATGCGCAACAACGCGGCGAATACGATTCCGAGGGAGAGGCCGTCATCAGCCTGCAGGAGTTCGAAAGGTGGTTCGCCACGCTGTGCGTCGATATCTACCATCAGTCGAAGCATTCCGAACTCGGCATGCCGCCGATCGCCAAATGGCAGGAAGGCATCCTCGGCACGAAGAGCCAGCCGGGAATTGGATTGCCGCCTCGCATCGCCGACGAGCTGCGGCTCAAGCTGGACCTCATCCCCTTCGAGAAACGCACCGTCCAGGCCTACGGCGTGGTTTGGGACCACGTCGAATATCAGCACGATGTCCTGCGTCGCTGGGTCAACGCTCCGGATCCGGAGCATCCCAAGTTGAAGCGGAAGTTCCTGTTCCGCCGAGATCCTCGCGACATCAGCGTCGTCTGGTTCTACGATCCGGAAGTACGCCAGTACTACGCGATTCCCTACCGGAATACCTCGCGGCCCGCGATCAGCATCTGGGAACTGCGGGAAGCGGAAAAGCGGGCAGTCGAGGAACGGCCCGAATTTCCGGTGGACGAAAATCGAATCTTCGATGCCTACGAGACCTTGCGGCGCATCGAGGAAAGCGCAAAGAAACTGACCAAGAAGGCGCGCGTCAATCGTGAACGCAGCCGCTTGGGGATAGCCAACGCCCGCAGCCATGTTCCGCAAGCGCCCGCCTCCGAACCGGCCGCTCCGGCGCCGGCAACCCCGGTGCGACAAATCCTGCCGTTCGACGAAGTCGACGATCTGCCGGCGACCAAACCGTGAGAGTCGAACCCAGCCATCTCCGTCCGGAATCGGCCGAGTACTTGGAGCGCCCGAACGCCGAGAGAATTCGCTACATCCAGTCGCCGCACTGGATCGGCTATCCCCGGGGGAAGGAAATCTTGGGGAAGCTGGAAGAATTGCTGAACTACCCCAAGTCGCACCGCATGCCGAATCTCCTGATCGTCGGCGATACCAACAACGGGAAGTCCATGCTGGTCCAGCGCTTTTGCCAGATGCACCCTCCGGACGATACTCCGAAACGCGATGCCGCGACGGTGCCGGTGCTTTGGGTCGAATCGCAACCGGTACCGGACGAGGCTCGCTTTTACAACGCCATCCTCGAATTGCTGTTCGTGCCGCACAAGCCTACCGAACGTGCAGACCGCAAGCAATTCCAAGCGGTGAAACTGATGAAGGCGGTGGGGCTGCGCATGCTCATCATCGACGAAATCCACAATCTGCTGGCCGGCTCCATGGCCAAGCAACGGATATTCCTGAACGTGATCAAATATCTTGGCAACACGCTGGAAATCCCCATCGTCGGCGTCGGTACCCGCGAAGCCTTTCGAGCCATTCAAACCGACCCGCAGTTATCGAACCGGTTCGAGCAAACGGTGCTTGGCCGCTGGACCAACAACGAAGACTTTCTCCGCCTGCTGGCGACCTTCGAACGGCTGCTGCCGCTACGCAACGCATCGAACCTCGTCGAAAACGCATTGGCCGATACCGTGTACGCGATGAGCGAAGGCTACATCGGCGAGATCTCCAAGGTGCTGGTTAAGGCGGCCGTGGCGGCCGTCGAGACAGGGCAGGAGCGCATCGACAGACGCCTGCTCGGACAGATCGACTGGGTGCCTCCATCGGCTCGCCGGCGCGAATTGGCGGTTTGATCAGCGGCGCTTATAGCCGGCGAATCCGAAATCCCCTCGTGGCGCACGGCATCACTTGGGCTGCGCACCCACGTCCGTACGCGGATGAGCTGTTGTCTTCCTGGATCGTCCGGGTTGCGCATGCCAACGGCCTGAAATTGCAAACCTTCTGCCACATCGAGTTCGGCGAATTCGAAATTTGGAATCGCGACATTGATCGGCAGGCGCCGGAATGGCTCCTCCAAAGATTAGCCGCGAGGTCGGGGCGTGCTTTCGCCGAAGTTTGGAACATGACGCTGGCGGGTTACGAGAGCCGCTTATACTACCGGCGACATTCAAACGGTCAGCAACGCTGGATTCTTCCGTTGCAGACTGTCGCACGCTCCCCGAAAGGCTTTGGCCTTCAGTATTGCCCAGCTTGCCTCGCCGCCGACGCGGCCCCTTATTTTCGACGCGCCTGGCGGGTTGCGCTCTATACGTTTTGTCCTCTGCATCGGATTTTGATGGCCGATCGCTGCCCGGGGTGCGACAGCCCCGTCGCGCTGCATCGACTCGATGTCGGGCGATCAGACGTTTATGGTGCGGAACCGTTGAGCCTATGCTGGAACTGCGGCTTCAACCTGCGCAATGCGCCGCAATCGCCCGTCCATGAGTGGGACTGCCGGGCGTTTGCCTCTTGGCGCCGGCTCCTGACCGTCATTCGGAACGAGCGTAGCTCAAGGCGGATGATCGATGTCGGACGATTGGATGTCTTGCACCACTTTTGCCGTTTGCTTGCCTCGATGCCCACCGCCTTCCGTTTTCTCGGCTATGTTCGATCACGAACGGGTCAGCGCGGGCCGGAAATCGAGCGCGGTCGGTTTGCGTTCGAGCACCGTCCCCTTGCCGAACGCCACCACCTGCTTTCGTTGGGGTGGTGGCTCATGGGGAAATGGCCCAGCCGCGTGAGGAGCGCCTGGAAGTCAAAAGCAATTCGATACAATCTCCTGTTGAAGGATTTCGCGAATCCACCTGACTGGTACGCGGCTGCTGTACAGGATTTCAACAGGCGAAACCTGGCTGGCCACAGACACAGCCAGCCTGGCTCACAACCAATCGTCCCATTGTGATGCAAGCGGAGACCGGCAGCGCAGTCCATCACAAGGTTCCGGTCGAGTTGTTGCGTCGCGGTCCTCCCGGTGGCAAGATTTTGGTCAGCATGGACACGTCACGGATCAGATACGGAGATCTCACGCCAGGCCCCGGGCCATGGCGCATCGCGTGGATGGGCGAAGTGTCCTATCACGGTCCGTTCCGTCGATATTTCAATCCCAGCGTCAGAGTCGAAGTCGTTCCTGCCGTCGGTGATCCGACCGCCCCCTGCGAATCTCAGGATCCGGGAGTCGTTCGCACCGTTTGGATGCCGCTCGGCGCGCTTCCTCGCCTTCGACTAGGCGACGTTTGGGAAGAAGGACACTTCAAGGACGCTCCGCCGTATGCCACCGAGCGGTTTTCCGGCGTGGCGATAACCCAGATCACCACTGCTTTCGTCAAAGCCGGCTTGCCCATCGACGGCCGGTTCCTGCTGCCGCTTCACGTTCACCCCTGGCACCGTCGCCAAACGCACTCGTATTGCCTGTGCGTACAAATGAAAAGCGGCCAAAGGCTTATCATTCCCTGCCTGGAACTCATTCGGTTCTATTTCGGTTCGTCGAGCCGCTTGCTCAGAACATTATTCCGCGGCCCGCTGGAGGAGGATTCGCTCTGGGAATCGGCCACATACGACGATCAGACTGGCCACCTCCACTTAAAACTGGCGAGCGGACTTCGGGGCGTTTCGGCGCCGGACGTTGGCCGTATGGCCCTTAACCGCCTGGCTTTCGCTGCAGCCGCGAAAATTCATGCGTCGTGCGTCAAGCATTCTTCCCAACAGGTAACGGTTTTTCCGTACACGGGGTTTCCCTTTCTGGGCGAGACGACCCTGGAAGCCACTGGCCTTTGGCTACCCTTCGGCGAAACGCCGGATCAAACCTTCCTGGTGTTTCAGCTGCTGTCCTGCTCGTACCCGTTTCCGTTTCGCTCCCTGTCCTACGAGACGTCCGAATCCGTAACACCGGCTCACGCCGACCCAAGCGACAAAGCCCAGGAGACCCGATTCAGCCAAAAAAGTCGGAAAGACCGGGCGCGGTCGGTCGACGACGCCGACCCGGGTCCCAAAAGGAAGGAACGCTCTGCGCGGATTGGTCACAAAGCCCGGTTCCCGGACTTGACCTACAAGCCGATTTGGAAAGACAACAGTGATCGCGAAGGCCCGGGCCGGTTGTTTTTTCTGGACAACGGCGAAGTCGAGGAATTGGTCGGATTTGGGGATTCGGTATCCGATGGCGTTGCCCGGCCCTTGGATTATGCTTCCAGCACGGTGGGTGGCGATGCTCAACCAGTGTCTGTCGACGCCCCAAAACGGCTGCCGAGGTTCGCGCAAATGGTCATCGACGACTTGGCAAAGGCCTGGCCGAATTCCCGTTTCGCTCCGGTCCTGATCCCCGGTACAAGCAAGCTAATCACTACGTTTCCGACGGTAGTCGATAAAGACGGTGTTCTATCTGGCATTTGCCTGTTCAGGTACGCGACCGGAAAGACCCGACTGCGGCGGGTGTGTATGCTGGAGGACTCGAGCGATCACAAAGCCCTTTTCGTTGCGGCTGTGGAAGGGAAAGCGCCGCAAAAGCCGCATCTGCAAGTTGTACTTCCGTGTAATGGCTTCGATAAATTACTGGCCGAAATCTCAAAAGTCGAAGATTATTAATGCTTTAAACGGAAGGCTATAGGCAGGCTGGGCTGGATCAAACTTTCGGCGGGTCTGGCGCCGTATGTTTTTGACAATCAGCGCATCATAAGGTGTGGACATCGTCCAGCTTCTAGACGATCAACCATCGGCGCCAGTGGCGTCCATAGTTCGACCAAGAACGGCTGGCTTTACCGCGGGCATCAATGATGCGCATACCTGTGAGAACGTGAGGTGTGCCCTGGGCGTCCGCATGACCCCAGAATTTGACCCGCCAGGCACTGATCTCGGCGGTCAAGCACATCGGGCAGCGCTGGGATTGAACTATTGTGATGTTATGATATTTTAATCACAGTTAGAATAACCGCAGAATGCTGTTCTGATGTCATCGCTGACCAAGACACTCGAAGGGCTTGCTTCTTGGGAGGGTTCACTCGACGATCTCACCGCGACAGCTTCCGAACTGCTGCTGGATCAGAGGACCTGGCAGGGGCAGGTGTTGCGTGCGCCAACCCGCTCGGTAGTGGTGAACTACCGCACCGTCGGACTAGTATCTCCCTCCCTACGCAAACGTTACCAGTGGCGGCACCTCGTGCAATTAGTGGTCGCCTGCGTGTTCGTACAGCTGGGGGTAACGCGCAAGGCTGTTGTTAAACGCTTCCACTCCCTGGCCCCAGCCGAAATTATCGCGTTACTGGATCATCCTGACCTGCAGGACGAATCTGCTACTCTCATTCTCGGTCCGGCGGCAGTATCCTTGGACGAAAGCCGAGCCCTCACAATGGCGCATGAGGCCATCCCATTGTTAGCCGCCGGCTTGGTAGATCACTACCGCCGCGCGCGCGCGGGGCAGCCACTGGTACACGACACGTCGGTCTCTGCATGGCTGCGCGCAGCCATTTCGCGGCTGGCCGGGTTATACGTGATGTACAGCCAGCCAGTGGAGGCCGATGGTGCACACACGCTGGTGGCAAGGTGCGGTCAACCGTTGCGCGGCCGCGAGTGGAGTCTCCCGATTTTCGATTCCCCCGAGTTCCGATTTCACGGCATCCGGCTGCTCGATATCGCGTCTCGGCTACCTACGATCGAGTGCATCGACTTGGCGCGGCAGATCGCCTCGGAGCTTGACCTTATGGAGCAGCAGGCCTTCGCTCAACTTAACTCCGTGTGCGACCAATTCGCCTCTCGAGGCAACGAGGTGTACTCGGCACTGCGCGAGTTCATTACTCGTCACCCGATCACCACAGCCGCCGAGCAGCGCCGGTTCTTGGCAGAGGGAAACATGCAATTGGCTGCACCCTTCCTGGCTTCCTGCTACGAGCAGGTGCAACCGCACCACCTGGTCAAGGGCGCGCTGCTGCGATGCGTCAACTGCGGTGCTCCGATGGTTGCATCAGTCGTTGCAGACCACGTGAGCTGCCCCGTCCGTACGTGCAAGGCGTACGAGGCACCGGTTCTGCGGGCGTCGGCACGAGAAGCTATTAGTGAGGACAGTCTAGTGGTGAAGGCACACATCCAAGTGTACTGGTGTGGGCCTGGCCAAGACGAGATCGAGCTTTATGACGCCGCCGTCGCCGAGCCGGCCGGGCTTAGCGCCTCGCTCTATCCTGGGCGCGACAAGTGCGACATCAGCCTGGATGGCGACGTAGTAGGGATTGACGTGAAAAGCCATGCCAATCCTTTTGTATTGGCCGAGACGCTGAACCGAAGCCTTGGTGGGCTCGAACTCTTCGCCCAAAAGTATGTTGCGATCAATGACCAGGCATTGTCCCGCTTTCCAGGCTACTTAGAGATCCTGTGCCGGGAATGTAGCCGGCTAGACGTAGAATTCATCTCGGTCAGCACGCTGTGCCGCAAGTTAAAGGCTAGGGCATGATCGTAAGGTGTCTGCAGCGTCTGCGCTTACACCGGCTCGATCTCTTGGCTGGCTTCTTCTTCCACGAGCTAGGCGAGAACTCGCTCCAGAATGCGCCGGCGCTGCTTATGGGATTCCGCAGCGTAATGCGCACGCCGCTGCTGCGATCACGCGAGATCGAATTGGATAACCTGCGCCGGGTCTGTAATGGCTTGTCAACAATTGCCGCGCTAAAAGCAGCAGCGGTGCGCTACAACGATGTGTCGCTCGCGGCTAAGCATAGACGCCTGTTTCGTTTCGATGAGCGCACGCTGGTCATAAGACCGATGTTCGACATCGTAGCGCCCGAGTTAAACGAGGCGCTGAGCGTACTGAAGGAGCCGCATGCGTCGGAAGCGCATGGCATGGAGCTCGCGAAGCCGAACCGGCCGATGATGATTCACGTCCAGTTTGCCGGCGAGTCGCGCCGCTACCCGATCCGGTCGTTGCCCGCGAGCCTGCCAACGCCTGCTGTCCACGATGTTGATCGCGCGCCACAGCGCCGCTTAGCGATCGCTTGGGCAGACCTACTGGAAGAGGCTCGCGAGATGGACGCGATTGACGAGCGGACGCAGGTTCCTCGTCCGGGAAATTGGCACCAGCGGCTGCACGCCATCGCACTTCACAAGGTCCAAGCCGATGGCCGCCTCAACGTCGAGCATTCTCTCGAACTCGAGGGCCTCAAACACTTAATCGGGCTTCCCGGGGCCGGTAAGACAACACTGCTGATGTGCTTGCTGCGCTATTTGGGCATGCAAGGCATCAGGGTCGCCGTTTTCTTCCCGTCGATCGAAATGTGTCGCCAGTACCTGGAGGATTTGCGCCGCTACGGTGTACAGGCGGGTCTGCTTGTTGGGCAGTCCCGTGATACGCGACTGCGTCATGCCCACAAGTTGGCCGAAGCCCTGGCCACAGACGATCCACTCAGAGGCTATGGCGCTTCAGCCGACAGCGCACCACTGTTCGAGGGTGTGTGTGCTCTTCCTGGACTGACCTCGGCACCCAGTGCCGCCTTCGGTATTGCGGACAGTTTCTGCACCAAAGTCATGCAGAGCCGCGGCAACAAAGACGATGAGATTGAACACGGGGTCAGTTCCTTGGAAGGCCGCCTCTGCCCAGTGTGGTCGTTGTGTGGCTTAACGCGCGCCGCGCGCGAGCTGCCACAGGCCAGCGTTTGGCTCGGACACATTCTATCCGCGGACACCCGCGTGCCACGGCACACGACGACATTGGACGAGCGCTATTTCGAGCTCATCGCCCGATGCTTCGACGTCGTGGTCTTCGACGAGGCTGCTCGTGCTCAGCAGGACCTTGATCGGGGCGGTATAGCCGAACTCAGCCTCTCCGGACACGACCGTTCGTTCCACCGTCAGGTGCAGCGGAGCATGTTGCAGCCGATCGCGTCGGGCCAAAACGCCGTATTGCATGGCGTCGACTACGCGCAGCTGGCCATCGAGATTGCAGAGTTTGAGAAGCTCAATGTGGCGCTGACTCATGCGGTGCTGCGACTGACAGACGATCTTCGTAAGGCCTTCGATGGTCTACTGATGTCGCCGCTGCGCATCATCGGCGACTGGCTCTCGCCCAAACGCGTAAGCATGCTCACGGACGATCTTGGCGCGGACCCCCAAGCGCAGGCCAAAGACGCACTCTGTGAACTCTGGGAAGGTGCCGCAATCCGCGCGTTCCAGCTGCGCGGCGCCCGAGCAGGCAGCATGGTCGCGTCCGCAGATATGGTCGCGCGCACAGCGTCTGCCTTTGGAGTCTCGCTCGAGCACGCCACACGTCTGCACGAAGAGCTCTCGCGTTTGATGTCCGACTGGCTAGCCGAATCGAGCCTGCAGGAACTGGCCAGTTTGACCAAACGCATTGCAGAGCAGTTGCGCGATGTACGGCGTACTTCCAGCGAAGCCGAGGCCCAACAGCTGGTGGGACTGCTACTGCCCGTCACGTTCACAATTCTAAGCTATCGCCGTCTGTCGCCCCGCCTAAACGACATGATTGATCAGGGCCTGCTCGCTCCTGTACTGATCGACGAGCTGGTCTCCAAGTCCTTGCTCATAGCTTCGCCTGACAATATCCTCGGCAGCCTGAGTGGTGTGCGCTTCTTCTCCACGCCGTCGCAGCGAGACCCTCTGGGCAATGCGATCGATCTGCAGTTGCAGTACGTGGTATTCGCGGGCGCGCCGCGACTTCTGATGTATCGTCTGCATGAATGGATTAAGCGTCGTGACGGGACCCGCGATGGCCCTGCAGTCCTGCTTACCAGCGCGACCAGCTTTCTGCCACCCAGCCCTGCGCATCACATTGCAGTGACGCCGCAATACTTGCTCCAGCGCCTAAAGCCGGAGCGAGCGGATGCACCGGACTCGCACTACGAGTTCAGGCCGATTCGGGATGGTCAAGGTCCTGATGCTGGTTTCCTGCGATTCAGCGGGGAGCGCTCGGAAGCAATCCGAATGGCCAATCTCGAAAAGATGGCCCTCGAGCTACTCGACGGCGGCCCCGCTAACTCCCAGTTGGCTCGTGACTGTGCTCACTTCGACGTCCGCTCTGGCGTGCCACGTAGAGCCGCCTTCGTCGTGAACAGCTATGATCAGGCGCGCCGGCTAAAGCAGTACATCGACCAGCGCCTGCCAGCTTGGCGGGACAAGGTGGTCGCGGTGATCGATGATTTGCCCGACGCGGTGTCGACCGCCGGCTACGTAACGTCGTCTCGCGTCGAGAGCCTGGGCGACGATGATCGCTGGCACGTACTGATCTTCCCGCCGGGCGCCTTGGGCCGTGGCACCAACGTCGTATTCACGTCAGGACCTCGCCGGCGTGATGCGGTTATTGGTACCTTGTATTTCCTGACGCGCCCGCACCCAGCCCCCAACGACATGAGCCTGCCGGTCAGCATGGCAGCCAAAGCGACGCTGGACTTCGACCTGCGCCAGGACGACTCAATGTCACTCGACCAGTTGGGCAAGCGCTTGGTAGCGGCTCGCCGCCAAGCATATCAACGCATCGGCCGGCTGCTTCGCCGACCGCTGTATGCGCGCTCGCTAGGCAAGCTGTTTGAGCCGTTCACGGCCAACATCGCTGTGAACCTGCTGCAGACGATCGGGCGCGCTATGCGCAACGGCTGCCCGGTACAGTGTTTCTTCATTGACCGTGCCTGGGCCGAGAAGACCACGCGAGGTGAATTCGACGATGAGATGAGCAGCATGCTGGTTCAGCTACGACTGATCCTGGAACGCGGAGTGGCCTCGGACGACCGTCGCGAAGCTGCGTTGTACCGTGCCCTCTACGGGGCATTTCTCGATCCCCTTTCAAACATCCGGGGCCTGAACGTCGTCAAGGCACCCGAGGATGACGCGGCCGACGAGCCGTGGCACGACAACCCGCTCTGGGCTTCCGATGCACCACTTCATGGAGAAGACGTCCAATGAAATCGACAGTGCGCTACGCAGCTTTTGCGATGGAGTTCGCCAAAGACACGCCCCCATTGATCCGCAACGTCTTCGCGGTCTCCTGGACTGCCGAAGCACTTAAGGTCTTGAGGCAGATCCGCGACGAGGCGACAAACCGTGTCAAAGAGAAAGATGAGAATGCCTTTGAGCACCTCCCATTCGCGAATCTAAGGGCACAACTGCAACTTGAGATCGACGATTGGGCAGCAGTTAGGGACGACATTGGCCTCCGTTCGCTCTATGTGCCCACTGGAGACCCTGATGTTTGGGGCTTCCTGACAAGCGACGATGCGCGCGATGTCGTTCAGAAAATCAAGGATGCATTCGCGCGATGGTCCGAGGGTCCGCTGGCACGCTATAGCGAGAGCCGCGGCGCGCATACGTTGGGCATCAGCGCCTTGCGTCGACTTAATCAAGAAGACAAGGTAGTCCGCATCAGCCCATCACGAGTCCAGATCTTTCCCTGGGGCGGCATCTCGAAGCCAGACTCACCGACTCCTTTCGATGTGACAGCCGGCGTACTTGCCGCGCATATGGCTGGCCACGAATTATTTCCCAGACTTGGTCCGGTTGTGCGCGTCATAGGTGGCTCGGAACGCAACAGTGCCGAAGTGATGACCAGGCCCTACGATGCAGCCGGCGGGCGTTTCAGCCTGGTGTGTGAAATCACTACCGAAACACTGCCAGGGGCCACCCAACCGCTTATCTACTGCCGCTTCAAACGTCGACGCTGGGCCGACAGGGTGAACGATGGCTACGCGGCAAGTTCTTCCATTGGCGGGTTTGTCTTCCCTCACGCAGCGCGGCCTCGTAGCGCCTATCGCTTTAGCGTCATTCGACATGGCGGGAAGTGGACGACTGACCGTGGGTATCCGCACTACGAGTACGCCTTCAACCTCGCACCTGGCTACGACGACGAACGCGTGCTTATCTATCCCTGCGACGAGCGAGCGAGCATCGTCGTCATGGTGAAAGCTGGGGTCACCGACCACAGCCTCTCGGAACTCCAGGGAGGTGTGCCACTAGTCGACCAGGCTGACGCTTTCCAATGCATTACGGAAGTGATGTACGAACTTGGGTTGCGGCCATTCAGGGATTTCCACTCTGTCAAAGCTGTGTCGTTCAAGGTGCCAGCGCTGTCTATGCTAAGAGCCGAAGTCACGTTGGCGCACTTATTGGATCGTCACGAGATCGACGAAAACGACGAGTTGTCTGCAGAAGAAGCCCTCGAGTCTTTAACTACGGCCCCGACCGAACATTGGTTCAAGTCGGGCATTCCTACGCCCGATCCAGAATATGACAAGGTGATCAAAGCAATCCGTTCACTGACAGCGGACACTGCATACCGAGCCGACAACACCCGCCATACGATCTATGTGGTCAGTCAGGTGCCTAAGGACATCGAATGGATCAAGACTACCGCCAACGCCATGCTGGGGGACACGATCAAAGTGATCAGCGTGCCGTTGCCGGCAAACACGCATGGCCCGAAACTACACCTTCCAGGAGCAGATGAAAGGTCCAAGCAGCGGTTCGATGCCCGAATGCGCGAGTGGCTCAAGTTCGCGAATGCCGTTGGCATTCCTGAACGCGCGATGGTGCTGGTCCAGGCGCCACAGTTCTATTCTGTTGGCGGGGAGAAGCCGAAGCCCGACGACAAGGTCAACAAGCTGGCGGGCCGCAAGGCCTTGGCAAGCATCGGTTGCACAGTCCAATACCTGCTCCCGAGTAATCATGGACGGCTAGACAAATTCCTGCCCCGGGTGCAGGCCGCGCTGCTGGACCTGGTTTTTGGGCATGCTGGTTCTGTGTGGGGATTACGGCAAGCCTGTTCCGCCTGCTTCGGTGGCTCGTCTCCGGCGCCGCGCTGGGTGGGTGCGATCGGATCGCTGTACGTGCACACCGAGTGGGCGGATCGACCTCAGTCTGTATTTGTGGCAACGAAGCTGGAATGCGCGACCGGTCAGGCTTGGGTACGATTTGCGCACCAAGGAGCCGAAGCGATACAGACAAATTGGATGCGTTTCGATGAGGGGGCGAAGTACCTTGTAGCTGGGCGATTCGAACTCCCCCGCCCTTGGGCAGACCAGCGTGCGCTGCTCGCGCGATTCATTGTGACTACGTTCGACCAGATGGCGGCGCATGATCGCAATGCCGTGATGTTCATCGACTCGACACGAGTTGCCCGCTTGGCTTCTTGGTTGTCAGATAGCGGTGTGCTCGACGAGAAGCGCCCAATTACGCAAGGCATCGCCGCAACGGAGCGGTGGCCGACGCTGCGTCTGCTGAGGATCCGCGAACAGGCGCCGTCAATCGGCCAAGAGAAGTTATTCGAAGCGACGTCGACCGATGGCAACCCGCTGAGCACTTGGACCTCCACCCAACGCCTCTTCGAAGTGCGCGGTACGGCGGCCCCCACTTTCTGGTCACTAGCCCGCCCTTCAACGCATCACAAGCGCGGCGCGAGCTGCTATCGCGAGATAATGCTACCCAACTCCAAAAAAACAGAGGAGAAGCCTGCTGACTTCACGGTATTTCCCGCCCAACCCGACAAACAGCACCTGAACTCGCACGCGATTGAAATAGTGATCCTGCAGAAGCAGACTGACGATGACGATGTTCAACTGGCCTCGTTCGCCCAGCACCTTCGCGCAGGCATGCTTACCGCCCGCAACGAGCGTTGGGTAACAACACCCTCGCCGCTGCGGATCATCGATAAGTTGGCCGAGTACATGAAAGCGTAGCCTGACAACACTGGTGAACTGCATCACCCTTCCGCATCGTTCTGGAGTACTCCGACGCTAGCTCTCATGACCGACTTACACGAAACATCTGATGCTGATTTGGTGCTCGAAATTTACAGACGAATCAAAGGTGATACGCCTGAGCACTATTACCGAAATTATTTGTTCCGGGAATCGCTTAGGCCGATCTACCACTTTTTCGACAAGCAAGATATCGACGAAGCCAATGTCCGGATGAGAAAGCTGCCGAATTGGGACGATTTGGAATCGTTGCGGGATAACGTCCTGGGACGAACTTGACCCGCAGAACTCAGTTTTCGATCTGAGGTAGGGTCTGCTCAGTCGCATTTACCGATGTAGCGTCGCAAATAGCGATGTTCAGTCGCAAATATCGTTAGAATTTATAGCTAATTCAGCCGCCTGTCGGTCGGCGTGGTAGGACGACCGCACCAGCGGCGCGCTGGCGACGGAGTTGAAGCCCAGCGCGCGCGCTGTTTCGCCGAGCCGCTCAAATTCTTCCGGCGTCACGTAGCGGGCTACCGGCAGGTGCTCTCTACTGGGCTGCAGATACTGGCCCAAGGTCAACATGTCGCAACGGTGGTCGCGCAGGTCCCGCAGGGTT
>VEPA01000248.1 GCA_012026675.1 Betaproteobacteria bacterium | reverse complement strand
GAACGCGCGGCCATCATGGAGTTCGACGGCGGCTTGGGGCGGGCCGAGGCGATGATGGCGGCGGTGTGTGAGGCAACCGTGAAATACAGGCTGGCCGATCGGTACGTCGATCCGCCCCGCAACGGCTCCAGCGATGTCCTTGGAATCGAGCCTAAGACCGCGGGAGCGCTGCGGTGCGAGCTGCAGGAGTGCTATGGGGATCACCCGGGGGCGGACGGGGAGGTTCAACCATGAATGACCGAGGTAAACTCTCGACCCTGGCCGCGGTCTTCCAGACCAGCCCGCCCGATATGCTGCCGGAGCTGATCCAACAGCTTCACGACCAGATCAACGAACATGGCGCCGATTTCTTCGGGAGGGACCAAGCGGCGGCACATGAGACGGGGATTTCGTGGCGGCCAACGCCACGTTGGGTCACGCTTATGCCGGCATCCGGATTTATCGGCACGGCCGGAACTAACTCGGCCGGTGTTCGATTCCCTTCGATACCCGTGTGGACGCCGATGACGCCAAGCCCTTTCTGGCCATGACGGCTCAGAGCCTGGGTGGTTTTCTCGGCGAGACGGTCGCCGGCGGGGCGCATTCCTCCAGCAGCCTCGAGGAGCGCCTGAATGTCGAAGAGGGCATGGCCAACGGCTACGCCTTGACCCACCGCGTCCCTGTTTACTACGCTGGTTTGGCCGCCGGCAGTCTGGCGGTGGTGGCGATCATGCGGAATCGCGACGTATTCGACGCGCTGCGCCGCCGGTTGGCGCGAGACATATAACTCGACCGGCGGACCCTGACCGTCGCGGCAGGGCGGCTCCGGCCAGCGCCTTCGCCGGCAGAGATCGGAGTGTTCGCCGGCCTGGATATCGAGAATTTGAGGCAGACGTTTCCGGACGTTTGGGATGGACTGAGATGGAAGTCTACCGGCGCCCTTGGCATTAACAGCGCTGCCGGGTTCCAGCACGGTTCCAGGATGGTTCCAAGACGGTTCCAAGATGAGAGGGGCGAAAATTCGTTGCACAATCCTATGCCTGCAAAACGGTTCCAGGATGATCCAGGCAAATTTTCGAATATGCGGTACGCGCGCGCATGTGCACATACGCGCGTTGCAAACAACAATAGGGATTCATCCTGGATTATCTTGGAACCAGTCGGTAACGCCATGATCAACCAGTTCTTTTCCGACGAAATTACCTGGAACCATCTTGGAACCGGAGCGGTTGAGGCGGGTGGTGTCGAGGTGGCAGTATGGGGGCTGACTGGAACGTAAAGTATTGAATATGCAGATGATCGGCTTACAATTCGGGTAACGTTCGGGTACACCGGTCTTGTGAATTTTGGGATCCCAGGCATGAGCCGGTTTCGAACGGGCTGTTGCCAAGCTCCCGCCTGTCATCCGGGCGAACCGGGAAACTCGCCGTCACAGGACCGGCAGCCGTGCTGAGAGGAACACCATGTTCGACGATCTCCACATTACGCCCTTGGATCGGAGGGGACCCACCGGTCCCTGCAACGGCGATGGGGCTCCCATTGTCATCCCGCCTGGCCCCTGCGAGAACTGTCCCTGGTACGAGGCCTGCGCCGTGCAAAGCCTGGCCTGCCGGGTCTTCCTGCATTTCGTCTCCAAGGGCGCCATCGTCGACGGCAAGCGTCGCCCGAACCGGGGGACCTACCGGCGGCTGTTCGGACCGCCGGCAGGGCACACGAGCGAGTCCGGCGGATTAGGAAGCAGCCTGGATTGGATCGACGAACTGCTTGCATCGTAACGCCGTTGTAATACGCGGCAGTCGGTTGATCCCCTTATTACCGTTATCTCCGGTGCATTAGTCTGACGTAGACGAGATACTGATTGATCCGATCAAAACAATAAGCCAAAAGGGAAATCATGCGCTTAACTCAAGCACCCGCCCCAGGCGCGAGAGCCTTGATCCGGGACGAAGAATGGATTGTTCAGAAGGCCGACATGTGCGAGTTGGGTGGCTGGCAGCTCAGTTGCATTGGCATATCCGAGACTGTGCGGAATCGGCACGCGCTGTTCCTCTCGTTGCTCGAGGACATCGCGCTGATCGACCCGGCAAGAACCGAGTTGGTTTCCGACGATTCGCCGGCTTTCATCGCGTCGCGCCTCTATATCGAATCGAGGCTGCGGCAATCGGCGCTCCAGGGAAATGCCGTCGTCCTCGGACACAGGGCGGTGATGGATGCTCTGCCCTTTCAGCTCGTTCCGGCGCATCAGGTATTGCAGCAACTCCGGCCGCGATTGCTCATCGCCGACACGGTAGGCCTGGGGAAGACGCTGGAGGCCGGCATCCTCGCCGCCGAACTCATGCGCAGAGGCAAAGCCCGGCGCATCCTGGTCGTCACCACCAAAAGCATGATGCGGCAGTTCCAGCAAGAGTTCTGGAATCGTTTCACCATTTCCCTGACCCGGCTGGACTCCGCCGGCATTCAGCGCATCCGCCGCGAAATACCGGCCAACCACAACCCTTTCAGCTATTTCGACCGAACCATCATCTCGGTCGACACCCTGAAGCGCGACGGCGAATATCGCCATTACCTGGAAACCGCCTGGTGGGATCTCATCATCATCGATGAGGCCCACAACGTCTCGTACAAAGGCAACCGTACCCAGGCCAATCGCCTGGCATCGCTGCTCGCAAAGCGCTCCGATGCCCTGATCCTGCTCACGGCGACGCCGCATAACGGCAGGAAGGACAGCTTCGCCAGCCTGATGCGGATGCTGGACCCCACCGTGCTGCCGCCGGGGGCCGACTACACCCGCGTCGATGTCGCCCATTTATTCGTGCGCCGCTTCAAGAAGGACGTGCGCGAGCAGATGCGTCAGGACTTTCCCGAGCGCGAGGTATTCCGGCTGGCCCGCGATGCCAGCCCGGCCGAGAATGCGGCATTCGAATGTCTGGCAACCCTGAAGCTGGCCAGCGATTCCGGACAGCAGCGCGACGGCGCCATGCTGTTCCACACCACCCTGGAAAAGGCCCTGTTCTCGTCGCCGGCGGCGTGCCTGCAGACCCTGAGGGAGCGGCTGCGCAAACTGGAAGGCAAGGACCCTGCTCACCCGGACATAGACCAACTTCGGGAACTTCAGCGCTTGGTTGCGGCAATCGGTCCAGGCGAGTTCAGCAAGTTTCGGCATCTCGTCGAGCAGCTTGGGAAAGGCCCCCACTGGCGATGGGATGGACGGGATGCCACGGACCGCCTGGTGTTGTTCACCGAGCGAATCGAAACCCTCAAGTTCCTGCAGGCGGAGTTGCCCAGGGCGCTGGAGCTTCCGGCCGAAGCCGTGGCCATCCTCCATGGTCAACTGAGCGACCTGGAGATTCAGGATACGGTCGAGAACTTCGGGAAGCCCCATTCCCCGCTGCGACTGCTGATCGCCTCGGATGTGGCATCCGAAGGGCTCAACCTGCACTACCAGTCCCACCGGCTCATCCATTTCGACATCTCCTGGTCGCTGATGGTGTTCCAGCAGCGCAACGGTCGGGTGGACCGTTATGGCCAAACCCGCGTTCCCAGGATCGGCTATCTGCTCACAGTGCCGGCCAACGAGCGCGTCCGCGGCGACCTGCGCTACCTGGAGATCCTCATCGATAAGGACGAACAGGCCGCCAAGAACATCGGCGATCCGTCGGCGTTCATGGGCCTGTACGACGAAGAGTTGGAGGTCGCCAAGGTGGCTGAGGCCATCGAAAGTAACACCACCGCCGATGACTTTGCCGCCCAGTTAGCCAAGGGCGACGTCGATCCCTTCGAGGCGCTCTGGAACGCTGCCCGGGCTGGTGGAGAGGCCTTGCCTGCCAATGAGGCAGCGGCAACCGTCGCGCATGCGGCCACCGGAGCACCGACGACCGGCACGCCATCACTGTTCTCCGATGATTACCGATACCTGCGCGATGCCTTCAACTGGCTGCGGCATCTGGAACCGCGGGACAATGGCCCGGTGCAGGCCAATGACGCCAGCCGCACTCTCGGTTTTCAGCCCGGCAAAGACTTGGCCTTGCTATTGAAGCGGGAGCTTGCGGCCGAAATGTGGCCCCACGACAACCAGTTCGCCCTGAGCGCGGACAAGAACATCATCGATGCCTCGATTCAGCACGCCCGCGACACCAACGCCTGGCCGCAAGTGCAGTTCCTTTGGCCGCTGCACCCCATCGCGCAATGGCTGGATTACAAGCTTATGGCCTTGTTCGGCCGCCAGCGAGCGCCCGTCATCCGGGTGCCGTGCGGCATTGGAGTGGGGGAAGCCGTGGTGCTGGTGCTGGGCCAGGTGCCCAACCGGCGCGGACAGACCCTGCTGGCCGAGTGGATGGGCATCAGGGTGGCGGCCTCAGGCCAGCCGGACGGCGTTCTGGATCTCGACGCGGTGTTGCGGCGGTTCGGGCTGGCCGATGCCTCCCTGGCCAATGACGGCAAACCCGCAGATACCACGGTGGTGCAAGCGGCGCTGCCGGCGGTGATCCAGACCGCCGAACGCCACCTCAAGCCCATCAAGCAAACCTTCGATGCCGACTGCCGTTCGCGCCTGCAAAAGGAACTGGCCAAGCTCAAGACCCTGCAACAGCGGCACTTCGAACAGTTGGAGCTGGATTTTTCCAGCGGCATCGAACAGGTCAACGCCGCCCGCCGCAGGCAGCGCGAGAGCGACACCGCCGATCTTTTCAAGCACTATCAGCAATGGGTCCGCGACACCCTGGAACTGGATGACCGCGCCCAGTTCACGGTGGTCGCCGCGCTGGTGGCCTGATCGTGAAAATGGGATTCGCGATCCACCCGTATGGGCGAATGAATTCGCCCCTACAAGCGAAGACGAGCCCCGGAAGACTTGGCTGGAACCCGCTATCCTTGATCCAGGATTCCACGTAAATTACGTGCCGCATCACCAAAAGGCCCGCCATGAAACAGAACATCACCCTGGCTCTCGAACAGGACCTCCTCAAGGCGGCTCGCGCCTATGCCAACCGGCGCGGGATCAGCATCAGCGGCTTGCTCGCCGAAGAACTGCGCGCCAAGGTCGAACAGGAAAGCCAGTACCAGCAGGCCAAGCAAACGGCTCTGGCCTTGTTGGAAAACCCCTGGTCCCTGGGCGGACGAGGCGTGGTTGATCGGGAGGATCTGCATGACCGCGCCGCGCTTCGTTGACACCAATATCCTCATCTACGCCCACGACCGCGACGCCGGCGACAAGCGGAGCCGCGCCAAGGCGCTGTTGGTCGAGTTGTGGGAGCAGGGCGTCGGCTGCCTGAGCGTTCAAGTCCTGCAGGAATTTTTCGTCAACGTCACCCGCAAGATTCCCCAACCCCTGCCAACCGCCGAGGCGCGCGAGGTAATTCGGGCGTACCTGCCGGGGGTGCGGGTGGAAACCGACGGCGCCAGGGCCATCCGCGCCACGGAAATCGCCGACGCCTGGCACACCTCGTTTTGGGACGGCATGATCCTGGCCGCCGCGGAAAAAGCCGGCGCCACCGAACTGTTCAGCGAGGATCTGCAGCACGGCCAGCGCATCGCCGGCGTCACCATCGTCAACCCGTTTCTGCCCTGACCATCCCCCGCAGAAAGCACACCGAAACGGAACAGCGACGACATGAGCCTCGCCATCAACGGACTGGAAAACGGCAACGAGTTCTACAGCCAGCATTATCTGGACGAGATCGCCGAGAAGTCCGATCTCAAACCCCTGTTCGAGCGCTGGAAGGCGCAAGGCGCCAACAGTCCCGCTGCCCGCTTGCGCACGGCTGCCGGTAACTATTTCCGGGCGCGCGAGCGCTTCATGGCCGAACGCAAATTTTCCGAACGCCAGGCCCTTCTGGTCGATCTGGCTCAGCCCTTATTGCAAGCCCTGGGCTACGAGATCGCCGCGCAAACCCTGGAACTGGCCGACGGCGGCTTGCCGGTGCTGGCCGTTTACCGCGATGCCAAACACCATCCCTTGCTGGTCATCGCCGCCGCCGTCGCCCAGCCTGGGGAGGACGAGGAAACCGGCCCGCTGCAGCTCAGGCCCATGCTGGACGACAGCAAGTTCGGCAAAGGGGATTGGGAGGAAACCCTCACCAAGAGCCTGTTCGGCGATGATGCCCCGCCGCGCTGGGTCCTGCTGGTTCATCATGAGGAATGGCTACTGATCGAGCGCAGCAAATGGGGCCGCAAGGCGCTGCTGCGCTTCGAGTTGCCCAAACTATTCGGCCCGCGGGACGAACGCCATTTCCGTATGTTCGCCGCCCTGGCCGGAGCCGCATCGGTGCTGCCCGCCGAAGGCGGCACCGCGCTGCTGGACAACCTGGACGACAGCTCCCACAAACACGCCTTCGAGGTTTCCACCGACCTCAAATATGCGCTGCGCGAATGCATCCAGCTGATCGGCAACGAAGCCATCCGCTACAAGCGCGAAGTGGCCAAGGAAAAGGTCTTCGAGCGCAACGACATCGACCTGGCCGAGCAGCTCAGCCGGGAATGCCTGCGCTACATGTACCGCCTGCTGTTTTTGTTCTACATCGAGGCGCGACCGGAGCTCGGTTATGCGCCCGTCGGCGCCGAAGCCTACCTCAAAGGCTACAGCATCGAGCACCTGCGCGAGCTGGAGCAAACCCCGCTCACCACCCCGGAAGCGCGGGACGGCTTCTACTTCCACGACAGCCTGAAACTGCTCTTCGGCCTGATCTGGAATGGCTTTCCCAAGCGCGAAGCCCACAGCGGGCAATATGACGCGCACTTGGGTCAAGAGGATGAGAAGCTCAGCACGGGCTTCCGCATGGCCCCGCTGCAGGGCCATTTGTTCGATCCGTCCCGCACGCCCCTGCTGGGCAGCGTCAAGCTGCGCAACTGCGTCCTGCAAGAGGTGATCAAGCTCATGTCCCTGTCCCGCGGGGGCAGCCGGGCGAGGCGGGGCCGCATCAGCTACGGCACCCTGGGCATCAACCAGCTCGGTGCCGTCTACGAGGCACTGCTGTCCTTCCAGGGATTTTTTGCCGAGGAGGACTTGTACGAGGTGCGTCCGGATCCGAAAGGCCGGAAGGCTGCCAGCCCGGATGAAGACGAGGAAGACGCCGAGGACACAGGCGACGAGACCGAGGCGGAAACGGCCGCCGACAATAAGAAGGACGCCAAGCTGGACCCCTTGGCCGCCGCCTACTTCGTGCCGGAGAGCCAGATCGGCCAGTACACCGACGCCGAGCGCCTGTTCGGCGGCGAGAAGCGGCTTCACCGAAAGGGCAGCTTCATCTACCGCCTGACCGGACGGGCAAGGGAGAAGTCAGCATCCTACTACACGCCGGAGGTGTTGACGAAGTGTCTGGTGGAGCACGCCCTCAAGGAAATCCTGCCGGGCAAGAGCGCCGATGAGATCCTCCAGCTCACCGTGTGCGAGCCGGCCATGGGCAGCGCCGCCTTCCTCAACGAGGCCGTCAACCAGTTGGCCGAGGCCTATTTACAGCAGAAGCAGAAGGAACTGGGCCGGACCATCCCCCATGAGGAGTACGCGACGGAAAAGCAGCGGGTGAAGATGTACATCGCCGACACCAACGTGTTCGGCGCGGACCTCAACCCCGTGGCGGTGGAACTGGCCGAGGTGTCCCTGTGGCTCAACGCCATCTTCAAGGGCAGCCACGTGCCCTGGTTCGGCCTCCAGCTTTACACCGGCAATTCCCTGGTCGGCGCCCGGCGTGAGGTGTTCTCCACGGCCCAGCTCAGCCCCGGCCGCGGCGAGAAGGACATCCCCGAACGCGACTGGCGCTGCGCCGTCCCGCGTTCACTCTCCTCTCCCACTGGGAGAGGGGCCGGGGGTGAGGGCAAATCACTCGCCGACACCGACATCTTCCACTTCCTTCTCCCCGCCGCCGGCATGGCCGGATGCAGCGACAAGGTGGTCAAGGCGTTGGAACCCAAGGCTGTCGAGCAGTTTAAGGAACGGCGCCGAGCGGTTACCGCGCCGCTGGAGCAATTCGAAATCGACCGCGTCCGCCGCCTCTCCGCCGCCGCCGAAGACCTTTGGCAGCAGCACGCCGTCGAGCTGGCCCGGGTGCGCCGCGCCACCTGCGACGAACTGCACGTCTGGCCGGACGCCTTGCCCAACCGAGCCCCCACCAGCACAGCCCGGAAGGATGCCATCTACCAGCGGGAGATGCTGTCGGAGCGGGTCAAGAACGCCTCGCCCTACCGCCGCCTCAAGCTGGTCATGGATTTCTGGTGCGCCCTGTGGTTCTGGCCGCTGGACCAGGTTGCCGATCTGCCCGGCCGCGAGCACTGGTGGTTTGTGCTGGAAACCGTGCTGTTGGGCAATGCCAGCCTCGTCCGGCCCATCGGCCCCATGGACCTTTTCCCCGAAACCCTGCCGCAGTTGGGGCTGGACTTCACCCCCGAGCGGGACCGCTACGGCCACGTGGACATCGATCTGCTGGTGCGGACCCTGCCGCAACTGCGGGTTGCCCAGGCTGTAACCGACCAACAGCACTTCATGCACTGGGAACTGGAGTTCGCCGACTTTTTTCGTGATCGCGGCGGCTTCGACGTGGTGCTGGGCAATCCGCCCTGGATCAAGGTGGAATGGAACGAACAGGCCCTGCTATCGGACTTCGACCCGCGCTTCGCCATCCGCAAGCTCAGCGCCAAACAGACCGCCGACCAGCGCGAAGCCGTGTTCGCTGCCGTGTCCGCCGCGCGCGCCGATTACCTGGTCGAATGCGTGGCTACCGAGGGCATGGGAGAGTTTCTCAATGCGGTGCAGAACTACCCGCTGCTCAAAGGCCAGCAGAGCAATTTGTACAAGTGCTTCCTGCCGCTGGTGTGGCGGATGGGGAATGGCGTGCAGGCGCTATTGCATCCGGAAGGACCTTATGACGATCCCAAGGGCGGCAGATTGCGCGCGGCCTTTTATCCCAGGCTACGCGCTCATTATCAGTTTCAGAACGAGCTGTCCTTGTTTGCCGAAGTGGACCACCACATGAAGTTCAGCATCAACATCTTCGGTGTGCCACACGCAGAAGTTCAGTTCCGCCACGTCGCGAACCTGTTTGCGCCGGCCACGGTGGAAGCCTGTTTGAATCACACCGGCGGCGGTCTCACCCCCGGCATTAAGCGAGATGAAGGCGGCTGGAACACTGCCGGCCATACCAGCCGGGTGATTGAGGTGGACGGCGAATTGCTGGCCACCTTCGCCCGGCTCTACGACGCCCCCGGCACACCGCCTAGCCAGGCGCGATTGCCGGCGGTGCACAGCCGGGAACTGGTGTCCGTGCTGGAAAAATTCGCCCGCGTGCCGCGCCGACTGGGAGATTTGCAGGATGACTATTTTACCCTGGAGATGTGGCACGAATCCGGCCGACAAAAGGACGGCACCATCCGCCGCGAAACCGGCTTCGTGGCATCGCCCGCCGAGTTCGTGTTGTCCGGCCCGCACTTCTTCGTCGGCAATCCGCTGAATAAGACTCCCCGCGCCGTCTGCACCCAGAACAGCCACTACGACGTGATCGATCTCGAAACCCTGCCCGACGACTACCTGCCGCGCAGCAACTACCGCCCTGCCTGCAACGCCCGCACCTATGCTGCCCGCGTACCAAAAGTCCGTTGGATCGAACCGGACAGTACCGAACGCAAGCCGGTAACATCGTATTGGCGAGTTGCAGCCCGGCGGGGTGCGCACCCGGCAGACGAACGCTCGGTCAGACCTATCCTGCTGCCCCCCGAACTGGCCCACATTGACGGCGTGTTTTCTGTGGCGTTTCGCGATCGTGCGCAATTGGTTCCAGCCGCCGGCTATTGGGCGTCCCTACCGTTCGACTTTTTCGTTCGACTTTCAGGCAAGAAAGATTTTCGAGACGGAACCGCGAGCTTGATGCCGCTGCTACCGGAAAGCAGCCGAGTGGCTGCTAGGGTGTTAGCGCTCAATTGCCTCACCACCCACTACGCCGATCTGTGGCACCAATGCTGGCAACCCGAATTCCAGCAAGACTGTTGGGCCAGCGCCGACCCACGCTTGCCCGCCGACTTCTTCGCAAAGCTCACCCCCGAATGGCAGCGCTGCTGCGCCCTGCGCTCCGACTACGCCCGCCGCCAGGCCCTGGTGGAAATCGACGTGCTCGCCGCCCGGGCCCTGGGCCTGACGCTGGATGAGTTGCTCACCATCTACCGTGTGCAATTCCCGGTGATGCGCCAGTACGAGCGCGACACCTGGTACGACGCCCAGGGCCGCATCGTCTTCACCGCCAGCAAGGGCCTGGTGGGCGTGGGCCTGCCGCGCAAAGCCGGCCGCAACGAACCCGAATGCACCCTGCGCTTTCCCGACGGCCGCACCCAAACCCGCCGCCTCGGCTGGGAAGACATCCAGCCCAAAGACGGCAAGCCCCAAGTCCCTGACGGCACGATCATCGAGCGCCCGGTGCAGGACGACACCCTCCCCGGCGGTCCGGTTCGCCGCGTGATTCAATATATCGCCCCATTCGGGTTAGCAGATCGAGAGAAAGACTACCAGGTGGCCTGGATCAGCTTGGTATAACAGAACTTGGAAAATCACAACAATTTGACCTATAACCTTGCTACAAGATTTGGAGCGTATTTATGAACCGAATGTTTGTCACGCCTCTACTGGGAATTTCTCAGGAAGGCCCCAAAGCTGCTAATGCTACAAGATCTGGCTGTGTACATTTTAGACAGGGCGATCTAGACGGCGCATGTGGACCCTATTGCATGATTATGGCGTTGATCGCGATGGGACTATTAACGCGAAACAAGGCGCTTGCTATGGAAACATGGGATGGACGTAAAAGAGAGGGAAGGTTCCGGGATGCAATAAAAAAGTTTGGCGTTCTGAGCACTAATGGGACCTATAGTCATGATCTAGTATGGCTTACCGTCTTCTTTAAGACCAAAAACATTGGAGCGCGGGTAATTACTGGTAATGCTGTGCAGCTCTTAGAATCTGTTGTTGACGCAGTGGGTCGGAATGCGATCCCAGTTATCCTTATAACGTGGGAGAAAGGAGGCGGTCATTGGCTTCTGGGTGTCGGTTACCAAGAGATACAGCGAAGATCCAAAAGCATTCCTACCCATTTTTTATGTCTCGATCCCAGTCAGGAAACACCTAAAACAAGTTTATGGAATGCTGTTCTTGATATCTCCGGGCCAGACGGCTCACCTTATAATCCACGCCGATTTTCCATTCCTGCCAACTACTGGGGAATGAACGACAGCACTGAGAAATGTGCGATAAAAGAAGTGGTGGTTCTTGAAATGAACTAGCTGGTAATGGAATCTATCAACTATAGAGAAAAGACATGGCATCGTTATTTCTAAACCGCCAAACGTCTGAAGAACGCAAGGCGCTGATTGAGAAATTGCACCTGGCCCAAGGCGGTAAGTGCTTTATTTGCGAGCAGGCCCTCGATCTGGTGTTGCACAAGGACAGTCTGGATATTGACCATGTCGTCCCGCTGAAGAATGGTGGGAAAGATGATCCGGGCAACTTTGCACTCACCCACGCCAGCTGCAATCGTTCCAAGCAGGCTTCAAACCTTGAAGTGGCTCGGATACTACAGCGCTTTGCGACTCTGAAGGAAACACTGGAACCGGAGAATCGCAGCCCCAATCTGGGCGATATTCTTTGGCAGGCTGGTGGTGGCAATGCCGAACTCAGCTTCAAGGAAACGTCTGGGTATATTCAGTTCACGTTGAGCGCAGTAGGTGACGAAGGGATTTACAACGTCCCCATTTATACGGACGAGTTAAGCGGCTTTCGTTATTTTTTCGTTAAGCTGCCGATTCAATATCTGAAGCACGACGATCGCATAAACCCACGATCCATCGGCAGCAATATCAGCAAACTGGTCGAAGAGTTTTATCAAAAGCGGCCACAGTTGCACGTTCCTCTCGCCTGGATGCGCTCGGACAACGGTAAGAGCGCCGTCCATGTGTTCGATGGCCAGCACAAGGCAGCAGCCCAAATCATGCTGGGCGCCGAAACACTGCCAGTGAGGGTGTTCATTGACCCCGATCCGGATACTCTGATCACCACCAATACCAATGCCGGCACGACCTTGAAGCAGGTGGCATTCGATAAGTCCGTCCAGCGACATTTGGGCAGCACGCTTTATCAAGATCGGATCGATCGATTCCGCCAGGAAACGGGGCGCAAGGAGGATGATTTGCGCTTTACCGAACGGGATCTAGTGAACTATTTCAAGGGCCAGTCGCGGGAGATGAAGCGTTATATCCTCGACGCCGTGCGCGACGGGGTTACGTCCTCACCGGACAACAAACTGCGTGACTTCATCGATTACGGCGGTCGAGGCAAAGAACGCCCTCTGTCCTACAGCTCGATCGACAAGACCTTTTATTCGTTTTTCATATTTCAAGAGGTTCTGGATACCCCTCTGGACTACGGCATGGAGAATGGAGACAACCCGCGCGAGCTGGAAACGTCGCAGCTTATCCGTCTGATGAATGTTATTGCAGAGGAGATTTACATTGGCAAATTTGATAGCGACATCGGCACCGACAAAATCGAAAACCGCCTGCAAAAAGGGGACACATTCCCACTCGTCCATCTCTGCGCCTTTCGAATGAGCAAGGAAGAGGTAATCTACAACTGGCTGCGCTATGTGCAGCAAATCGCCAAGTTCTATTTCATTAACTCCGGTAAGCCGATTCAGGAAGAAAAATCTCTTTCAGTATTCCTTTCCTGAACAACTTTGGACGAATATCCGCAACTTCATCCGCAATATAGCGGCATTGCCGCTTTGGGCTAATACGGACTTGTCTGCAACAGTCTTCGGTGGAAAGCAGAACAACAGTTTTTGGCAAACTGTGTTTGAAACTGGAAGAAGTCCCCAAGGCGTACAGGTGATGCCGCAAGGCATCAACTTGGTTGAGATGATTAAGTAATCAAAAGCGACCGATGCAACCCCTGATCGTCGCCCAGCAGGTCACGCAAGGTGTCGCGGACTTCCTGCGGACCGCCTTCCCCTCGACGACGCAGGGTTTCGTCGATCTGCTCGACCGCTTCTTGGAACAGCGTGAGAACCTGTTCAAGGGGCCGTATCTCACCGTACCTTTGCCGTTTCGCGCCGGTCCCGATCAGGGCAGGCCGCCGTTTGCCTGGTTGTCCGGATTCGTTCCCCACGCCCATCAGACCAAGGCTTTTGCGCGACTGACCGGCGAGGGCGCGCAATCCACCCTGGTGGCGACCGGGACCGGGTCGGGCAAGACCGAGTGCTTCCTCTACCCGATCCTCGAACACAGCCGGAAGGCGCGGGAGAGGGGCGAAGCAGGCATCAAGGCCATCATCCTCTATCCGATGAATGCCCTGGCGACCGATCAGGCTCTCCGCCTGGCCGAGCTCATCGTCAACACGGCGGACCTGAAGGAGGTACGAGCCGGTTTGTATGTGGGCGAAACGCCCAAGGAGGAAGCGGTCGAGGTAGGCCTTCAGATGGATGGCTCCTATTCGCTGATCACCTCCCGCCGGGAGTTGCGCGACCGGCCTCCGGACATCCTGCTGACCAATTACAAGATGCTGGACTTCCTGCTGATCCGGGCGGACGACGCGCCGCTGTGGGCGCAGCAGCGGCCGGATACCCTGCGCTATCTGGTCGTCGACGAGTTGCACACCTTCGACGGCGCCCAGGGCACCGATCTGGCCTGCCTGATCCGTCGGCTGAAGGGCCGGCTGGGAGCGGCGCCGGGCCAGTTGGTGTGTGTGGGCACCTCGGCGACACTGGGCGACGGCGGTGGGGAGGCGTTGCTGAGCTTCGCCCGCGATGTATTCGGCGAGGATCTGGACGCCGACGGTGTCATCGGCGAAGACCGAGTTTCGGTGGGCGATTATCTGGCCGAGGCGGTGGTGGAACACACCCTGAGTCCTCAGGCTGCCGACGAATCTCAAATGGAACCAGCCAACTTTGAGGACGTACATCGGTACTTGGTTGCCCAGACAAGACTGTGGTTTGGCGATGTCGTTACGACCGATGCCGTGCAGGATTTCGACTGGCGGTGCGAGCTGGGCAAAAGGCTGAAGCGCCACTACGCCTTCCAGAATTTGCTGCGCGATCTGGACCGCATGGGGCGCAAATCAGTATTGCTCGATGATTTGCTGGCCTTATTGAAGCGGCGCTTGCCCGGGCAAGCAGGCGAGACAGCCGGCGACCACTTCGTTTGGCTTTGGCTATCCAGCCTGTTGGCATTGGTCGCCCATGCCCGCAAACCAGGTCACCAGGATTTCTTTCTCCAGGTGAAGGTAGAGATCTGGCTGCGGGAACTGCGCCGCATGGTGGCCAAGCTCGATGGCGAACCGGTGCTGCGGCATCATGACGACCTGGGCAATGCCGACAAGGGCGATGCGTACTTGCCGGTGATTCATTGCCGCGACTGCCATGCCACCGGATGGGGCGCCACTTTGCCCAAGACTAGCCCCAATCAATTGCAGCCGGATCTGCGCGCGTTCTACAGCGCGTTCTTCGCGGAAGACGTTTCCACGCGTTTTCTTTTCCCGGCTTCCGATGGTCCCGACCGGCGAATTTTCGAGAGCCGAAAGGTCTGCCCGAAATGCGGCACGCTGCACCAGACGACACAACAGGGCTGCTCGCACTGCGGCCATGAAACCCTGCTCGCCGTGGACATCACGGCCAATCTGAAGGAGGGCACCCGCAACGGTGCCCGATTCATCAAGTCGCATCACAACTGCCCGTACTGCGGCGGTTACAAGACCTTGTCCATCGTCGGTTCGCAGGCGGCCAGCCTGGCGGCCGTCATGCTCGGGCAGTTGTTCGGCAGCCGCTTCAATCCCGACAAGAAGCTCATCGCCTTCTCGGACTCGGTGCAGGATGCCGCCCACCGTGCTGGCTTTCTGGCCGCGCGCACCTGGCGCCTGAATCTGCGTCCTGCGCTGGCGCAGACCATCGCCGAGGCGGCGGATCGGGGCCAGCCGCTGACCCTGGCGGAATTGCCGGCGGCCTTCGAACGGAAGTGGCGGACGGCTCTTGGCATCGATCACTACGTTGTGAGTTTCCTGCAGCCGCAACTGTACTGGATGCGTGACCTGGAAACCCTGATGGAAGAAGGGCAACTGCCGGAAGGCAGTCAGGTCCCGTTGCGCCTGGCACAGGTTCTGCCTTGGGTGATGAACGCCGAATTCGGCCAGGAGGCTCACGTGGGTCGGACGCTGGTCGCTACGGGTACGGCCTGCGTGTCGCCGGTTGATGGTGCATTGGAGGCTGCTGCAATCCAGCTGCACCAGCATTTGGGTGAACACGTGGACGTGCTGAAGGAAGCGCGGGTAGCCGAGATCGCGGTTTTTCTGCGCGGCTTGGTCGGCGAGATGCAGCGCATCGGCGCTTGGCGTGATTCCGACCTGGGGTATTACGCACGGATCGGATGCCGCTCGTTTCCGTACAAGAAGAATCCGAGCCAGGAGAAGATGCTCTCCGGTCCCCGTCCGCCGCACTTTCTGACGCTGCCGGAGTATCAGCGCTGCGTGAGCATCGAGCGCGATGACGCCGGGCTATTCCGCGACTGGGCATTCAAAGCCTTGCCAGGATTGAACCGATTGGCGCTCGGTGCCGAACCGCTGGTGCGCGAGGTCTACCGGCTGGCGCTGGAGGCTTTGGCCTCGGCGGGGTTGGCGGGATTTGAGCAGGCGCAGGACAAGCCGGACATTCGCGTCTGGGGCCTGGAGCCATCGGCCTTTCGGGTGGATCTCGGCAGCCGCCGCTGGCGTTGCGGTACCTGCCACAGCGATTTTCGTTCGGGCTCTGCCGACGATTTGGAAGGTCAACCCTGCCGCAGGGTGCGTTGCAAGGGTTCGCTCCAAGCCGACGGTGGGGGCGGCGATTACTACCGCAGGCTATACCTGACGGCGGAAATTCAGCGGGTCGTGGCCCATGAGCACACGGGACTGTTGCCGCGCGGGACGCGTGAACGGGTGGAAAGCGATTTCAAGTCCGACAGCGACCGCCCCGGCAAGGTCAACGTGTTGTCGGCGACGCCCACGCTGGAGATGGGCATCGACATCGGAGACCTCTCGTCCACGTTGCTGTGTTCGGTGCCGCCAGCCCAGGCCAATTACTTGCAGCGTGCCGGCCGTGCGGGCCGCAGCACGGGCAGCGCCTTGCTGATGACGATGGCGGTGAGCAAACCGCACGACCTGTTTTTCTGGGAGGACCCGAAAACGTTGATCTCGGGGGCCGTAGACCCTCCGGGAGTGTTCCTGAACGCATCGGCGGTACTCGAACGCCAACTCACTGCCTTCACCCTGGATTGCTGGGTGCGCGAGTCCGGCAAGTCCGCGTTCATTCCCGGCGAAATCCGTTCGGTGTTCAACGCGATTCGCGGCCAGGCAACGACCAAGTTCCCCTATCCCTGGCTCAGCTACGCCGAACAACATCAGGGCGAACTGCTGGACCGCTTCATTTGCCTGTTCAATCAGGCAAACCGCAATCCTCTCAGCGCAGACACCAGGGCCTGGCTGTTGAAGTTCATCCGGGGCAGCCAGGCTGAATCCGGCTCTCTGGGCTGGAAGATCATCGACAAGCTGGGCGGAATCGCCAGAGACGTCGACGAGCTCAAGCGCCGGCGGGACCGTACCGGCAAGGAGATGGAGAAACTGCAGGCGCTTGCCGTTCGCGGCGAGGAAGATGAGCAGGAGCTGGCGCGGCTTACCCAAGAGCGCGCGGCTTTGGCGCGCCTGATCGGCAGCATCGAGGGTAAGGCGACGCTCAACGTGCTGACCGACGAGGGTTTGCTGCCTAACTATGCCTTTCCCGAGCAGGGTGTATTGCTGCGTTCGATCATCGTGCGCGAAGCCAAGGCGGGGGCATCGGCGCCGGACCCGCTGACCTTCGAGTACGAGCGGCCCAGTGTTTCGGCGATCACCGAACTGGCGCCGAACAATACCTTTTACGCCGAAGGCCGGCGCGTGGTGGTAAATCAGGTCGACGTCTCGAAGATCAAGCCCGAGCCATGGCGCTTTTGCCGGCAATGTTCCTACGCCGAGCCGTTGTCGTCGGGTGACCATCATAGCCAATGCCCGCGCTGTGGCGACACGCTGTGGCGTGACAGCGGACGCGTCCGGGACATGGTGAAGCTCACCACGGTGTTCGCCCGTACCCTGGACCGGGACAGCCGGATCGCCGACGATTCGGATGAACGCCAGCGGGGTTTTTATGTACGCCAGGCCTTGGTGGACAGCCCGCCCACTGCTGTGCGCCAGGCCTATGTGATCGACCAGCCCGAGTTCCCCTTCGGTTTCGAGTTCCTCGACCGGGTGGTCTTCCGCGAGGTGAATTTCGGCGAGCAAGCTCCGGATGCTTCCCCGATGACCATCGCCGGCGCGGAGCTGAGTCGACCGGGGTTCAGCATCTGCCCTGAATGCGGGACGATCCAGCGCCGCCGCAGGAACGAAGAACTCTATCGCAACCACGCGCCTTACTGTTCACGCCGCCGGAATCCCGAGGCGAGCACCCAACAGTGCATCTTCCTGTATCGGGAGTTCGTGAGCGAGGGCATCCGCCTGTTCTTGCCGGAGGTAGGCTTCGGCGATACCAAGGTGCGCCTCCTTAGCTTCGTCGCCGCTTTGGAGTTGGGGCTCACCCGCCGCTTCCGCGGGGCGGTGGATCATCTGCGGATCGCGCTGGACATCCGGATGGCGGCGGGAGAGGACGTACCCCGCTGTTATCTCGTCATCTATGACAGCGTGCCGGGCGGAACTGGCTACCTCAAGGACTTGATGCGGGCGCCCGAACCGTTGCTGGAAATTCTGGAGCTGTCGCTACATGCGCTGAATGATTGCGCGTGCAATCAGGACGTCGAAGCGGACGGCTGCTATCGCTGTGTCTACGTCTATCACAACAGCTATGACCGGGCGTTCATCTCCAGGCGCCTAGCTCAGAAGCTGCTGGGCGAGGTGATTCAGCACAAGGCGGCACTCAAGCCGGTAGGCAATTTGTCGGGGGTGCAGACGGGGAATCCGCTGTTCGATAGTGCTCTGGAGAAACGCTTCGTCGAAGCTTTGCGTAGGGAGCATGCCGGAACGCGCTACGGCCTGACCGAAGTGCTGTTCAAAGGCAAACCGGGTTACCAGGTGCAGGCCGAGTCTCGCCGCTGGCGGCTTGAGTTGCAGGTGAACCTGGGTGAGCCGGATGGCGTGGTGATCCCCTGCAAGCCGGACTTCGTGTTTTGGCCGGACGACGGTGTCGACGACTTGCCGATCGCCTTGTTTCTGGATGGCTGGCAGTTTCACAAGGATACGGTGGCCGCTGATTTGGCCAAGCGCATGGCAGTGGCCAAGAGCGGGAAGTTTTCGGTTTGGACGATGACCTGGGATGACATCGACACCGTGCTGCAGGGCAAGGAATCCACGTGTCCGTCTCCGTGGCCGACCCTGCTGACGGAGGGCGGTGCCAACGTGGTCCAGAAGCTGTGCGAAGCTCAGGGCATAGGACCCATCAACGGTTTCAAGTCGCTATCGCCCTTTCTCCAGCTTCACCAGCGGCTGAGAAGCTTGCAGTTCGAAAAACTGCGCAAACTTGCCGTGGCGCTGACCGTCGGCATGGTGATGCCGCCGGGCGATGTTGCCGCTCTGCAGCGCCTCCGCGACGGCGCATTCTGGCACCGCCTGGAAGAACTGGCCTTACTGCCTGATCTGAAACGACACCGGTTTGGCCTGCGAGAGCTCGGCTCGGTGGTGGGACTCGCTGCAGGGATAGGCCAGGAGCAACTGGCGAAGGTGATGACGGGTGACGGTTCGTCGGAAAACGAGCCCGTGGCAGTAGCTGAGTGGTCAACCGACAGCGTGCCGGAAGCCGAGCGGCTGGTCCGTTGGCAGCAGCTTTGGCAGTGCCTGAACTTGCTACTGCCATTGCGTTCTGCCTGGGGCGGGGCCTTCGACATGCCGGGGCTCGAAGCCTTGCAGAATGCGCCCATCCTCCAGATCCAGCCCACCGGCCTGTCGCAGGCTTGGATGAATGCGCTGGACTTGGTTCTTCCAGAAATTCAGCACTGGGCAACGGTGTTGGCCGAATCTGGCACCCTGGCGCCGGTGGTGGGGTACGAACTGCTGGATGACAAGGGACGGGTAACGGCCGAGGCGGAGTTGGCCTGGCCCGGTATGCGTATCGCCATCGTCTTGGACGATTCGGAGGCCCGCAATCGGTTCGAAACGGCCGGGTGGTCGAGTTTTATTGCCACCGATGGGGCGGTACCCGATGAACTCATCAACACATTGACGGAGAACGCTGCATGACGCTGGCACCCAAGATCGCGATGTCCGACGACTTCCTGAAGTCCTTTGCGGCAGTGCCGCGGGACCAGCAGCAGGCGGTGCTGAGCTTCGTGGCAAAGTTTCGTCAGAACCCGACCGCGCCAGGTATCAACTACGAGCGAATTCGGGATGCAGGCGATCCGAACATGCGGTCGGTTCGTATCAATGACCACATTCGAGGCATCATCCTCAAGCCGGATCTTGGCAATGTCTATTGCCTGCTGTGGGTGGACCGACACGACGACGCTTATCAATGGGCTCGGCGACACCGCGCCCACATTCATCCGGACGTCGGCAGCATTCAAATCTATGCCGTTGAAGCTCCGGCAGAGGCCATCGTCGAAGCGCCTCCGGCGGTGAAAGCAGGGTTGTTCGCCGAGCTCAAGGATCGGGAAATTCGGCGGCTGGGAGTTCCCGAAGAACTGCTGGGACTCGTGCGTGCGGTGAATTCGGAGGCCGATCTGGATCAGCTCGAGAAGCACTTGCCCGATGAAGCCTTTGAAATGCTGTTCCTCTATGCGGCCGGTGAGTCTTACGAGAAGCTCATCGCCGATCAAACGGCTGCGCCGGTCGTCGACTCCGCCGATTTCGGCTCCGCACTGGAGCGTGACGCTACCAAGCGGCACTTCGTGGTCATCACCGACGATAGTGACCTCGAGGCACTGCTTGCGGCCCCATTGGAACGGTGGCGCGTGTTCTTGCACCCGGCGCAGCGTAAGCTGGTCGAACGGCACTGGGACGGTCCGGTTAAGGTCAGTGGCGGTGCCGGTACGGGGAAAACGGTGGTCGCGATGCATCGGGCCGCTTGGTTGGCGCGCAACTTTTCCGATTTGCCGGGCCGGCCCGTGGTGTTCACCACGTTTACCAGAACTCTGGCGGATGATATTCGCCAACACCTCGAGTTTCTGTGTTCACCGCAGGAGTTGGCAAAGATTCAGGTGGTCAATCTGGATCAATGGGCGTTGAGTCTATTGCGGCATTTCGGCTACAAACACGAACTGCTTTATGACGAGCCTGCCCGCCGGCGCTACTGGCAGACCGCCATGGGAGCGATGCCGTCGGGTATGGATTTTTCACTTCCATTCATGCGCGCCGAGTACGAGCGCGTCGTGTTGCCGCAAGGGTGCGAGACCGCGGATCAATACATGCGAGCCAGCAGGCTGGGGCGTGGCGGACAACTGGGACGTGCCGCCCGAAAAGCGATCTGGCCGGTATTCGCGGAGTATCGGGCACAGTTGCATGCAGCCAATCTGCGAGAGCCGGAAGAGGCGTTTCGCGATGCGTATCGCCTGCTGCAGGAGCAGGGGGCCGAGCTCGGTATTCGTTCGATGGTGGTGGACGAGGGACAAGATTTCAGCGCGGCGGCTTTTGAGTTGATTCGGGCTGCTGTACCTCATTCGCCCAACGACCTGTTCATTGTGGGTGACGCCCATCAACGGATTTACAAGCACAAGGTGGTATTGAGCCGTATGGGCATCGAAGTCAGGGGACGCAGCCGCAGCCTGCGCGTAAACTATCGAACCACCGACGAGATTCGCCGCTGGGCCTGCGCTCAGCTCGAGGGTTGCGAGATCGACGACCTGGACGGCGGTATTGACTCGCTTCGCGGCTACCGGTCCTTGGCCCACGGCGAACCGCCGGACGTTCTGAATTCCGCCTCCCTGGCTGAAGACGTCGCGACGATTAAGGCCATCCTGGCGCAGCTGGACGGAGAAGAGGTAGCGCCTCGGCAGGTGTGCATCGCGGTTCGGACCAACGACGATGCCGATTCGATTGCGGAAGGCCTTGCAAGGGCTGCCGTGCCGCACTTACGGCTGGACCGCTCAACGAACGACGACCCATCGATTGATGGCGTCCGTGTCGCCACCATGCACCGAATCAAAGGATTGGAGTTCGGTGTGGTCGTTATTGCCGGTTACAAAGGCGCACACACGTACGCCGATCAATTTACCCGCGAGGAGGATGCCGGAGTCTGTCAGGACACGGAGATGGCGGAGCGCTGTCTGTTACACGTCGCGGCAACTCGGGCGAAACAGCACCTATTTGTATTGCAGCGAACCTCGCAGTAACCGTTTCGCAAGGTTGCCGCTCCGGGTGACTGATCGGCCAAATCGTAACCCCGGTGTAACCCCGCCACAAATAAAAAAGGCTTGCACTACTGCAAGCCTCTGATTTTATGGTGGGTCGTCCGCGACTCGAACGCGGGACCATCGCATTAAAAGTGCGGTGCTCTACCGACTGAGCTAACGACCCATTGGAGCCGCAAATTATAGGGACTTCGATGGTGGCGATCAACTTTGAGCCTTGTCCAATGAGACCTGAGCCTGAAGAGGGTGCCGTGTTTCCAAGGTGAGGTGAGCCTGAATGCGGCAAAATTGGGATCATGGAGGCATGATCGTGACTTTGCAGATGGCAGGACTTCAGACCTTGGCGCAGGTACGCGCCTTCGTGGAGGGTAGCGAGGACATTTCGTTCACACTGAACGATCGCAACGCAGCCCATCAGTGGATGGCTCAGACGCTCAAGCGGTTTCACTATGCGCGTTGCAGTCGGGCTGACAAAGGGGTGCTGCGGCGCTACCTGGGCAAGGTGACCGGACTGTCGCGCGCGCAGTTGACCCGGGCCATCACCCAGTTCTGTCGGGGCGGAGTCATCGAGGATCGCCGCAAGGCCCCTGCGAAGCCGATTGCGCGGCGCTATACGGCGGAGGATCTCCGCCTCCTGGCAGAGGTGGATGCGCTGCACGGCACGCTTTCGGGGCCGGCTACGCGCAAGCTCTGTGAACGCATGTATCGGGTGTTCGGCGACGCCCGCTACGAACGGTTGGCGACGCTCTCCAACGGCCACCTGTACAACCTGCGTAGCCACAAGACCTACCGGAGTCAGCGCGGGAGCTTCGACAAGACCCGCACGGTCCGCGTCCAGATCGGTGAGCGGCGCAAGCCTGCGCCGGACGGCAAGCCCGGATACCTGCGGGTCGACTCGGTCCATCAGGGCGATCTGGACGGCATCTAGGGCCTGTACCTGATTAACGCGGTGGACGAGGTTACCCAGTTCCAGGCGGTCTTCGCGGTGGCCAAGATCAGCGAGCGTTTCCTGCTGCCGGTGCTGGAGCAACTCATCGACACCTTTCCCTTCGTCATCAAAGGCTTCCACAGCGACAACGGTTCCGAATACATCAACGGACCGGTTGCCAAGCTCCTCGAAAAACTCCGCATCGAGCAAACCAAGTCCCGCGCCCGCAAGACCAACGACAACGCCTTGGTCGAATCCAAGAACGGCTCCACGGTTCGCAAGGTGCTCGGCTACAGCCACATTCCGGGCCGCTTCGCCCAAGAGGTCAATGACTTCACCCGTGACGTGCTCAACGACTACCTCAACTTCCACAGGCCCTGCCACCGGAAAATTGCAAGGTAGTTGTCGCCTCGGTGGTTAAAAATTATGCGGCTTTTTGGGTGTGGTTTTTCGCCTCCTTGGGAGAGTTTTCGTGGTTGTCGGTTTGATCCGGATTGAGGTGAACAACCTGGATTCGCCGCCAATTG
>VEPA01000053.1 GCA_012026675.1 Betaproteobacteria bacterium | reverse complement strand
GCGTTGTGGCCAAAATTGTCGATGGCGAGGCGCTTGTCGCAGCCAATATCGTGAATATTGGCAAGACGAGCAACGAAGCCAGCGGCGATTTTGGCCACACCCCGAAGGGACGGGACGATTTGGGCCCATGGCGTTGTCGTGCCTTCGCTTATTTGCCGCCGGGCAAACCGCGCTCGACACTCCTAGCCCTGAGCCCAAATCGCCTCCGTCGCACTCATGTGGTAATTGTTAACAGGCCCTAGTGTCATATCGGCGCCGAGTCCTGTGCGGTTATTCATGATCGGCGGAATCCTGCGCATCGGATTTTTGGTATAATTTATCGGTCGAGTTCCTGCTGTGCTGCTGCGAAGCGCGGTTCTTGCGACGAGGCACCCTCCGCGAGCTACGAACAGGACTACTTGTCTTCGCTCGCGACGACACGACGGCGCGGTTACGATACGAATTCAATCACTCATCACTCAAGGAGCAATAAGATGGCCAAAACACCTTGGAAGTCGGACAACTGGTATGTCAGCCAGTGGAATTATGCGCAGGAAGTAGTCAAGGATTTCAAGTTCGCCAAGAACATCAAGGTGCACGACATCACGTTGCGCGACGGCGAACAGCAAACCGGCATCATCATGACCAAGGACGACAAGATCCGCATCGCCGAAGGTCTGGCGGAAGCCGGCGTGCACCGCATCGAGGCCGGCATGCCGATTGTCTCGCCCTCCGACGCGCAAGCCATCAAGGACATCGTCAAGCGCAATCTCGGCCCGCAGATTTTCGCCTTCTCGCGCTGCATGAAAGAAGACGTGCAACGCGCGATCGACACTGGTGTCAACGGCGTGGTGATGGAAATCCCGTCCAGCCAGCACATGGTCGACCTCGCCTACAAATGGCCGATGGAAAAAGCGATCGAGACCTCGATCGAGGCCACCCTGATCGCCCGCGACAACGGCCTTGAAGTCGTGTTCTTCCCCATCGACTTCTCCCGCTCCGAGATGGACTGGGTGCTGAACCTGATCCAGCGCGTGGCCACCGAAGGCCACATGGACGCGCTGGCGCTGGTAGACACCTTTGGCGTAGTCTCCCCGCATGCCATGCAGTACTTCGTCCGCGAGGTCAAGAAGCGCATCAACAAGCGTCTCGAAGCGCACTTCCACCAGGACTTCGGCATGGGCGTGGCCAACACCATCATGGCGCTGGCCGAAGGCGTCGAAGTGATGCACACCACCGTCCTCGGCGTCGGCGAGCGCGCCGGCAATACGCCGATGGAAGAGACCGTGATGGCCCTGCTGACCATGTACAACGTGGACGTCGGGCTGGATTACACCAAGCTCACGCCGCTGGCCAACCTGGTGCAGCAGATCACCGGCGTGGCCGTACCCTCGAACAAACCGGTGGTCGGCAAAGCCCTGTATCAGATCGAGTCCGGCATCATTGCGAGCTGGTACAAGAACTGCGGGGAGCAATACGCGACCGAGCTGTTCCCGGTGCGCTGGAACGCCGTCGGCCAGCCCGCGCCGATCGTGGTGATGGGCAAAGGCAGCGGCATCGATTCAGTCAAGATGTGGCTGACGGAAATGGGCATCGAAGCGAGCGAGGATGAAGCGCTCAAGATCACTGCCGCAGTCAAGCTCCATTCGCTGGGCAGCAAGAAGCTGCTGACCGAAGCCGAGTTCAAGAAGATTGCAAAAGACGTTCTCGGCCAGCGCGCCACGGCCTGAGCCGTGAAGCGCTGATCCGCGGCTGCCGCTTTCAACGGCCTGCGGTCAAGGACGGAAACTAAACGCCCTGGTGGTTCGCACCCCAGGGCGTTTTTTCGTGCCGTTAGCGCCTGCGCTGCGCGCGGCTTTTGATGGGGGTTTTTCCTTGCTCTTTCCGGTACCAGTCGAGGATCTGCTCGCCGGTCCAGAACAGCACCCCTTTCTGCTTTCTCAATTCCTCGAACACCTGCTCGAAATACTTGATCCGGTGCGGCACGCCGGAAATATACGGATGCACGGCTATGGCCATCACTTTCATGCGATCTTTCGATTCCTCGTAAACGCGCTCGAAATAGTCCATGCAGCGCGTGACGAACTCCTGCGCGGGGTGGTGCTGCACCGCCATCATCGCGATATCGTTGAGTTCCAGAGTGTAGGGCATGGCCACCACCGGGCCGTGCGCCGTCCTGATCTCGCAGGGCTCGTCGTCGATCACCCAGTCGGCGATGTATTTGATGCCGGCTTCGGCCAGATAGTCCGGCGTATACAGCGTTTCCGTCAGGCCCGGGCTCAGCCACCCTACCGGCGCCTTGCCGGTGAACGCCTTGATGGTCTGCACCGTCTTCTGGACCATCGCGCGCTGGTCGGGCTCGGTGTGGGTCGGCCGCTGGTCATACGAGTGCCCGACGAATTCCCAGCCGGCCTTGAGCGATTCCTCCGCCACGCGCCGGTAATCCTCGCACACGCGTGCGTTGGTGAAGAGCGACGCCTTGATGCCCAGGCGGTCGAGCACGGCCTTCATGCGCCAGAAGCCGACGCGCATGCCGTACTCGTGCCACGCCCAGTGCGCGAAATCCGGCAGCCGCGTGACATGCGTCGGTGGCGGCAGCACCTGCCGCGGCATGGGCCGTCCGATATCCCAGACTTCGACGTTGATGACCGGCCACACCACCATGCGCGCCCCGCCCGGCAGTTTCAGCGGCGGTCGGTCGATGATGGCAGAATAATCAAGGCGCTTGGATGGAATCACTCGAATCTCCTCTTCACTCGGTTGCGCTATTATAAAGCGGGCCCGGCACAGAATCGGCAAGAACCGAAAATACGAACACAGCGTGCCATTGCGCGGGCCATGACATGCGCTTAACATCGCCGCAAGCACTACCGTCGGCTGAAACCATTCCAATCTGGAGGAGAACAACATGAGCAACACGATCAGATGGGTTGCCGGTCTTTGCGCCGCACTGTGTGCCGCAGCCGTTTCGGCCCAGGGCTATCCCGAACGGCCGATCAGGCTGATCGTGCCCTACGCGCCCGGCGGCAATATCGACATCACGGCGCGCGTCATTCAGCCCGGACTGGGCGAATTGCTGGGCCAGTCGATCATCGTCGACAACCGCACCGGCGCCGGCGGCACCATCGGCTCTGATATTGCGGCCAAGGCGCCGGCGGACGGCTACACCATTCTCGTCGGCTCGAGCGGCACGCTGACCATCGCACCCAGCCTCTACCCCAAGAATCCCTATAACCCGGTGCGGGATTTCGCGCCGGTGAGTCTGGTTTCCGTCGTGCCGCTGGTGTTCGAGACGCATCCTTCGGTGCCGGTAAAAAATATCAAAGAATTCATAGCCTTGGCAAAATCAAAGCCCGGCAAACTGACCATGGCCTCATCCGGCACCGGCACCACCAATCACCTTGCCGGCGAGATGTTCCAGTCCATGAGCGGCACGCGCTTCATCCACGTGCCGTACAAGGGCAGCGGTCCCGCACTGGTCGACCTGATGGGCGGCCAGGTCGATTTCATATTTGATCAACTGTCTTCATCGGCGAGTTACATCAAGGCCGGCAAGCTGCGCGCGCTCGCCGTCTGCGGCGAGAAACGCGCGGCGATACTCCCTGATCTGCCGACGGTAGCTGAATCCGGCGTTCCCGGCTTCGAGGCCACCACTGTCACCGGGCTGGTGGTCCCGGCCGGCACGCCACGCGACATCATCAACAAACTCCACGCGGCGACCGTCAAGGTGATGGCACGGCCGGCGGTCAAGGAGCGCTTCGCGAGCTTCGGCGCCGAGGCCATCAGCAGCACGCCCGAGGCGTTTGGCGTGTTTATCAAGCAGGACTTCGCCAAATGGACGAAAGTGGTGAAGGACGCGAACATCCAGGTCGAATGAGGACAACCCATGGACCTGCCCTGCCTGCCGCCCGTTAAAGAACCCAAGAAACCGGCCCAGCCGCTGCCAGCCGGCGCGTGCGATACGCATTTTCACCTGTTCGGCCCTGCGTCGAAATTTCCGTTCTCGCCGGAGCGTTCCTACACGCCGGCCGACGCGCCGCTCGAAGCGTTGCTGCGTCTGCATGCCACGCTCGGCATCGCGCGCGGCGTGGTGGTGCAGGCTAATCCGCACGGCACCGACTGCGCGGCGCTGCTCGATGCGCTCAAGCGCGAACCCGGCCGCCTGCGCGGCACCGCGATCGTCGAGAACGATATCAGCGACGCCGGGTTGCGGCGCATGGCCGACGCCGGCGTGCGCGCATTGCGCTTTCACCACATGCCGCACGGCAAGGGATTCAGGTCAGCCGGGCTGGAAGCCTTCGCTGCAATGGCGCCGCGCATGGCTGACCTCGGGCTGCACGCGCAGTTCATGATGGACGCCAGCGCGCTGGATGACGCCCTGCCCTATCTGAAACACTGGAAACTGCCAGCGATGATCGACCACATGGGCAATGTCGATGCTTCGAAAGGCGTGCAGCAGCCCGGGTTTCAGTTGCTGTGCCGGCAACTCACCAAGGGCAGGCTGTGGGTCAAGGTTTCGGGCGCGTACCGGATATCGAAGCAGTATCCCGATTATGAAGATGCGCGGCCGTTTCATGAGGCGCTGGTGAAAGCCAATCCGGATCAGGTGGTGTGGGGCAGCGACTGGCCACATCCGCGGCTGGAGAAAGACATGCCGGATGACGGGCACCTGCTCGATCTGTTCAATGCCTGGACGCCGGATGCGGGGTTGCGGAGGAAGATACTGGTGGAGAATCCGGCTAGGTTGTACGAGTTTGTATAAAAGAAAAACTATTTAACCGCCAAGATTCTTTTCAATACCCCCTTGAGGGGTACGCCAAGAAATTATAATTAGTCGAAAATCCGGCGAGGCTTTATAGGGTTGGCTAACTCAAGATTCAAAACCTGAGCAAGTTTGCAGGGGGGATATGCAACGATCCAATATATTCCTTTAATAATCAATGTATTGCATTTTTCATTTTTACGTGTTAATATTCTGAGTAAATTAACTCACAATATTAATTGTGCCCTCAATACCCTATCGCCGTTCCGAATTTACTAAGCTGCTTGAGCGACTAAATCAGCCGCCTCTCCGGCTGATCATCATTACGGGGCCACGTCAAGTGGGAAAGACCACTCTGGTCGAGTCGGTCCTTGCAGATAGTGCGCTAGATAAGCCCACTAGGTTCATCGATGTTGATAATCCTCTGCCGAATACCGTCACTACTATTATCACAGAAGCAGATACTTTCCCCACTAAAGATACAACATGGCTTGTGCGTCAATGGGAATTGGCACGCGCGGTCGCATACAAGTCAAGCAAAGGTCTTGTTCTGGTATTTGACGAAATCCAACGTATTCCCCGCTGGTCCGAAACCATCAAGGGGCTTTGGGATGCGGATAAAGCGTCGGGTCTCAACATGCACATTGTTTTGTTGGGCTCGTCTCCTTTGCTCGTGCACCGAGGGCTTACGGAAAGTCTGACAGGGCGTTTTGAACTGATACGCCTTGGCCACTGGTCGTTCATGGAAATGCACGAGGCATTCGGTTGGTCTTTAGACGAATACCTCTATTTCGGCGGTTATCCGGGCAGCGAGAGCTACATTCGGGATGAGCGTCGCTGGCGCGAATACGTGCGCGACTCCCTGATAGGCCCCAGCATCGAAAAGGATGTCTTCGATATCAGCCGCGTCGACAAGAAACATTTGCTCAAACATCTATTCAAGCTGGGCTGCGACTACTCTGGCCAGATATTTACCTATTCTAAAATGGCCGAGCATTTACGGGACGATGGCGACAAAGCGCATACCAATACCATCGCGGACTATCTGGAACTGCTGATGCAGGCTGGTTTGCTCGCCGGCTTGCAAATGTACTCGGGCAATCGTCTGCGTTTGCGCGCTTCTCCTCCCAAGCTGAATGTATTGAACACTGCACTCATGTCAGTTGAGACGGGGTACAGCTTTGAAGCCGCCAAGGCCGATCGAACGTATTGGGGACGATTGGTGGAAAGCGCTGTTGGCTCCCATCTCTACAACACGGGCTTGGGCGACTGCCCTGTTTACTACTGGCGCAAAAGTCCAGTGGAAGTAGATTTTGTTTTGGCAAAAGGACGTACCGTTACAGCAATCGAAGTAAAGAGCGGGAGAACGCCCACATCAGTACCTGGTCTCCACGCTTTTGCAGAAGCGTTTCCTGGTTGCAAGACACTCATCGTCGGAGAGGGTGGCATTGACCTATCCGAGTTTCTCTCCAATCCGGCGGCCCACTGGTTGGAGTGAGTATGGGCACATACATCTCTCGTACCTGCGCCGAAGATCAGAGCAATGAAAGCCCGCGTCCCTTGTCGGACTATCGAGACCCTTGCGTCTCCTACGTACTTCTGGGCGAGCCTGGGGCCGGAAAAACGGAGTGCTTTCTTGAAGAGAAAAAACAGCCAGCATGCGAATACATAGAGGCGAGAAAGTTTGCACGGACCAAGGACCTTGACCAGTGGAAGGACAGGACTCTGTTCATCGATGGCCTTGATGAAATGCGTGCCGGAGGAGGTGATGGTCGCATCCCTTTGGAAGATATTTGCTCTAAGCTAAAAGAATTGGGGAATCCCCTGTTTCGCATTTCCTGTCGCGAAGCCGATTGGCTCGGAGCCATAGACCAACAAGAATTGATTAACGCGGCCCCTGGGAGGGCGCTTAAAGTACTTCGCCTGCAACCCTTGTCGGATCAGGAGATTCAAATACTCGTGGCCGAGAAACTTGGTCAAAAAAGCGAGGAATTTATTGAACAGGCTCGGAAGGTCGGGCTTTTTGAACTCCTCCCGAATCCGCTAAACCTGAAAATGCTGATTGAAGCCGTACTGGACGGTAACTGGCCGAAAAGTCGCAAAGAAGCCTATGAACTGGCCTGTCGCAAGCTGGTTGCCGAAACGAATGAGGGCCATCAGCTGGCCGTTGCCGGAAACATGGCCTCGGAAGAAAAACTTCTTGAGTCCACTGGATTGCTTGCCACCTGCCATCTTCTTGGCAATCTGTCCGGCTATGCCCTGTTGCCCGCGAAGGCCGATGAACTCAATCCCCCAGTCACCAATCTGCAGATAGACGAATCGTTGCGGCTCAAAGACGCCCTGAAATCCCGGCTCTTCAAAAACGAAGGCGATGGGCACCGCGCCCCTGATCACCGCAGCAGCGCCGAATTTCTTGCTGCACGATATCTCCACTCATTGATTCGGCACCCCGACAACGCATTACCATGGTATCGACTCCTGGCTTTGATCGCCGCAAGCGATGGTAAGCCCGTCTCGTCCCTCCGTGGCCTGTGGGCTTGGCTTGCAAGTTTCCTCGACGAGCCGCAGCGATATCACCTGATCGACCTAGATCCAGTGGCCGTAGCGCTCTATGGGGATGTGCGTCCCTGGCCCGCGAAGGACAAGGAGCGCCTTCTGACATCCCTCCACACGGCAGCCCAGCGGTATCCCTGGATATTCGGTGGCACTTGGATGCTCTCCCCCTTAGGGGCGCTGGCAACACCGGACATGACGGAAACATTCCGGTCCATCCTAGCATCCGAAGATAGAAGCGAAGCCAAGCAAGCCCAAGTAGATTGCGTGCTCAACGCCTTGAAGTATGGCGAGAGATTGATCGCGCTTGTTGACGTCTTGGAATTAATCGTAAGGGACACCAGTCGCTGGCCTGTCATCCGCAAAGGGGCTCTTCGCGCCTGGTTGCATGTTGCCTCGCCTCAAGATGCCGACGCCGTAAATTTCATGACTCTTTTGTCGGACATCCATACTGACAAGGTTGAGGATGCCGACGACGAGTTGCTTGGTTTGCTATTGGAAAAATTGTATCCAAAATACATCCCCCCTACTGAGGTGCTTAATTACCTACATGCCCGGAAGCAGCGCAACCTCATCGGCAGCTATCACATGTTTTGGGCTAAGAGTCTAGTGAAGCAAAGTGTTAAGGCGAATGAGGCAATACTGCTTCTTCTAGACAAACTTGCCCAAAAAAGAGAAATGCTTAGTCATGAGCGACATGAGCATCCTGTACACGATATTGCTGGGCCGCTTCTATTGAAAGGTGTGATTGAATATGGCGAGCAGGTTTCGCCTGCAAGACTCTACGAGTGGCTTGGTATCGGCTTGGATCAGCATGGTTTCACCCAGACCCAAATACAATCTCAGGAAATTGCTGATTGGTTGTCCAAACATTCGGAAGTCTATAAGGGGGTACTTGCTGAAGGCATACATCGAGCGCCCACCGACGAGAAAAAGTTGAGCAACTATTTCTCTTACGCTTGGGATCAACGTCTTTATGGGGCAAAACCACCCTCGGACTTAGGCCTGTGGATATTGAGCCAAGTGGAAAATGCGAAGCCTGACATCGCGGGATTGCTATTCCCCGAAGCCGTACGTTGTCTGTGGAGCACCTACGGCAATGAGGGGCTATCGCTCGACCGGTTGCAATCGTGGGTGGAGCATCATCCAGCCTTTCAGCCCGCGCTCACTAATATGCTTTACTGTGAAATCCCGGATTGGCGAAATGAGCACATACAGAAAACGCAGGAGTGGAAGGGAAAAAGTGCAAAAGAGCGTGCGCAATGGCTTAAATTCTTCAGCGAACAACAACGCTCCCTCCAAGTCGGGTCGGCCCACCCGCACGTCTTGTATGACTTGGCGATGGCCTATTCTGGCCTTCTAATCGAAGCTCGAGGCGACACTCCTCATGATCGCTTACGTAATTTTCTCAGCGACGAAAATAGATCGCAAGACTATGAAGCCCTGTTCCAAGCAGCGCTAGTTGCTCTGAGAGGTAGCCTGGGGCGGAACGATCTGCCCACGGTGAAGGACATCGTTCAACTCTCATTGAAGAGTAAACAGCATTTAATAAGTCGTTCCTGTCTTGTAGCAGCCAACGAACTCTCTGCAGAAGCATTATTGTCAAAGAACGATACTGTTCTTGGCAAGCTCACCGCAATGCAGTTAACACTGGGCGTCGGCGAAAATCCGGAGTGGTTCCGCACACTTAAATGCACCCGACCAGAGTTGGTTGCTCAAGTACTGATGCAGTATGCCTTGCCCACGCTACGATCCAAGAGGCCAAGCGTCTCTGGTCTCTATGGCCTTGCCTATGATGACGATGACGCGGCTATTGCCGCCATCGCTGTTCCGGAATTATTAAAGGGATTCCCCTTGCGTGCAGCTAAGGAGCAGCACCATGACCTCGAGTATTTGCTCAAGGCCGGGCTGAAGTTCATGGCTACGGACGAACTACTGGCGCTCGTCGAACAAAAGCTCTCCCTCAAAAGCCTCGAAGCTGGACAGCGCACCTTGTGGTTGATCACAGGGCTGTTTTTGAACCCGACACTTTTTCAGGCACGTTTAGAAAAACATGTGGGCAAGAACCAAACACGGGCAGCGCTAGTGGCCGGATTCTTCCCGAGTCATGGTGACAAATGGCCTTTCCACAGACCACTCCCTGTTCCTGCTTTGGCTTGGCTGATTGGCCTGCTGGGTGCCCGGTGCGCACCCTATCGGCTAGATGGATTTCGTTGGGTGTCACCCGTCATGGCGATGGCTGATCTTGTTCGTAGTCTAATATCGGGCTTGGGAAGTATGCCCGGCGAGGAAGCGTCGGCCGCCCTAAACAGGCTCTTTTCCCGAAACGACATGGCAGCCTGGCACAACGAATTGAGGTTCGCCATCCACGGACAGGCGACAGTACAGCGAGAAACAGATTTCAAGTACCCCAGTGTAGAGAAAATACTTCATACCTTGTCCAATCGAGAACCATCCAGTGCCGCGGATCTGGCTGCATTGGCCCTCGACCATCTTAATGCCCTTGCGCAGCGCGTTCGTGATGGCAGCGACAATGAATACAGATCCTATTGGAACAACCCGGATGATCCAAATACCGCGAAAAGACGCTCTGAGGACGATTGCCGCAATCTATTGTTAAAGGATCTTAGCCTCCTACTCAAGCCCTTCGGGGCAAGCGCACGTAAAGAAGAGTCTGTTGTCGAAAATAATCGAGCGGACATCGGAGTGTTCTTTGACGGGTATTTCGTTCCCATCGAAATCAAGGCCGACGATGAGAAGAATCTGTGGACGTCTCTGCATACCCAACTCATAGACCAGTACACTCGCGATCCACGAACAAACGGATACGGAATTTATCTGGTCTTCTGGTTTGGCGGCAAGAGAATGCCGCCACCGCCGACTGGAGGCAAACCCCAGAACGCACAGCAACTCGCTGACCGGCTACGCAAATTGCTCAATCCAGAAGATCGTCAACGCATCCACGTATGTGTGATTGACTGTACGCTACCTAGTAGGGTAAAGAGTTAGCGCCAAGTTGTTCTCCTCACGCTACAAAAGAGGTCTTGAAATATCAGGCCCGAGGTTACTGACACCGCACTCCACTAGTCTTCGCCGTGAAACGGCGGCACCTTTCTCTTGAAGCCCGCCAGGGCTTCGGTGATCTTGAATCGCGATGGGAACGGGGTCCTAGGTCGGGCCGGACCAACGCAACGTATTGATTCGCGGAAGTAACAACGCGCAATTAGGTCAGCCAGAGGGCTTAGAGGCGCGTTATTAGAGGCAATATCGACGCTCTAAGGGAGCGCAGCCATGCCCCGCGCCAACCCTCACTTCCTATCCGGCCCGCTCTGGCACATCACTCTACGCTGCCACGAGAGATCGTTCCTGTTCAAATTCCCGCGCGACCGGCGCCGTTACCTTCGCTGACTGTTCGAGGCGAAGAAGAAGATGATTGTGGAACAGAGCCCTATTTCGCCAGATACTCATGCAGCGTCCCACGCCGGACTATGCGGCGGGTTGACGATTCGCGTTCCGCGCGCCAACGCCGAAATAGCGGCCATCTCGTCGTTCGTGAGCGTGACATCGAGGACCTTCAGGTTTTCGCGCAACTGTTCGACGTTCTGGGCGCCGGGGATGGCGACGACCCGTTCCTGCTGCACGAGCCACCGCAGCGCGACTTGCGCCACACTCAACCGCCGCCGCCTGGCGATTTCCTGCAGGACCGGGTCGTTCAGGACCGCGCCGCGGGCGAGCGGCGAATGGGCGATCAGTACGAGGCCCCGCTCACGCATCAGATCCAGCAGCGGGCGCTGGTTCAAGTAGGGGTGGTACTCGACCTGGTTGGCCGCGAGGTCGCCGACGATCTCCAGGGCCTGCCGCACCAGGGCCGCCGGGAAGTTGGACAAGCCGATCGTCCGCGCCTTGCCTTGCTCGCGCAGCTTTGCAAACTCACCCAGGGCCCACTCCAGCGACACCTGCGGGTTGGGCCAGTGGATCAGGAGCAGATCGACATAATCCGTTTGCAGCAGCCGCAGGCTCTTGTCCATCTCGAGAGCGAGGGCCGGCTGCGGCGGCGTCTTGGGGTGCAGGAGCTTGGTTGTCACCCAGATGTCACCGCGCGGGACCGAAGAACGCGCCAATGCCTTCCCGACCGCCTCCTCGTTGCCGTAGTACCTGGATGTGTCGATGTAGCGGTAGCCCTCGGCGAGCGCCGCTTCGACGAGAGCGCTGCCGGCATCGCCGGTGTTGCCCAGCGTCCCGAAGCCGATACCGGGCATCGTGTACTTCCCTGTGAGTTCTTTTTCCATGAGAGCGTATAGGTATAAGGTTTTTAAACAGGATTTTTAACGAACCCGCAATCTATGCCTCAACGGACGTATCGTCAATCGCGTGCTTGTAAGTATGGGCTATAGATATGAGGTCGGTACGAAAATGCCGGGTTACCTCGGAGCCCTCGTCTCTGATTCGCGCTCGACCCAACAGCATGACTTTGCGATCATAAACTTCGCTGGGCGGCCGGGAATACCCGCATTTGTGATTATGATTGACCGTCACTGACGATCCGGCGGATACTCTAAAAAATAATTTGATTAATTTCTTAGTTTGGGAGGGGAAGCCGCCATGTCGTATTTCCGCGTCATTTTCATGCTGCTCGCAATATGTACCGCGCTACCTGTCGCCGCGCAGGATTATCCGACGAGGCCCGTGCGCATCGTGGCGCCATTTCCTCCGGGCGGCAGCGTGGACGTCGTCGGGCGGCTTCTGGCCGCGAAGCTTACAGAGAATCTCGGAAAGCAGGTGATGGTGGACAATCGCTCCGGCGCGTCCGGCGTCATCGGCACGGAGGTAGTCGCAAAAGCGGCGCCCGATGGTTATACGCTGCTGATCAACACCCTCCCGCTCGTAACGAACCAGTACCTGATGCCCCAGGTGCCGTACGACCCGGTAAGGGACTTCGAGACCATCTCGATGGTGACCTCCTCGCCGGCGATAGTCACGGTACATCCGTCGGTGCCGGTGCATTCGATCAAGGAACTGATCGCATTCGCGCGTGCCAGGCCGGGGCAGCTCAACTACTCCTCGGCCGGCTTTGGGACCAATCCGCACATCGCGGGCGAACTCTTCAACCTGCTCGCTCGCGTAAACATCGTCGCCGTGCAGTTCAAGGGCGGCGGCCCCGCGGCCGTTGCCGCGATCTCCGGCGAAGTTGCCGGCACCTTCGGCAACATCTCCCAGGCAATCGGCTACGTGAAGGCCGGCCGGCTGCGCGCACTCGCGGTGACGAGCCTGACGCGCTCCCCGGCCCTGCCGGATCTGCCAACCGTCGCGGAGGCCGGCGTCCCGGGATATGAGTTCCTCACGTGGCACGGCATCCTCGCGCCCAAGGGAACACCGAAGCCGATCGTGAACCTGCTCTACCAGCAGTTGAAGAAAATCCTCACTGCACCGGGCGCGGCGAAGGAATGGCAGGCGCGCGGCCTCGACATCATCGCCAACTCGCCCGAAGAATTCGCGGTGCGTCTCGCGAGCGAACAGAAGAAGTGGGGGGAAGTGGTCAAGAAACGGGGGATCAAGCCCGAGTAAGCATGGCTTACGGCCAGGGTCAGGACTGGCCTTTTGCCCATTGTGCGGCGTTCAGATAGACAATGCTCCGTTCAATCGGGCCCCGGACACATATCTTTCCCTCAGGATTAAATACGCCAGGCTCGACCTCACGGAATAGATCGAACCTGGCCCCTGAAAAACGCCGGAAAATCCGCGTCGAGAATCCGGCGGGGTTGTATGGCTTCTATTGATTAAGGGGCAGTCTCATTTGAACTTACGAGACTGACTTGTTGTAACTTGCCAGATTCAAGGAGAATCAAATCATGAAGCCTGTCGTTCTTGTCACCCGCAAGCTGCCGGACAGCGTCGAGGATCGCCTGCGCCGGGACTACGCTCCCATTCTGAATCCCGATGATGTCCTCTATTCAGGTGACGAGATCATCGAACGCGCCAAGGGGGCCGATGCCATCATGCCCTGCCACACCGAGCGGTTTAATGCCGGCGTGATCGCCCGTTTACCTGAACGCGTGCGCGTGATCGCCAATTTTTCGGTCGGCTATGACCACGTCG
>VEPA01000119.1 GCA_012026675.1 Betaproteobacteria bacterium | reverse complement strand
TGGTCGTTGCCGACCAGATCGTTGTCGATGGTCTTCGGAATGTGGATGCAGCGCAGGGAATAGTTGGCCCGCCGCGCTTCTTCGCTGACGATTCGTACCGTGTCGGAGGAATCATTGCCGCCGATGTAAAAGAAATAGCCGATGCCGTGCGCCTTGAGTACCTCGAAAATCTCGTGGCAATACTTCAGATCCGGTTTATCGCGTGTCGAGCCGAGCGCCGATGACGGCGTGTTGGCCACCATTTCTATGTTATGGCTGGTCTCCTGGGTAAGATCGAGGAAGTCTTCGTTGATGATTCCTGATACCCCGTGATAGGCGCCGTAGACCAGTTCGACGTTGCGAAACTTGCGGGCTTCGAGAACCACTCCGGCCATTGATTGATTGATGACGGCAGTCGGTCCCCCGCCCTGAGCTACCAAAACTTTTCCTCGCGGCATGATTCGGCGTTCCTTTTGGTCAAGAAAATCTGATTGTTGGTCCGGCATTTCTTTCATGGTTTGCAGTATTGAGGAAAGCGGTCAGCGAAACTAAAGTCCAAGTTTAACTATATCGATTATTGGGTGCCACCCGCATTCATCATTTGAATCTTAATGGGTCGGTACTTGATGTTGTTTATCGATGTCATTACCAGGCGACAGGTGTCTCTTCGGGGTCGCCAAGCCAAGCCAGGTTTTGCCCCTGGCATCGCGTAATACGTCAAGCTTGAAGCAATAAAAGCAGGCACTTATGCCGCGACACGTGTCGAATGGCGTGATAAAATTGCGTGTTGAGTTCATTAACTATTAACCAGGGAGATAATATGTCAGCAGGACTGATGTTTGCACTGGTCTGTGCAGTGGCGGCTATCGCTTACGGCTGGATCATGAGCCAGTGGATTCTGGCGCAACCGGCGGGCAACGAGCGCATGAAGGGGATCGCCGCGGCGATTCAGGAAGGGGCCCAAGCCTATCTGAATCGTCAATACACGACGATCGGCATCGTCGGTGCGGTGCTCGCAGTGCTGATTCTGATATTTCTCGGGCCGAAGACTGCCATTGGTTTCGTGATTGGTGCCGTATTGTCCGGCGCTGCCGGCTACATCGGCATGAACGTTTCGGTTCGCGCCAACGTGCGCACCGCCCAGGCGGCAACCGTTGGCCTCAACGAGGCGCTGAATGTCGCCTTCAAGGGCGGCGCCATCACCGGCATGCTGGTAGTTGGCCTCGGCCTGCTGGGCGTCGCCGGCTACTACGCCGTGCTGAAAATGATGGGTGGTCCCGCCATCAAACTGGAAGACATCATCCATCCGCTGGTCGGCCTCGGTTTCGGGTCCTCCCTGATCTCGATCTTCGCCCGACTCGGCGGCGGCATCTTCACCAAGGGCGCCGACGTCGGCGCCGACCTGGTGGGCAAGGTGGAAGCCGGCATTCCCGAGGATGATCCGCGCAACCCGGCGGTCATTGCCGACAACGTCGGCGACAACGTCGGCGACTGCGCCGGCATGGCAGCCGACCTGTTCGAAACCTACGCGGTGACGACGGTGGCCACAATGCTGCTGGGCGTGCTGTTGCTGAAGGCAAATCCTGTTTTCGCCGAACAGGCGGTCATCTATCCGCTGGCCCTGGGCGGCTTCTCGATCATCGCCTCGATCATCGGCGTGATGTTCGTCAAGGCGCGTGACGGCGGCAAGATTATGAACGCGCTTTATCGCGGACTGGCGGTTGCCGGCGTGCTGGCGCTGGTGGCCTTTTACCCGATGACCACCATGCTTATCGACGACCACCTGCTCGACAGCGTGCTGAACATCAGCGGCGGATCGCATATGCGCCTCTACGCTGCGTCGGTGATCGGTCTGGTTCTGACCGGCCTGATGGTCTATATCACCGAGTATTACACCGGCACGGAATTCAAGCCGGTGCAGCACGTCGCGGAGGCCTCGACCACGGGTCACGGTACCAACATCATCGCCGGCCTCGGCGTTTCGATGAAGGCGACCGCCTGGCCGGTTCTTTCCGTATGTGCCGCGATCTGGGCCTCGTATGCATTGGGTGGCCTCTACGGCATCGCGATCGCTGCCACGTCCATGCTGTCCATGGCCGGCATCGTCGTCGCACTTGACGCCTATGGTCCGATCACCGACAACGCGGGCGGCATCGCTGAAATGTCCGAGTTGCCGCCTGCCGTGCGCGCCATCACCGATCCGCTCGATGCCGTGGGCAACACGACCAAGGCCGTGACCAAGGGCTACGCCATCGGTTCCGCAGGCCTGGCCGCCCTGGTGCTGTTCGCAGACTTCACGCACGGCCTGGAATCGCTCAAGCCGGGCATCAAGTTCGCGTTCGACCTGTCCGATCCGGCCGTCATCATCGGCCTCTTCGTCGGCGGCATGGTGCCCTACCTGTTTGCCGCAATGGGCATGGAAGCTGTCGGTCGCGCCGCAGGCTCCGTGGTGGTCGAAGTGCGCCGCCAGTTCAAGGAGATAAAGGGCATCATGGAAGGCACGGCCAAGCCGGAATACGGCACCTGTGTCGACATGCTGACCAAGGCGGCCATCAAGGAAATGATGATCCCCTCGCTGCTGCCGGTTCTGGTTCCGGTCGTGGTCGCCGTCATCATGAACTTCCTCATGCCCCAGCTGAACGGCGTCGGTGCGGGTGTTCGCGCCCTCGGCGGCGTGCTGATGGGCACCATCGTCACCGGCCTGTTCGTCGCCATTTCGATGACCACCGGCGGCGGCTGCTGGGACAATGCCAAGAAGTACATCGAGGACGGCCACTTCGGCGGCAAGGGTTCCGAGGCGCACAAGGCGGCCGTGACCGGCGACACCGTGGGCGATCCCTACAAGGATACGGCCGGTCCCGCGGTTAACCCGCTGATCAAGATCATCAACATCGTGGCCTTGCTGATCCTGCCGCTGGTGGTGTGATCCCGATCACCATGATCGAATCGACGGGCAGCCTGCGGGCTGCCCGTTTTTTCTTGGTGCTGGCCGTTCTGGCTGGTGCCGGCAGGGTTTGGGCTCAGCCCGCACAACCGGAGGCCGCCCGCGGCTTCGCGCCGCGTCCCGCGGTGGCCAGCGCCGGCTTCATGGTTGTCACCGCCAATGCCCATGCTACCGATGCCGCCGCAGAAATTCTGCAGCTGGGGGGCAATGCCCTGGATGCCGCCATCGCCGCGCAATGGGTATTGAACCTGGTCGAGCCTCAATCGTCCGGCATCGGCGGTGGCGGATTCATGCTGCACTGGGACGCGGCGAGTCGCCGCGTGTCGGCCTGGGACGGTCGGGAGACGGCTCCCCGTAGTGCCGGCGCCGACTTTGCGCGGCGTCCTGACGGTACGCCGGTGGCCCTTTCCGAACTTCTGGCGACGGGCAATGCGGTCGGCGTTCCCGGGCTGGTGGCAATGCTCGAAATGGCGCATCGTCGTCACGGCAAACTCACGTGGGAAAGGCTGTTGCGTCCGGCCATACGGCTCGCAGAAAACGGTTTCCCCATCTCGCCGCGCCTGCACCAGTTGCTGCGGGACGACTCGTTGCTGCGGCTCGATCCGGCGGCACGTGCGCTCTACTATCGGGAGAATGGCGACGCCAGGCCGGTTGGCGATATTCTGCGCAATCCCGAGTTCGCAACTACGCTTAGGGCGATTGCGACGATGGGCGCGAAAGCCTTGCACGGCGGTGATGGCGCGGAGCGCATCGCGGCCGCGGTCGCGCACCGCGGGGGCAGGTTGGTCGCTGCGGACATGCATGATTACCGGCCGAGGCAGCGCGATGCGGTTTGCGGGCCCTATCGCCAATGGCGTATTTGCGGCATGCCGCCGCCTTCGTCCGGCGGTGTTGGCGTCCTGCAATTGCTGGCTCTGCTGGAACGAACCGGTCCGCCACCCGGAAATCCCGCCGCTGCAGATGCAGCCCACCTGTTTGCGGAGGCTGGGCGCCTGGTCTATGCGGACCGGGCGCGCTATCTGGCTGACCCCGATTTCGTTGCGGTGCCGCAGCGTGCCTTGCTGGACCCGCGGTATCTGGATCGGCGCGCACACCTCATCGATCCCCTGCGCAGCATGGGGATTGCCAGTCCGGGAGAACTGCCGAAGAGTCAGTCTCGGGCGGACGACGACGCGCCGGAACTGCCGGCGACGACGCATCTCTCGATCGTCGATCGGGCCGGCAATGCGGTGGCCCTGACGAGTTCGATCGAGAGCATGTTCGGCAGCCGCATCCAGGTCGATGGTTTTCTGCTCAACAATCAGCTCACCGATTTTTCCCTCGTTGCCGAGCGCGAGGGCAAACCGGTCGCCAACCGCCTGCAGCCAGGCAAGCGGCCCCTGTCTTCAATGGCGCCGACGCTGGTCTTCGATGCCGGCGGACGACTTCACGCCGTGCTCGGTTCGCCCGGAGGCAGCCGGATCATCAACTATGTGGCGCGTACCCTGGTCACGCTGCTCGATGGCAAACATGAACCGGTCGCGGCGGTTTCACTGCCTCATGTCGGCAACCGCAACGGGGTCACGGAAATCGAGAACGGCCGGGTGCCTGAAGAATTGGCAACGGAACTTGAAAGGCGTGGCCATACCGTCCAGCGCGGCGACATGACCAGTGGCCTGCATCTGATTGTGCGCGCTGGCCGAAAGTGGGTCGGGGCGGTCGATCCGCGCCGGGAGGGAACTGCCCGCGGTGACTAGGTCAGCCCTATCAGGCGGCAGTGCGACGGAAATCCCGCAAGCGGAACCCTAGCAACCAAAGCGTGGAGAAATAGCTGACGAGGCCGGCCAGCACAACCGCCGTTAGTTGCAGCAGACGCTGGCCGCCGCTCATGGCCAGCCATTTCGCATCGCCGGCGCTGGCAAACCACAGCACGCTGCCCAGCACGATGAGGGCCGCCAGCAGCTTAAGCATGAACTTTCCCCAACCGGCTTGCGGCAGATACACCCCGCGCTGGCGCAAGCCCCGCCAGAGCATGGCCGCGTTGAAGCAGGAGGCGAGGCCGATCGACAGGGCCAATCCGGCGTGCTTGAGCCAGCCGATGAATGCGAAGTTCATCAGTTGCGTTAGTGCCAGCGTGACCAGGGCGATTTTCACCGGTGTGCGGATATCCTGCCTGGCGTAGAAACCCGGTGCGAGAACTTTCACTAGGATCAGGCCGGTCAGACCTATCGAATACGCGACCAGCGCCTCGCGGGTGCGCAGCACGGCGGCGGCGGCGAAGGCACCATACTGAAACAGGGTTGCCAGCAGCGGGATCGCCAGCAGCGCCAAGGCCAGCGATGCCGGCAAGGTCAGCAGCAAGGTCAGGCGCAGGCCCCAGTCAAGCAGCGCCGAAAACTCCTCACTCTTGCGGTTGGCGTGGCTCTTGGCCAGGCTGGGCAGCAAAATTGTCCCCCGCGCCGCACCCAGAAGGCCGGCCGGGAACTCCATGAGCCGGTCCGCGTAGTAGAGCCAGGAGACGCTGCCGGTTTCGAGGAAGGAGGCGAACACAGTGTTGATCAACAGGCTGATCTGCGCCACCGACACACCCAGCACGGCAGGCGCCATGAGCGTGAGCACGCGCTGCACTCCCTCGTCGCGCCAGACTGGGTCGAAGCGTGGCAGCATGCCGATCTTTGCCAGGGCCGGTAACTGGATTCCCAACTGCAGCGCGCCGCCCAAAAGCACGGCCCAAGCAAGCGCCACGACAGGCGGATCGAACCACGGCGCGGCGAACAGCGCCATGCCGATGAAGGACAAATTCAGCATCACCGGGGTGAAGGCGGGCAGGGCAAAACGGCTCCACGTATTGAGGATGCCTGCCGCGAACGCTACGAGCGACATGAACAGGATGTAGGGAAAGGTGATCCGGGTCAGTTCCACCGTCAGCTGAAACTTGTCGGCATCGGCGCTAAAACCCGGCGCGGTCACCGCGATTAGCAAGGGTGCAAAGACCGCGCCGAGCGAACTTACAACGACGAGGGCAAGGAACAGCACGCTAGCGACGCGATCGACCAGACTCTTTGTCTCATGTTCTCCACGGCGATTGCGGTATTCGGCGAGGATAGGCACAAAGGCCTGGGAAAAGGCCCCTTCGGCAAACAGGCGGCGCAGCAGGTTGGGCAGGCGGAAGGCGACAAAGAAGGCGTCGGTCATCATGCCGGCGCCAAAGGTTCGGGCGATCACGAAGTCGCGGACAAAGCCCAGAATGCGGGATAGCAGGGTCATCCCGCTGACGGTGGCCAGGGCTCGGAGCAGGTTCATGCCGGTATGGTATCCGGGATGCCGCCGGCAGAAGCCGCTTGCAATGGGCGGAAGACCCCCCTATAATCGCGCGCTTTCCCAAGATCTACCGGATACAGACATGGCCAATACCGTTCAAGCCCGCAAACGCGCCCGTCAAGCGACCGAGCAGCGCGCTCACAACATGAGCCTGCGTTCGACTTTGCGTACTGCAATCAAGAAGGTGCGCAAGGCAATCGAGGCCGGCGACAAGAGCGCCGCGCAGGCCGTCTTCAAGGAATCGCAGCCCGTGATCGACTCGATCGCCGACAAGAACATCGTGCACAAGAACCTCGCCGCTCGTCAAAAGAGCCGTCTCTCGGCGGCGATCAAAGCGCTCTAAACACGAATAGCGCCAAGGCGCTGCAGACAGGAAGGCTGTCCCTAGCGGGGCAGCCTTTTTTATGTCCGCGCGGGACGCGCGGACGGTACCCCCGGTGGGGTCTTCCGCGGACAAGTCAGCCCCTTTTCAAATATCGATCCGCGCAAAAACCTTATTGCGAGAAATACCACTATCGGCATAATTATTATTGAAATGTTGTGCAAAATTAAACAAATAGCTTGAGTTTCCCGAAGTGACTGCATATACTCAGGCAACTTCATTGAAGTGAAAGGGGTTTTATGCAATCCCATCAGTTCATAAAATACGCGTTCCGGATCCGGACTCGCCAGGGAGTGGTCGTCGATAATCTGATGATCCATGGCAGCGATGAACACGACGCCCAGCGCAAGTTGCGGCAGGTTTACCACAACTGCCAGATCATCGACTGTGTTTGCCATCACGGCAGCGTGCGCGTGCCGGTCGCCAGCTTCGAGGAAGTCGCGAACCTCATTGTTCGCTGAGCTCTTACCCGGCTTCAGGCGCATTCAGGCAGCCGGGTCATATGCAGTCTGGTCACATGAATCGAACTGCCTGCAATTCCCCCATTAGCGCCAGATAGTCCTGCGCCCCCCTGCTTGTCGGATTGTGGGCAAATATGTCGAGGTTCAGCGATGGCGCCTCTGCGATCGCCACGTTTTCCGAGATGACCGTTTCGCACAATTCGGCGCCGAATTGCTGGCGCATGCGCTCCTGAATATCGAAGCTCATCTTGCGTCGGCGATCAAACCGCGTCAGCAGGTAACGGCGTTCGATACGCCTCTTGAGTACAGGTTCCAGTGCCTTCAAGGTGTGTTCGATCTGCAATGCGCCACGCAATGAGAGGTAGTCGGATGACACGGGAATCAGTATCCGGTCAGAGGCGAAGATCGCGTTAAGGGAGAGTACACCCAGAAACGGACAGCAGTCGATCATGGTGGCTTCTTCGCCGCCTGCGGCTTCAAGTGCATGCAAGGCGATGCTGAGCCGGTTGAGAATGGCCGGTCCCTTGCCGAATATGGAGTCGACCTTGATCAGTTCCGCGTGCGCGGGCACCAGGCGACCCACCCCTTCCCAACTCACCGCCAGTTCCTCAAGCGGCCGGTTGTCCTGATACAGGGCGAATATGCTCTTGTGCGCCTCGCCCGGCGCCTTGCCATGGATGGCCGACAAGTGCGCCTGCGGATCGAGGTCAACCAGCAGTGTCGGCGCGGAATCCCTTGCCAGCGCAGCGGCGAGATTGAGTGCGGTGGTCGTTTTGCCGACCCCGCCTTTTTGATTGAATACCGCGATCCTCACTGCCGTACCCTTCGCTGTTGTACTCTGTACAGGCGCAAATTTTTCACTTAGTATAGGGGCGTTTTTCAAGCACGGCGGCCGCGTTGCTCTTCGGCCGCCGTATGTTTTTTGCGTGGAGCCTTTAGTTGCGGTCGCGGTGCTTAACGCCGATAAGCGCCGACAAGGCCGACAATAACCTACACTGAAACTACGTTTTCCTGAAACTACGTTTACGCGGAGTGCATTCATGCCGCATCTGATGAATACCTACGGGCGCTTGCCGGTCGCCTTTACCCACGGACAGGGTTGCCGCCTGTTCGACGCGCAGGGCAAGTCCTATCTCGATGCCCTGGCAGGGATCGCGGTCAATACGCTGGGCCACAATCATCCGCGACTGGTTAAGGCTTTGAGCGGGCAGGTCGGTCGTCTCATGCATGTGTCGAACCTGTATCGGATCAGCGAGGCGGAAGCCGCTTCCGATCGTCTTGCCGCACTGTCCGGCATGGACGAGGTGTTTTTCTGCAATTCCGGCTGCGAGGCCAACGAAGCCGCGATCAAGCTGGCACGCATGTACGGCCACCAGCAGGGGGTCGAACAACCCGCGATCGTGGTCATGGAACAGGCATTTCACGGGCGTACCCTGGCGACGCTGTCCGCCACCGGGAACCGCAAGGTACAGGCGGGCTTTGAGCCGCTGGTGACCGGTTTTGTGCGAGTGCCGTTTGATGACATCGGCGCAATCGAGCAACTCGCCGCGCGCAATCCAAACATTGTGGCGGTGCTGTTCGAACCTATCCAGGGCGAGGGCGGCATCAACCTTGCGCACCGGGAGTTCACGCGTTCGCTGCGGACGATATGCGATCAGAAGCACTGGCTGTTCATGGTCGACGAGGTGCAATGCGGCATCGGCCGTACCGGTGCCTGGTTCGCCCATCAGCATGCGGGGATCGTTCCCGATGTCATGACTCTGGCCAAGGGACTGGGTTCCGGCGTGCCGGTCGGCGCCTGTCTTGCTGCGGGGCGCGCCGCCGGCGTCTTCAAGCCGGGCAATCACGGCTCCACCTTCGGCGGCAATCCGTTGGCTTGCGTTGCCGCGCTGACGACACTCGACGTCATCGAAACCGACGGCCTGATGGCGCATGCGGCCAAGTTGGGCGAAGCCATTCGTGGCGGATTGCGCAGTGGCTTGGCGGGTGTTGGCGGCTTGGTCGAGGTGCGCGGCGACGGTCTGATGATCGGTGTCGAACTCGATCGCCCCTGCGGCGATCTCGTCAAGCGCGGGCTGCTCGCCGGCTTGCTGATCAATGTCACGGCGGACAAGGTGGTGCGCTTGTTGCCGCCGCTGGTCATGAGTGATGCTGAGGGAGCGGAACTGGTCGCTGCGCTGGTGGCATTGATCAAAGAGTTTCTCGCGGACTGATCATGGCGACGCCGCGGCATTTCCTCCAGATGAAGGATCTTGCGCGTGAAGAACTGGTATACCTGTTTGATCGCACGCGCATCATCAAGGCGCGTTTCAAGGCCTACCAGCGTTACTGGCCGCTGCAGGACCGCACCCTGGTGATGATCTTCGAGAAGGCCAGTACGCGCACGCGGCTGTCCTTCGAGGCCGGCATGCATCAGCTTGGCGGTGCGGCGATCTACCTCAACACGCGCGACTCGCAACTGGGTCGCGGCGAACCAGTCGAGGATGCGGCTGAAGTGATCTCGCGCATGAGCGACATCGTCATGATCCGCACCTTCGAGCAGGACATCATTGAACGCTTCGCTGGCCATTCGCGCGTGCCGGTGATCAACGGCCTGACCAACGAATACCACCCCTGCCAGATTCTCGCCGACATCTACACCTTCATCGAGCATCGAGGTGCAATCCAGGGCAAGACCGTGGCCTGGATCGGCGATTCGAACAATGTCTGCAACACCTGGCTGCAGGCAGCGGAAATCTTCGACTTCAAGGTGCGCGTGTCGACGCCACCCGGCTACGAGGTTGAAGCAGAGCGTGCCGGTCTTCACGGCACTGGCCACTTCGAACAGTTCGCCGATCCCATGGATGCGGCGCGCGGCGCGGACCTTGTCACCACCGACGTGTGGACCTCGATGGGCTTCGAAGCCGAGAACGAGGAGCGCCTGCGCGATTTCGCCGATTGGCAGGTCGATGCAGAAATGATGCATGCGGCACGCCCCGGCGCCGTGTTCATGCACTGCCTGCCCGCGCATCGCGGCGAGGAAGTGGCGGCGGACGTAATCGACGGGCCGCAAAGCGTCGTCTGGGATGAAGCAGAAAACAGGCTGCACGCGCAGAAGGCTTTGATGGAATTCCTGCTCCTGGGCAGGGTGAATGATTAAGGAAAGATCATGAGCGCAGTAAAGAAAGCGGGCAGCAAGGAAAACAACAAGGTGGTCCTCGCCTATTCGGGCGGGCTGGACACCTCGGTGATCCTCAAGTGGTTGCAGGACACCTACCAGTGCGAAGTGGTGACTTTCACCGCCGACCTGGGGCAGGGCGAGGAACTCGAACCGGCGCGCGCCAAGGCGCTGAAAATGGGCATTGCGCCGAAAAACATTTTCATCGACGACCTGCGCGAGGAATTCGTCCGCGACTTCGTCTTCCCCATGTTTCGCTGCAATACCGTGTACGAGGGCGAATACCTTCTCGGCACATCGATCGCGCGGCCGCTGATCGCCAAGCGCCTGATCGAAATCGCCAGAAAGACCGGCGCCAACTCTATTTCGCACGGCGCCACCGGCAAGGGTAACGACCAGGTACGCTTCGAACTTGGCGCCTATGCCCTGATGCCCAATGTCAGAGTCATCGCACCGTGGCGCGAGTGGGACCTGCTGTCGCGCGAGAAGCTGATGGCCTACGCCGAGAAGCACGGCATCCCGGTGGAAATGAAGCACAAGAAGGGGGGCTCGCCGTATTCCATGGACGCCAACCTGTTGCACATCTCCTACGAGGGCCGCCACCTTGAAGATCCCTCCGCCGAGGCCGAGGAATCGATGTGGCGCTGGACCGTGTCGCCAGAGAAGGCGCCGAACAAGGCCGAGTATCTCGATCTCGAATTCAGGCGCGGCGACCTGGTTGCCATCAACGGCAAGACGATGAAGGCCCATGAACTGCTGGCTACGCTGAACACCCTCGGCGGCAAGCACGGCATCGGGCGGCTGGATCTGGTGGAGAATCGCTACGTCGGCATGAAGTCGCGCGGCTGCTATGAGACCCCGGGCGGCAGCATATTGCTGAAGGCACATCGTGCCATCGAGTCGGTCTGCCTCGACCGCGAAGAAGCGCACCTCAAGGACGATCTCATGCCGCGCTACGCCAGCCTGATCTACAACGGCTACTGGTGGAGCCCGGAGCGTCGTGCGCTGCAGGCGCTGATCGATTACACGCAGCAGAACGTCAACGGCAGCGTTCGACTCAAGCTCTACAAGGGCAACGTGATCGTCGTCAGTCGCGATTCAAAAACCGATTCACTGTTCGATCCGACCATCGCCACCTTCGAGGACGATGCCGGCGCGTATAACCAGAAGGACGCACACGGCTTCATCCGCCTCAATGCGCTGCGTCTGCGCATCGCGGCGAACAGGGCCGAAAGCAGGGCCGGCAAGAAGAAGGGCTGAGGGAGAGCAAGAGGTACGCGCCGATGTTCGGCATTTCCGAGGAGGAACTGGCTCAGTTTGGCATGACCTTCGGCATCGGGGCCTTCATGCTCTACATGCTGTTCATCATCGGCGAACTGGCATGGAAATCCAAGGCGGGCAAGCTCGGCACCTTCATTCTGTTCTTCGTACTGGCGTTCGGCATGCTTGGCTTCGTCGCAAAATTCATCATCCAAAAAATGTGGGGAATCTGAAATGTCGCAATTCGATAACGTCGCAGTGTTCAAGAAGGCCAACGTCTATTTCGACGGCAAGTGCGTCAGTCATACCGTGCAGTTTCCCGACGGCACGAAGAAGAGCGTCGGCGTGATCCTGCCGGCCACGCTGACCTTCAACACCGGCGTGGCGGAGATCATGGAGACCATTTCCGGCGGCTGCCGCTACCGCATCAAGGGTGAGGACTGGAAGAACTGCGGCGCGGGCGAGAGTTTCAAGGTGCCGGGCAATTCGAGCTTTGACATCGAGGTCAGCGGCGAGCCCTATCACTACGTCTGCCATTTCGCATAAGCAGGGGAGAGCGGCATGCCTTCATTCGACATCACCTCCGAAGCCGACCTGGTGGCCCTGAAGAACGCCGTGGATGTGGCCGGGCGCCACATCGGCAACCGCTATGATTTCAAGGGAACCTCGGCCCGTGCCGAACTGAACGAGAAGGACAAGACCATCACCATCCACGGCGATTCCGAATTCCAACTCGGCCAGGTCAAGGACATTCTGTTCCCCGAGATGGAAAAGAAGGAACGCGAAAGCACCAAGCGCCTGGATCACGGCGCGGTGCAGTCGGTCGGCGGCAACAAGTCCAAGCAGGTGCTGACCATCAAGGTCGGCATCGAGCAGGAACTGGCGAAGCAGATCGTAAAAATGATCAAGGACAGCAAGATCAAGGTCCAGGCCAGCATCCAGGGCGACGCCGTGCGCGTCACCGGCGCCAAGCGCGACCTGCTGCAGGAAGCCATCGCCCTGGTGAAGAAGTCGATTACCGACTTTCCCCTGCAGTACGGCAACTTCAGGGACTGAGCAGGCCTTTTATCCAGCGGCCGTAAAGCCGGTCCGCCACGGTGCGCATCGCCGCGATGCGCACTTCGATTTTCTCTTCCATCTGCGCCGGCGTCTGTACCGATGGCGAGGCGGGCACGCCTTCCGCCGCCCATTGCCGGCACCACAGGCGGATCATGGAATCCGTCATCTCGACGTGGCATTGCAGGCCCAGATGCGGGCCGCGGACGAAGGCCTGGTTGGCGCAGTGGGCGCTGCCAAGAATGCGCGTAGCACCGGGCGGCAGGGTGAAGGTTTCGCCATGCCAATGAAAGGCTTCAAAGCGGGCGACATCGCCCAGCCAATCCCTGGCAGCAACATCGTCTACGGCTTCGACGTCGCCCCAGCCGATCTCCTTGCCCGGGTTGCGGCCGACCGTGCCGCCAAAGGCCTTGGCCATGAGTTGACCGCCCAGGCAGTGGCCGATGACGGGAACGCCCGCGACGTCTGCCTCGCGGATCAGTTGCAGCGTCGGCGGAATCCACGGCAGGTCGTCATTGACGCTCATCGGTCCGCCCATGAAACAAAGGCCCGAGAATTCTTCGAAAGTTGGCGGTGGCGAGACGCCGGCGGCGACTCGAAACAAGGTCCAGGGCAGGGAATGCCGGTCGAGGAATGTGGCAAAATAGCCCGGCCCCTCGCCGGGGCTATGACGGAATATTGCGATCGGTTTCATGCCGGAGTCTTTTGTTAACGCAGGCCCGAATTCTAGCGGAGGCCTGCTGTCCCTGATGCGTCGTCGATTCAGCGAAGGCCGAGTCGCGTCTCCCGTCACCGAAACCTCGTTTGTCGAAGGCAAGGAGCTGATTTCCGCCGCCGTGCTGGTGCCGGTGATCGTGCGCGAGACTGGCCCCACCATGCTGCTGACCCAGCGCACCGCGCATCTGCGCGATCATGCCGGACAAGTCAGCTTTCCCGGCGGACGTTGTGAAGATAGCGACGCTTCGCCCGAAGCCACGGCCCTGCGCGAGGCCGAAGAGGAAGTCGGCATTGCCGCATGCCAGGTCGAGATTCTCGGCCGCCTGCCGGAATATCGCACCGGCACCGGCTTCGTCATCACGCCGGTGGTCGGCCTGGTCATGCCGCCGCTGAACCTCAAGCTCGACGATTTTGAGGTCGCCGAAGTCTTCGAACCCCCGCTCGAATTCCTCCTCGACAGCGCCAACCATCAACGCCAGACCATCGAAGTCCGCGGCACCCGGCATGAATACTGGGCCATGCCATGGCAAGGCTATTTCATCTGGGGCGCATCGGCCGGCATGCTGGTGACATTGCATCGCTTTCTGTACGCGGAAACCTGAGCCGTGACTCTCATCTCCGTTATCATCGTCCTGCTGATCGAACAGGTGCACGCGCTTCCCGTGCAGCGCGTGGTGCTTGATCCGGTGGCGCGGCTGGCTGGCTTTCTCGAAGAAAAATTCAACGACGGGGGCCGCCATCATGGCGCCATTGCCTGGGGTCTGGGCGTGGCCCTGCCGGCAACCTTGCTGTCGCTGCTGCACGGCTTGCTGATGCACTTTCAGCCTTTGCTGGCGTTCCTGCTGGGCATCGGCATTCTGTACCTGACCATGGGCTTTCGCCAGTTCAGCCATTTCTTTACCAACATCCACCTGGCGCTGCGCCAGGGCGATACCGACCAGGCGCGCGCTTTGCTCGCCCAATGGCGCCGCCGCGCCGGCGACCGCCTGATGTCCGGCGAGATCGCCCGCCTGGCCATCGAACAGGGCCTGCTCTCCGCGCACCGGCATGTCTTTGCTCCGCTGCTGTGGTTTGTGGTGCTGGGGCCGGCGGGCGCACTGTTCTACCGCCTCGCGCATTCCTTCGACGATCTCTGGGGCCGCCGCAGCGAAATTGAATTCGGCGAGTTCGGCCAGTTCGCGCATCAGGCTTTTGCACTGATCGACTGGGTGCCGATCCGCGTGACGGCGGCCTCGTTTGCCGTGGTGGGAGATTTCGAGGATGCCGTGCATTGCTGGCGCACGCAGGCTGTAAGGTGGCCGGCAGCCGGCTCCGGTATACTGCTGGCCAGCGGTGCCGGCGCCCTGGGTGTGCGTTTGGGAATGCCGGTACACGATGCGATTCAGGAAATGGGCGAGTCCGGTGATCGTCCCGAACTGGGGCTTGGCGAAGACGCCGACCCCGATTTCATGCAGAGCACGATAGGCCTCGTCTGGCGCAGTCTCGTGCTCGGTCTGGCAGTGCTGGCCCTGATCTGGGTTTCCGGATGGGTCGGCGGTTGATACTTAAATAAGGAGTTTTTGATGGCTGACAAGAGAGAAGTCGTTGTACTGAGCGCCGCGCGTTCCGCCGTGGGCACTTTCAATGGTTCGCTGGCCGGCATGGAACCGGCCGACCTGGGCGGTCTGGTCATCAAGGAGGCGATCGCCCGTTCCGGCGTCGATCCCAAGGCCATCACCTTCGCCACCGTCGGCAACGTGGTGCCGACCGAAGGGCGCTACGCCTACGTGCATCGCAACGCGACGATCCAGGGTGGCATGAGCATGGAATCGGTAGCCTTCCAGGTCAACCGCCTGTGCGGTTCGGCACAGCAGGCCATCGTCAACTCCGCCCAGGCGATCATGTTGGGCGATGCAGACTTCGCCATCGGCGGCGGCGTCGAAGTCATGTCGCGCGGCGCCTACCTGTCGACCGCAATGCGCACCGGTGCCCGCATGGGCGACACCAAGATGCTCGACGCCATGGTTTGCGCGCTGACCGACCCGTTCGGCGCGGGCCACATGGGCATCACCGCCGAAAACCTGGCCAAGAAACACGGCTTCACGCGTGAGCAGCAGGACGAATTCGCCTGCGAATCGCAGCGCCGCGCCGCTGCTGCCGTTGCCGCCGGTTACTTCAAGGAACAGATCGTCCCGATCACCCTCAAGACCCGCAAGGGCGACGTGGTGTTCGACACCGACGAGCACATCAAGGCCAGCACCACCATGGAAACCCTGGCCAAGATGAAGCCCGCCTTCGACAAGGCCGGCACCGTCACCGCCGGCAATGCCTCCGGCATCAACGACGGCGCCGGCTTCCTGGTGCTGGCTGATGCCGCCAAGGCGGCTGCCGGCGGTCACAAGGCAATGGCCCGGCTGGTCGCCTACGGCATCGGCGGCGTGCCCAACGACGTCATGGGCGAAGGCCCGCTCCCCTCGACCCGCATCGCGCTGGCCAAGGCCGGCCTGCAGCTCGACGACATCGGCGTCATCGAGTCCAACGAAGCCTTTGCCGCGCAGTCGTTGTCGGTGGCCAAGGTGCTTGGCCTCGACCCGAAGAAGACCAACCCGAACGGTGGTGCCATCGCCATCGGCCATCCGATCGGCGCGTCCGGCGCGGTGATCATCACCAAGGCCCTCTACGAAGCCAAACGTGTCAGCAGCAAGTACTGCCTTGCCACCATGTGCATCGGCGGCGGCCAGGGCATCACCACGATCTGGGAAATGATCTAGGCCCCAGGCGCCTGCATCGTGAAAAAGCCCGGCTTGCCGGGCTTTTTCTTTGGTGAAAAATCGAATTTCCGTGGCGCCGGCGCCGACTCTCAGACCGCCGCCTTCTTCAGTTCTTCGCGCAGGATGCGCCGCAGATCGGCCTCGGTGTTTTCCCCCTCGACCGCACGGCGAAGGGTTTCATTGATCAGGGTTTGATAGCCGCGTTCGCCCGCCAGAACCTTGAAGTGCTCGACGATGGGCAGGTCGAGCATGATGTTGATCCGCTTCTTCTCCACGCGGGTTCGCACGGCGGCCTGCCAGTCCTGGCGCGAGACATCTTTTTCGCCAACGCGATAGTGCGCCCTGTCGAAATCTTTCTGGCGCAGCTTAGGCGCATCGTCAGAAGTAGCCGGCATTGCGGAAGTAGAGGTCCGTTTCATCGCTGTCTGCCTTTCTCATGGAAATGATGCGAATGCGGTCGGGGCCTTCCACATGGACAACGACCACCACTAGTGCGTCCAGCATGCCGATGCCGATCAGGCGGTGCTCACCATAATTCGCCCGGGCATCTTCGAAAAGCATCATTGGTCCGGAGAAAAGTCGTTCTGCATCCGCAAAGTCGAGCCCATGTTTGCGCAAATTGGCTTTGCGTTTGGCATCGTTCCAAGTGAACCGCATGGATGAATTATACACAACTGGATGTGTATTATGGAACCACAGGAATCCTGTCTTCGGCTAGAGGCGCCACGTCAGGTTGCGGTCTTGGCTTTTGAGTGTCGTGCCGGATCGTGTCTGCCGGTGACTTCGGTGAGTGGGCTGGCAAGCGCCGACTGTTGGCAAGCTAGAAACCCGCCATGCGCGCCAGCGACTTTTGTTCGGCAACGGCGGGCAGGGCGCCCGTGCCCGCCGCCATGTTGTCCTCCATGTGGTCGATGCGATTGCTCGCCGGGATCGCGCAGGTCACCGCCGGATGCGCCAGTATCCAGCGCAGGAAGAGTTGCGCCCAGGAACGACAGCCGTGATCTGCAGCTGCCGCGGGCAGCGCCTTGCCCTTCACCGCGCCGAACAGCGCCCCCTCGGCAAACGGCCGGTTGGCAATCACCGCCACGCCGCGCTCGGCCGCCAACGGCAGGAGTCGTCGCGCCGATTCCTGCTCTGCCAGCGAGTAGTTGATCTGCAGGAAGTCCAGCGGCTCGCGGCGCAGGATTTCCTCGATTTCGGCATAGGCGCCTGAGTTGTAGTGGCTGATGCCGAGATAGCGGATGCGTCCTTCCGCCTTCCACTGCCGCAGTACCGGCAAATGCTGCTTCCAGTCCCGTAGGTTGTGGATCTGCATCAACTCGATGCGCGGCGTGTGCAGGCGCCGCAGCGATTCCTCCATCTGTGCGATGCCGGCGGCCTTGCCGTGCGTCCACACCTTGGTGGCGAGGAACAGGCGTTTGCGCAAGTCGCGCTCATGCGCCAGGTCGCCCACCACGGCTTCGGCACTGCCATACATCGGGCTGCTGTCGACCACCGCGCCACCCAGTTCCGCAAATCGACTCAACAAGCGGCCCAGGTTTGCGCGCGTCGCGACCTCGGCGCCGACATCGAAGGTCTGCCAGGTGCCGAGTCCGATTACCGGCAGGCGACGTCCGTCGCCGGGAATGCTCCGGGTAGCCGGAAGCGTGGTGGCGTCGGCCAGCGGCGCCATCGCGGACAGAGCCGCGGCAGCAAGCGAGTTTCCGAGAAAGCGGCGACGTGACGGCATGGTCGATTTGGCGGCGTTGTGAGTCCTTTCTGATCGTGCGGATTGTACTCAAGGCGATTGTGCCGGGCGCAAGCCGGGCCGATTGACTTGCCCCCGCCTGACGGAGATACTTCCTGCTCGCCGGTACGCCGGAATTGCACGTTGACTCAAGCAAGGACTACGCACCCGATGGACACCAACAAGAAACCGATTTCCGAACTGATGACCCGCACGGTGTGCGAGGTCAAGACGGATTTTTCCGCCGCGCAGATTCTGGAACTGATGCAGCGCAAGAAGGTCAGTTCGGTCCTCGTGGTGGAAGACCGGCTTACGCTGGGCATCGTCACCGAGCGCGACGTAGTGCGCAACCTGCACCGCGTGGGAGGATTGAAGTCCCTGAGTTGCGCCGATCTGATGCAGGCACCGGTGATTACGGTGGAGCAGACCGAAAACGCCATGGACGTCTACCACATGATGGACGGACGGCGCATTCGCCACATCGCGGTGACCGATGCCGAGGGTCTGCTGGTCGGCATCGTCAGCGAAAGCGATTTCCTGCGCGACTTCGGCGTCGAGCACTACATGCGCTTCAAGGATGTCGGCGGCGCCATGTCCACCGCTGTAGGCCTGCTGCCGGAAACCGCGACCGTGGCCGAGGCTGTCGCGCTGATGGACGAACGACGGCAGAGCTGCGTCTTTGCCGTCGATGCGGCGGGACACCCCCTCGGCGTGCTGACCGAGCGCGATGTGGTGCGCCTGTGCCACCAGCACGACGATCCGCAGCCGCTGACTCTGGCGGCAACCATGGCCGGGCCGGTGAAGACGGTGAGGACGGAGGAATTGCTTCATGACGCCGTCAAGCTCATGGACGAGGCCCGCATCCGCCGTCTCGCGGTGGTCGACGCCGCCGGTGCGGTGTGCGGCGTGCTGACCCATCACGAAATAGTCGGCGGGCTTGAAGGCGAGTATGTGACCTACCTGAAGGACATGATCCAGAGCCAGGAAAAGGTGCTGATCAGCCGGCAGAGCGCGGTCAACGAGAAGCGGCTGCTGGAAAACATCCTGCGTTCGGCGGTCGGCACCGCGGTGATCGCGACCGACATGGTATACCGCATCGTCCATTGCAATCCGGCGGTAGCGGCTATTCCGAAGCTGCGGCACTTCGGTTCGCCGGGGGATGACGTGCGCGATATCCTGGCCCGGCTGGGCTGGCCGGACAGCGGCACGGTGCTCACCCCGGACGTGCTGCGCAACGGGCACATGCACAGCGCAGCGCTGGCTTGGACCGAAGGCAACGAGAGCCTGCGCGTCGAACTGCAGGTGTCGCTGTTGATCGACGACAAGAACCAGCCGCAGGGCTATCTGCTGCTGGCGCGCTAGTCGGTTTCATGTCATTGCCCTGCCTTGCCGAGGATTCTTGTGGCTTCCTCATCCCCGAATGCGGCGGCACGGCGATAGTAGCGAACGCCTCGTCGGTGCTGAGCGCTGTGCCGCGGCCTTTTTCGTACATGAAACCGAGGTTGAACAAGGCAGTGGGCAGCGACTGAGGAATCCTGTCGTCCGCAATAGATAGATGCCATCTCGAACTTGAAGAATTCATGCTTTTCAAGTGCTTCATCCTGGAATTCCACGATAATTCTCTCAGCGGCCCTTGTGCCGTGACAGGGGATGACGTGGCACGTCCGCGCGGCGGCGCCCCCGTCAGTTCCGGCGCCACGTGAATTGGCATTGGCCCCGAGCCGGGGAAAAGGCTACACTCGGCTCCTGCCGATCTATGATGAAAAGGTAAATCTTAATTCTGAAATTCATTGCGCCGCCTCCGGCATTGCCGGATATATGCGGACATCAGACTTGAAGAAAGGGCGGCATGCTCGATTTCGTGGGTGGGCAGTGGCTTGCGGTGGTTTTGGCGCCGCTGGTTGCAAGAAGTCTGGCCCTCGGGTTGATGCGGTTTGCCGTGCGCTGGAATCTGATCGATCATCCGGGACATCGCAAGGTGCATGACCATCCGACCCCGCTGGTCGGTGGCTTGGCTATATTTCTGACCCTGCTGGCGCTGCAGGCTGCGGCTGGTCATGTACCCTTCCAGAGCTGGAGCCTGATTTTGGCCCTGGTGCTGGTGACGGCGATCGGCGTCGCCGACGATGCGCACGAGTTGAGCCATCGCGCCAAGTTCATTACGCAAGTCATGGGCGCGGCGGTGATTGTGTCCGGCACATCGGTCTGGGTTACCCATATGGGCGATCTGGCTGGCTTGGGCGTCGTCGAACTCGGCAAGTGGTCGATGCTGGTGACGATCATTTCCTTCGTCGGGGTCATGAACGCGATCAACATGATCGACGGCCTCGACGGGCTTTCCGGCTGCGTCTCCCTTGTTCCCATCCTGCTCATGGCCTATCTTGCCGCGGCGGGTAACGCGCCGGGGCTGCTATTCGAACTGCTGCTGTTCGCCGGGGCGATTCTCGGCTTTTTGTCGCTCAACCTGAGGCTGTGCGGACGCCCAAAGGCGCTTGTCTTCATGGGCGATACGGGCGGTATGGTGATCGGCATGCTGCTCGCCTGGTATTCCACTAAGTTGGCCGGTGCTCCCGGTTCGATCATCCAGCCGATCACGGCGGTATGGCTACTCGCGGTGCCCCTGCTCGACATGGGCAGCGTCATGCTGTTGCGGTTGCATCAACGAAAGAGTCCCTTTCACGCGGATCAGCAGCACATGCACCACCTTCTGCTCATGGCGGGTTATTCGGTGAATCAGGTCGTCGCGATCATGGCCGGGTTCTCGCTGTTTTTCGGGGTCGTCGCCATCGCCGCTGAGCACAATGGCGTGCCCGAAGCTGTAATGTTCGTCACCTTTCTCGGGCTTTGGGGAGCGTATGTCGCCGGCCTGAAGCACCCGAAGGTGATGCAAGCGATGGCGCGGTGCATTGTTCCGCCGCTGGCCGGACGGGCCAGTTCCGCCGCGTCGGCCGGCGCCGCGAAAAAGGACTGAGACGCGTATAATTTTCGCTCTAATACCAGCAGGCGGCAGCATGATCCGATCCTTCCTCGCGCTGGCAGTTTTTCTCCTTCTCTCTGCAGGCCCTGCTCGGGCTGGCGACGACAGCGGACTGTATCCGCAGCGTTTTGCGTACCCTCCCTTGGTCCTTGAAGAAATGGGTCCCGGGCTCAGGCCCGAAGTACGGCTCGCCCCCGCGGTCGATCACAGCCGCGCCTATTTGCTCGACATAGACGAAGACGAGTTGTCCGGCAAGTCGAATCGCGTCGTTCGCAACGTCTGGGACCGGATCCGCAACGGATTTGCCATGGAGCCCCTGAGAGGCTCGCTGGTTGCCGAACGTGAGCTCTGGTATGGCCAGCGCAAGGACCTCGTCGCAAATATCAGCCTGAAAGCCCGGCGCTATCTCTTCCACATTGTCGAAGCGGTCGAAAAGCGCGGTCTGCCGATGGAACTGGCGCTGCTGCCCTTCGTTGAAAGCGGTTTCGAGCCAGGGGCGTTGTCGTCGGCCCAGGCCGCGGGGCTGTGGCAATTCATTCCCGGCACCGCGCAGCGCTATCGCCTGAAGCTGACCGACCATTACGATGCCCGGCGCGACATCGTGGCCTCGACGGAGGCGGCGCTGGATTACTTGCAATTCCTGCACGGTATATTCAACGACTGGCAACTCGCCCTGGCTGCGTACAACTGGGGTGAAGAGGCGGTCCTGCGGGCCGTGCAGCGCAACCAGGCGAAGGGCCTGCCGACCGATTACGAAAGCCTCACGGTGCCCGATGAAACCCGCTACTACGTGCCGAAACTGATGGCGATCCGCAACATCGTGCTAAGCCCCGAGTTGCACAGCATCGAACTGGCCGACATACCGAATGCCCCGTACTTTGCCGGCGTCGATGTTCCCATGGCCCTCGACCTTCAGTCGATAGCGCGCCTTGCCGGCCTGCCCGTCGCCGAAGTATTGGCATTGAATCCGTCACACAAGTCCGCGCTGATATCCGGCAAGGGCAAGCCGTCGGTGCTCCTGCCGACGGACCGCATCGAGGCCTTCACGCAGAAGATTGCCGACTACCCGCTAAAGCCCCGCGATTTCCGCAAGCGCGATTCAGGCAGGGGCGACCGGAAATCGGTGATCGGCTTCGAATCGCCAAAGGCAAAGCCCCTGTGAGCGCCCTCCGGCAAATCGTTATCGCGCATTGCCTGCTGCTAACACTGACAGCCTTTCCTACTATTGCCGGCGAGCCGGAAAGGGCGGCCTTGAGCTACGAACAGGCCCAAGACCGTGCCGCCTTCATCGCCCTGGTGACAAAGGCCCGGCAAGGCGATGCCGAAGCCCAGTGGCAAGTCGGATCGACCTATGTGCGCCTGGGCGACCCGGCGCGGGCGGTACCCATGCTCCAGTCCGCCGCCACCGCGGCTCACCCGCGCGCGGCGGCGCTGCTAGGTTCGCTGTACGAGGACGGCCTGGGCACGGCGCGGAGCGCCGAAGAGGCCATGCGCTGGTACGGGTTCGCCGCCGAACACGGCCAGCCTGAAGCGATGGCCGCGCTCGGCCGCCTGCTGCTGGCACAAGGCGGGCCGCAAGAGCGCGAGGCCGCTTGGAAATGGTTGTTGCAGGGCGCCAGTCTCGATGACCGCGACGCCCAGTACCAGCTAGGCTGGCTGTTCGCCCAACCCGGCGCAGCGCACGACGATGCGAAAGCCTACCAGTGGTTCATCAAGGCCGCCGCTCGGGGGCATGTCGGCGCGCAAATCGCGGTGGCGAGCCAGCTACTTCCAGGAAAAGGCGTGGGCAGGGATCAAAAAGCCGCTACCGGCTGGCTCGAGCGCGCCGCGGCCACGCAAGATCCGGTCGCCAACTATTTGCTTGGCCGCCTGCACGAAGCCGAAGGCGCGCTCGCCAGGGACAAGGCGCGCGACGCATACCGGATTGCCGCTGCGGCAGGCCACCGCGACGCCCGGTTTGCCCTTGCGGTCATGCTGGCCGGCTCGCCGGCCGCGGCGGACCGGAGAGAAGCTGTGGAATGGTTTGCCAAGGCGGACCAGGACGGCCACCGGGCTGCGGCGAATCGCCTCGGTGAGGCGTACCGGGATGGCACCGGTGTCGCGCGAGATTTTGATAAGGCAATAAGCCATTTCATTAAATCGGCTACACAAGGCGATGCGCAGGGCATGTATAATCTTGCTCGAATGCAGAATGAAGGCTTGGGTGGTCCGCGCGATACCCGCCAAGCGCTCGAGTGGTACGCTCGGGCGGCCGAGCAGGGGCACGCGGGAGCGGTAACGGTGATGGAAGCCTTGCTGAACGGGTCATTGAAGACATCCGCCCTGGGTGTGAAGGGATTCTGGCAGTAGAAAGCGGTTTTCGATGGGTTCTCCGGCAAGCCATGGATCCCTCGGCTGTCGTGTTCTGGCTACAAGGGCATGAATGGCCGATAGTTAATTTTTTGAATCGCAAGCAAATTCGATTATCCTAGGTCTGAATCGTCGCGGGTATTGATGAGAAGTTGGATCATAAATGGTTCAGGCAACTCATTGTAGAAACTTGGATTTTTTATCAAGTAGCTATCCTGAAATCTTGGAAAAAGTTTGGCAATAGGGAGCAGGGAGTAATGAAAAAAAATCTTCAGGTTGAGGCTCGTTTCCTCAGCGCAATGATCGCGTCGCTGTTTGCCATCGTACCGCTGTCCGCTGCGGCACAGCAGGGCGACTTCGGCCCGCCGGTCGGTGTTCAGTGGGGATCGATCGTTGCCTATCCCGAAGGCACGATGACCATCAAGCACAACGACAACGTTTTCTCGCAGCCCAGTGGCCCCGGCGAGCGGAGCGCGGTCATTACGGTGTTGGCGCCGAGCCTGAAGCTGGAAGCCAAGGACGGCCCGCACACCTACGACTTAACTGCCAGTATCGAAAATGGCACCTACAGCAACGGCGACAGGGGCACGTCCGCCGGTGACTACACCGATTACCGCTTCAACGCTAATGCCGACTGGATCTTTTCCGGCCGCGCCGGTCTGCGGCTCACGGCGGATTACATGAGGGACCACGACGATCAGGGCTCGATTCCTGGCGCTGGCTTTCATTCCAAGCCGGACAAATGGAATCAAACCACCTTCGCCGGTTTGGCCGGTTATGGCGCCGAAGGGGCGCAGGGACGGTTGGAAGTTGACTTCGGCCTGATCAGCAAAGAGTATGAAAACTTCGAGCGGGACAGCTTCGGCAACCCCGACAACCGGAAGCGCGATTACGACACCGCACGCCTTGCCGGCACCTTCTTCTGGCGTGTCATGCCGAAGACCCAACTGCTGTTCCGGGTCGCCGGAGCCGATTTCGATTACAAGCAGAAGTCCTTTGGCTATGTAGGCGCCGGCGGTGTTCCCACGGGCGCCACATGGACCACGCTGGACAGCACCGAAATGACCTACCAGGTCGGTGTCACCTGGGAAGCGACAGCCAAAACGACCGGCATATTCCGGATTGGTCGCACCGAAAAGGATTATTCCAAGTCCAGCCTGAAGGATTGGGATGAGACAAGCTGGGAAGCCGCCGTGAAGTGGAGTCCGCTCACATACTCGACCGTCGATTTCACGTCGGGGCAGGCGCCCAGCGAATCCAGCATCGGCACCGCGAGCCTTGACACCCGGTACGGCATAGCCTGGAACCATGCCTGGAACAGCCGCCTTTCCAGCCTGGTTTCCTACAACTACCTCGAGTCCGATTACCAGTACAACTCGGGTACCCTGTTCAGGCAGAACGATAAGACGGATACCTACAACTTGAAACTCGATTATCGCTGGACCCGGGTCATCAAGGTGGGCGGGTTCTATGAATATACCGACAGGACATCCAACAACCGGTTTAACGAATACAAGCGCAACATCTACGGCGTCTTCCTCAACGCCGCGATCTGACCCTGGCACGCTGGTCGTTCTGTAAGGCATTTGATAGAATTCCCGGGGGGCTATAGGCCCCCCGGATTCTTTGTTCCCGGTATTTCCATGAGAGGCTTTTTTCAATGAGCGGACTTTGCAAATTCCTGCTTGGCGCGGGCTTTTGGCTTATGTCGTTCGCATCCTTTGCGCAGGGAACGGCGACGGCCGATAACCTCCTTTCCACCTACCGCCTGGGCTCTGGTGACGTGTTGAGCATTCGCGTTCTCGGCGAGGATGATCTGAAGCGCGAGAAAATACGCTTGAGTGATGCCGGCACGATTTCGTTTCCCATCATCGGCGAGATCAGGGTGCTGGGCAAACGCGTCGCCGAACTGGAAGCCCTGATCGCCGACGGCTTGCGCGGCAAATATCTGCTCAATCCCGTCGTGTCCGTCACCATCGAGGAATACCGTCCGTTCTTCGTCAATGGGCAGGTCGAAAAATCCGGCGCCTATCCATTCCAGCCGGGCCTGACCATCCGCAAGGCAATTTCTCTCGCCGGCGGCTTCAAGGAACGCGCCTCGAAAGAAAAGATATTCGTCATCCACGAAGAAGACAAGACGCAAACGGCGGTCAAGGTCGATCAGTCGGCGTTGGTCAGGCCGGGCGACATCATCACCGTTGAAGAAAGCTTCTTTTGACATGAATCATCCTGCGGCGCCTGCTCTTCCGGCGGTTTCCTCCCAGATGCCGCCGATCTATGTTCCGATAGACCGACCCGAGCAAGACGCTGACCGCCTTGCCGAGCAGCTGCGCTTCTGGCGGCGGAGCATCTCGAAGCACAAGTGGAGCGCATTGGGCCTTGCCGCCGCGATCGCGCTGCTGACGTCGCTGATCGTTTTCGTGATCCAGCCAACCTACCGCTCCACGGCGACACTGATGCTCGAAATCAACAAGAGCAAGGTGGTCGGCATCGAAGAAGTCTACAGCTCGATGAACAGCAATTACGAGTATTACCAGACGCAGGTCGGGATCCTCAAGTCGGGAGAACTGGCCCGCCGCGTCGTGACCAAGATGAAGCTGGTCGATCATCCGGCGCTCGACCCGCGGCAACAGAAGGATTCCGTTTTTTCGCTGGGCAAATTGTTACCGGCTTCATGGATGGGTGAGGACGGTTCCGAAAAGTTGACGCCCGCGCAACTTCAAGCAGCTGTCATCGGTCGATTCATGAGTGAACTGACCATCGAACCGGTCCGCAACAGCCAGCTGATCAAGATCAGCTACGAAAATCCGGACAAGGAGTTCGCCGCGACTGCCGCCAACCTCGTTGCCGAAGGCTTTATCGAAGCCGACATGGACGCCCGCCTGGCGATGACCCAGAAAGCCGGTGCCTGGCTGACTGAGCGGCTGACCGGGTTGCGCAAGAAACTCGAAGAATCGGAACGGGCCCTGCAGCAGTTCCGTGAGCGGGAGCGCATCATCGACGCCAAGGGCGTGGCCCAGAGCGGCGCGTCGAAGCAGCTCGAAACACTTTCCGAAGGCCTGGTTTCCGCGCGTCAGAAGCGCGCGGAAGCCGAAGCCGCCTACCAGCAGGTGCAGAGTGCGCAGAAATCCAGGACCGACCTCGAGTCGATCCCTGCGATCCAGAAAAGCACGCTCTACGCCCAGCTGAAAGGTGTCGAGACCGCGGCCGAAAGCAAGCTTGCGGATGCCGCCAAGAAATATGGGCCCGACCATCCCAAGCGCCAGAGCGCAGATGCCGAATTCCGTGCCGCACGCGACAATACCAAACGTCAGATCGATACCATCGTCACCAGCATCACCAAGGAATACGAACTCGCCCGCGCCCACGAAACCTCGGTCGAGCGTGCTCTGGCACAAAGCAAGGGCGACATCCTCGGCATGAACCGCAAGGAATACGAGCTGGGCGTACTCGAGCGCGAAGTGGCCTCGAACAAGAGTCTCTACGAGATGTTCACCACGCGGACGAAAGAAACCAACGTTGCCGGCGACCTGCAATCGCCGATCGCCCGCGTGGTCGATCCGGCCGTAGTCAGCGGTGTGCCCTTCAGGCCGAATAAGTTCAGGAGCATCGGCATTGCCGCCGTGGTCGGCTTGATCCTCGGCATCATGCTGGCCCTACTGCTCGAATACCTCGACAACACCATCAAGACCCCCGAGGACGTGGACATCAAGCTGCGCCAGTCGCTGCTCGGCCAGTTGCCTCGGATCAAGGGCAAGATCGAGTCGGGTGATCTGCAGATCGCCTTCATCAAGGACAAGGACCCCGGCTTCTCCGAAGAGATACGCTCGATCCGCACCGGTGTCATGCTGTCGTCCATCGATGCGCCGCACAAGGTGCTGCTGGTCACTTCCTCGGTTCCAGGCGAAGGCAAGACCTCGGTCGCCACCAACATCGCCCTGGCGTTGGGGCAAGTGCGCAAGGTCTGCCTGATCGATGCCGACATGCGCCGCCCCACCGTGGCAAAGGTGCTCGGCGTCGATACCACGAGCAAGGGGCTATCCAACCTGGTGTCGGGATCCGATCCGACCACCGAATGCATGCACTTCAACAAGGAACTCGGCATCCATATCATTCCCAGTGGCATCGTTCCGCCGAACCCGCTGGAACTGTTGTCGTCCGTCCGCTTTGCCGAGGCCATGAAGTGGCTTGAGGAAAGATTTGATGTCATCATCATCGACAGCCCGCCTTTGCAGCTGGTCAGCGACCCGCTGATCCTGTCGCAGTTCTCCCATTCGGTAGTCTACGTCGTCAAGGCCGATTCCACGCCCTACCAGGTCGCGCTGGGCGGTCTGGAACGCTTGCGCGAGGCAGGCGCCCATATCCTCGGCGTCGTCATCAACCAGATCGACCGTGAAAAAGCCGATAGCTATTACGGGTATGGAAAATACAGTGCCTACGGGCATGGCAAGCGTGGCTACGGGTATTCTTCCAAAGCGGCGTGATCGATCTCCATTGCCACCTGCTTCCCGGTATCGATGACGGTCCGGAGGACCTGGCAACAGCTCTACGCCTGGCCCGCCACGCCGTCGCCGCCGGCATACGCACTTCCGTCGTAACCCCCCACATGCACCCCGGGCGCTACGAAAACCGGGCTGCTGGCATCCGTAGTGCGGCGCAAAACTTTCAGCAAATCCTCGATGCCGAAGGCATTGCGCTGCAGATCCTGTTTGCCGCCGAAGTGCGCCTCGATCACGAAATCCTGTCCTGGGTGGGCGAAGAACATATCCCCTGGCTAGGCCACTGGCAGGGCGAGCGCGTCATGCTTCTTGAATTTCCCCACCAGCACGTCCCGGTCGGCGCCGACAAGCTGGTGACCTGGCTGCTTAAGCAGGGCATCCGGCCCATGATCGCCCATCCCGAACGCAACAAGGACATCCTGCGCGGTATCGACAAGCTGCTGCCGTTCATCCGCATGGGCTGCCTGCTGCAGGTCACGGCCGGCGCGGTGGCGGGCAGCTTCGGCGAACTCGCGCGGGCGCGCGCCGCCGACCTTCTGGGGCGCGGCTGGGTCACCGTGCTTGCCTCCGACGCCCACAACATGCAAGCTCGCCCGCCCGAACTTGAACCGGGACGCATCGCCGCGGCGAAGCTCGTCGGCGAGGAAGAATCCTGGCGCCTGGTGCGCGACCGTCCGGCCGAAATCATCGCGACAAGCCAGTCGGCGCGCGGATCCTGATGCGCCCGATCCCGGCAAGCCGCGTCTTCGCCATCGTCCTTGTGGCGGTCCTCCTGGTCGTCGTCTGGTTCGCGGGGCAACGCGGACTGGCGGAGGTGGTGGCGCAGGATCCGCGCTATCAAATGGAGCGCTGGCGCAGCGGCAAGTTGGCGCCGGACAAGCTCAGGCTCGATGCCATGCAGGCGGCCCTGACGGACGCGCGGAACCTCGATCCGCAGAACCCGTCGCTGATGGAGGAACTCGCGATCTTCCATGCCATGTGGGCCGACGATTGGCATCGCGATGAATCGGAGGTGCGAGATGCACGCCGGCAGGCGCTGATCGGTTTCCGTAAGGCCCTCGAGCAGCGCCCGACCTCTGGTGCCGCCTGGTTCAGCCTGGCTCTGATGAAGTCCGAGCTCGAGGAAATCGACGGGGAATTCTTTCAGTCGCTGCAGCTGGCGCTACGCCGTGGCCCGTGGGACCCCAAACTGCAACTGAGCGCCATCGAACTCGGGCTTGCCAACTGGCAGGGCCTCACCGATCCTCTGCGCGAAGCCCTGAAGCAGTCCATTCAGACTCAGGCCCGTTGGACGCTGGTCAAACAAAAGCCTGCTTTGCAGGCGCTGCTGAAGCGCTACCAGCGAGCCGACCTGGGCTATCTTCTCGACTAGCGCGATCCTGATTCCCCGGCCCGAACCGACGCCGCCACCCAGGCCAAGGCCAGGATCACCGTCATGGTCAGCGCATTGGCCGGGATCTGCATATTGAAATCCACCGCGCTGTGAATCGCCAGCCAGCAAATAGCGCGCGTCACGCCGAAGGCCGTGCCGCGCATCAGCGGGTCGTTGCGCCGGCGCAGGGTCTGCAGCGCTTGTACCGCGGCCATGGCCACGATCAGGGCGCACAGCGCAAAGCCGATTATCCCGGTTTCGGTCAATAGTTGCGCATAGTCGTTGTGCGCATGGTCGTAGAAGCCAAGAATGCCGCTGCTGCTGTAGGCGGGGAAGGTCACGTAGAAGCTGCCGCCGCCCGAACCCGTCAGCAGGAAATCCTTCGCATAGCTCATGGCCTCCCGGTCCACCTCGTCGCGGTGTTCGCTCGGTAGCGGGTTGTCGATATTTGTCGTCACCTCCGTTCCCTGGATGCGCTTCGCGACCTGGTCTACGCCGAACCACGAGCCCACGATCAGGATATCGAGCGCGATGATGCTTGCCAGGAAGAACAGGGTCGAGCGCGGCGCATTGCGCATCAACAGCAGTGCGATGGCTCCGGCGGTGAATGTGCCGGCGAAAAAGGCCGTGTTACCCATGCGCGAACGCGTCAGCACCAGCCCGATCACCATCACGATCAGGTAAATGCGCAACCGCGTTTTTTCGCCCAGCAACAGGCGGGCAATGGATCGCAGGCGCTGCCGCCAGGTATGGACAGCCTCGCCGCCGAGCTTCGCGATCATCAGGCCGATGCCCATGGCGAGGCAAAGATTCAGGTATCCAGCCAGGTGATTGCGATTGATGAAAGTACCGGTAGCGGTACCTTGACCGACATATTTCTTGATCAGGAAACCGTACTCGAGGCCAGACAAGACCATCACGCTGGCATACAGTGCTTGCAGCGTGCCGCAAATCACCAGGGTCTTGAGCAGCAGTTCCAGCCGCCGGCGCGTATCCGCGAGCAGCAGCGTCAGGCAAAACATGCAGCCATAGGCCAGGCTCTTGAACCAGAAATCGCGCGTTGCGTGCGGATCGACACTGATCGTCAGCGTCGCTGTTGGCGGCTGACCGAACGCGGCGGCCGTGACGGCATGTGCTTCATAGCCGACTGGTGACAGCAGCCGGACCCATTCGGCGGGCAAGGGAACGAGCTGCAGCCCGATGTACAGCAGCCACACGGCGCCGGCCGCCAGCACCCAGCGCGCGCGCCGGAAGGCATCGCTGACGGTGAAGCGCCCCAGTGCATATCCCGCAAGCCATGCGATCGACAGAAGGCAGCAGCCAACCACCAGCACCGCCCAGGCCCAAACCCGATTGCTTCCCAACGGCAGGGGTGCCCATGCCAGAAGCGCAAGCAGGCCGTAAAAAATCGGGTTCATTCGCGCGATGGGATGATTGCAGGGATGGCAAAACAAAATCGGGGCCGCAGCCCCGATTTTGTTGCCTCAAAACCACTTCAAATGTTTTGCGATCAGCTGCAACTCACCGAAGCACAGTTCGGGATGGTACTGCTGGTGAAGTAATTGCTGGTTCCTGCTTGAACCTGCGCGAAGAAAGCAGCGGGGCTCGACGTCACTTCGGTATAAAGCGCGGACGCGGCAGCCTGATTGCCGGCCCTGGAAAGCGCAATAAAGGCTGCTTTGGCAGCCTTGCCGATGGCCTTCAAGGTGCCTGTTCCCGGGTTGGCCTCGGCTACGGCTTCCGAAAGGAAGCCGACGGAATCAGGATTGTTCACCAGATAATTCTGGAGGGCAGTCATCAAGGCATCCAGGTTCGTCGCGTTCGACGTCATGATCTTGGCAAGTTCCGACTGATGGTTGGTTTGCGCAAACGCCTTTTCAGAGACCGGCACGCCCATCAGATCCGCGGCACCCAGCGACACCAGGGAGACGACTAATGCAGTGATAAAGTTTTTCGAATTCATGATTGACACTCTTTCAAGAAATTGACTGCGTTGCTGGTCGGAAAACTATATCTTCCTCGAAGGGTTCGCCAACTAAATAGATTATACACTGCACGAGCCTGAACATTTTGTCAAACGGTTGCTGTTATCTCTCTCCCTCCCATTCAACGAAAGCCAAGGTTTTGTATCTCTCCCTTGAAGGGCCGGGGATGGGATAGGTGATGGAGTATTCGAGCCCGGATCACCATAGCCGGTTATAGCGACCAGCGTTGCAATGTCGAATAGAAATAGAGTCGCTGGCGAAGCGTTCTTCTAGGATGGCTGGCGAACTTGCAGGCTCGATGGAAGAACTGGAGGAGCCGGTCACCCGCCGACTCGGGCCTTCCCCTCGCTCGCTCCATCACCGCTAGGCTGTCCTGCCTCCGCTGCTTTCGGAGCTCTGCGCTCCCCGTGATGGAACCCGGGTGGAGCCGGAATGCGGCCATGAATCTGTCCGTAGTGCGGAAGGTCGCTCCTGCCATCGCCATGTCGGCCCACAGTTCCATGTCCCAGCATGTGCTCGCTTTCTGCCGGAAGCCCTGAACCCGCTCGAAGATACTCCGGCGAAAGAAGGTTGCGGGCTGCAGCAGTACGCAGGCACCGTAGCTGAATCGCTTCAGATTCCACCGGTCGCTGAACGTGGATATTCCCAGTTCGCCAGACGGCTTTGCGAAGTACCCGTGACCGGAAACCACGTCGGCTGCGCGATGCTTCTGAAATTCCTCGGCCGCTTGCGCGAAGCAGCCTGGCAGGCAGAAGTCGTCGGCGTTCAGGAACCCGTATACATCGCCACTCGCCATCCTGAAACCTTTGTTAAGCGCGTCTGCCGGTCCAGCGTCCTGCTCGGAGACCCAGTGCTTCAGCCACGGTTTGTATTTCGCGATCGTCTCGAGTGTATTGTCGGTAGAGCCACCATCCACGACGATCAACTCGAGCCTCGGGTACCCTTGCAACAGTACCGATCGAATCGCCTCCTCGATAAACTGGCCCTGATTGAACGAGGGCATGACGATGCTGATCAGTGGCCAGGGTTGGCCATCGGACATCGTCTCGGGCAGCGGCCTCGAACCCCGAGTCCAAGGCCATATCGTCATGGCCTCCGGCGGCGGAGGCAATTCGCTAAGGGTTGGACTACGCATGTGTGTTCCAGAGAGAAGCGTTTTCGGTCTTCAATGACGCGCGCAACGCAAAATACGCTCCAATCGCGCCCGTTCGTGCTGGCAGCAGCGCCAGAAAACCATCTGAACATAATAGCTCAATTCCATGTTCAGAAATACCCACGAGGCAGAATCGTCGGGAGACAAACCGGATAGGCACGGCTCAGTCTATTCGAATATAGCTGATTTTCTGGCGCCTCAATTTCCGGGAGAGACCCAAGATTCTCTTGATCAAGAGCTTGCCCCAGTTCATCAATGCCAAACCAGTAGACTCCAATCTTCCCTGGACGACGGGTTGTCCGAGCTGTTGGAGTTTTTGTTCCAACAGCTTCACATAGGGAAGATATACCTGCGCTTCTACCACTTCAGGTATTTCGTCGCCGAGATACCAGCGAATCCGGTCGCCGTGAATGCGTAATGCTTGAAAATGCCAGGCAATCGCCTTGGAGTAGGGGAAGCGCCGGGCGTTCCAGGGGGCCAGAATGGCGGCCTCTTGCCGGAGGACGTGCACGTGGTTTGGAAAGCGCTCGGGCCAGTCGTCCAGGTATTTCTGGTCTCCGAATCTTCCATCCTTCTTCTGATCGAAGCACCATTCAAGGCAGCGCTCCACCCACCAACTCCGGACGGGTTCGCTCTCATTGCGCACAAAGGTCATGAACTGGACGCAGAACCGTCCACTGGTCGCGGATTGGTCATATTCCGCATCGTAGGCATGTTCCGTAATCAGGACACTCTTGCGGGACTCGTCGAACTCTTCGAAAATCTGTCGCGGGCTCTTCAGCAGGAAGAGGTCCGCATCCAGGTAAGTCACCCTCTCCACCAGGGACTCCCGCTGGAAGACAAACTGCGGCGTGAACGGCGTCAGCGTCCAGCAATATTCCATTCGATTTCGACCGGGTTTGACGGCGAGCAGTTCCGGTGTTTCAACCTCGGCCAGCGGGATCGTGCGGAGGTTCGGTTTGGCCAGGCCGTCGAGCACCTCTCGTGCCCTGTCATCCAGGCAGAGCACCCATAGAGTATGTTCCCCGGCGTGCCGCTCCAGGGACTCAAGCAGCGCCAGCCCCTGAGGCAGAAAATTGCCGTCGAATAGCGTGACATAGTGCTCCACGAATCAACCTTGAAAGGAATTGACCGCCGCTACCACCCGTTCCACATCCTTGTCTGACATCTGGGGATGACACGGGAGGGAAAGGCAGGTGGCGGCATGACGCTCGCTGTGGGCGAGACCGGCTGAGTCTCGTCTCATATCGAGGCAGGGTTTCTGCAGGTGTGCGGGAATCGGGTAGTGAGTCAGGGTCTGAACCTCATGCCCTTGCAGGTGCTCTTGGAGTGCGTCGCGGCGGTCAGATGTGATAACGAATAGATGATAGACGTGCGAAGACGGCTCCTCGGGGTCTGCAAGTTGTCGGACCTGCGGATTGTAGATCTCCGCCCGGTACACTCCGGCGATGTGGCGGCGCCGTGCGGTGAACGCGGGCAGCCACTTCAGCCTCTCCGTGAGCATGGCGGCCTGGATTTCGTCCAGCCTGCTGTTCAGCCCGACCTCGAGATGATGATAGCGCTCGGTCTCACCGTAGTTCCGCAGGTATCGGGCGCGTCGAGCCAGGGCTTCATCATGGGTCACCAGCATTCCTGCGTCCCCCGCCGCACCTAGATTCTTGGTGGGATAGAAGCTGTAGGCACCAGCCGCTCCGAACCCGCCCGCCACCCTGTCGCGCCAAGTCGCAAGGTGTGCCTGGGCGCAATCTTCGATCAGGAGTATTCCATGCTCCTCGCAGAAGGAAGTCCAGTCATCCATTCGCCGCACCTGCCCGTACAGGTGCACCAGTGCAACGGCTCGCGTCCGGCTGCTCAGGCAGCGCGCCACGCTCTCCGGGGCGAGTAGCGCAGTTTCCGGGTCTATGTCCGCCAGCACCGGGATTGCCCCGGAACGCAGGATCGCGAGCACAGTCGCAAACGCGGTCATCGGTGTCGTGATCACCTCGTCGCCCGGGCCAATGTCGAGCATGCGCAACGCGATCTCGATCGCGTCCATACCGTTACCCACGCCCACCGCATGTTTCACGCCGCATGCGGAAGCCCACTGGTGTTCGAAGGCTTCGACTTCGCGGCCCAGCACGTAGCACCCGGATTCCAGTACCCGGCGCACCGCGTCCAGCATGGCGTCCTGCAGTTCTGGCGGCTCGGCGCGGAAATCGTTCATCAAGATCACGCGGCTTGATCCCAATAATGAGCGCGATGCTCCCGGTAATAGGCCAACGTTCGTTTCAGTCCCTCCCGTAATCCAATCCTGGGTTGCCAACCCAATTCGCTCCTGATCGACGAGAAATCGCCGTAATAGTCGCCTATGTCTATCGCCTTGCGCTCTGCCGGGAAAGCGGTATGAGCGAACGTTCCGCCCTCCTCGAGATCAACCATCATCTCGGCCAGCGCCAACAGACTCACCACTTCGCTGCTCCCCAGGTTGTAGATCTTCCCATTTGCGTCCTCGCTCGCGCCTGCGAGAAGCAATGCATCAACGCAATCATCCACGTAATTGAAATCGCGTCGCTGCAGTCCGTCGCCGAAGACATTGATCGGCTTGCCCTCGAGCAGCAGGCGCACCCAGAGACCCAGGAAGGTCTGCCGGGCATCTTTCACCCGCATGCCGGGCCCGTAAGTGTTGGTCAGCCGTAGGGCACAGGCGCGAATGCCGTAGACGTTGTTATACAGAAGGTGGTAGGACTCACCGGCCAGCTTGTTGATGCCGTTGACATCGACCGGGCGAATAGGATGCTTCTCGTCAACCGGCAGATAGTCCGGTCTGCCGTACAACTGCCGCGTACTGGCGAATACGATTTTGATGCCGGCATTCGCCTTGCGGCAGGTCTCGAGGATGGAAAGCTGCGCGCCCGCGTTGATGTCCAGGTCGGTGTGTGGATCTCTCATCGAGTCCAGATGGCTGGCCTGCCCCGCAAGGTTGAACAGGATGTCCTGCCCCTGAATGATATAGGCCATCGCAAAGGGATCGCGCACGTCGCCGGCGTTCACGGTCACCCGGCCGCGGATGTCAGCGATATTGAACGGATTGCCGCCATACTCGGGGATCAGGCTGTCCACCAGGGTGACCTCGGCCTGTTGCCCCACAAGGCGCCGGGCCAGGGCGGAGCCGATGAAGCCAAGGCCACCTGTGATCAACACACGTTTTCCGGCGTAGGGATTCATCCTCTCGCTTGAGCAGAGTCCAATAACGTGCAGAAACTATGCACACCCGACCTTTGCCTTTCTTGCCAGCACAATATTGTCCAGATAAAGATCCGGATTCCTCGGTGTGACGAAAGACAACAGTTCTCCCAGAATATTGAAAGGGGCCATGAGTATCAAGGTGACGATCAGGTTGAACCAAGCATTTCGTGTCACGGTTTTCTTGTAAAGGTAACAATTCATCAACTGGAAAATCACTCGAATGTCATTAATTGACTTGCGTAGCTCAATTATTTCGAGCCCCTGTCGCTTCAGGAGAAAACTAATTCCGAAGGACGAGTACCGAGCGAAATCGAGCGGTTGTTCATGCTCGTCCCACACAAATGGCATCGTCAGCAGCACCTTGCCGCCTGGTTTCAGTACGCGCACAACCTCGCTCAGAAATTGATCTGGATTGAACACATGCTCGAAAACCTCACTTCCTACCATGGAATCGAATGATTCGTCAGCAAAAGGAAACCGACTGCCATCGTAATAGTACTCTGCATGTTTGCTCGCACGGTTCTGTTCGGTATCCATCTCCAATCCAACGAATTCCTCCGCATGATAGAGACGCGAATAGGGTTTGTTGCCACATCCAACGTCCAATGTTCTTCCGGTGATATGGCCGGCCAAGTCGCCTATATGCTTGGTTAACCCCTTGCGTGCGAAATAGAACGGATTGATGAACAGTCCCAGCACGCTAGGAAAGTATGCCGCCCGATGATGGATTGCGCGCAATCTAGCTTTAAATGCGTTCAAGAAAGATACCCTGGAATTGTCCGATCCCAAAGTCATCGTCGCTAAGAAATTCGGTGATCGGGCGATAACTCGCTTTTGCAATCGCCGTCATGAATTTCTGCCGCGAAAACAGCCATGCGGGGTAACTCGCCTCGTAGATGGACTCGGGCACATGTTGAACGGTAAGCCTGTCTTGCGTTCCCTCGACAAAAGCGGTTCGGTCGATTAGCAGATAGGGGATCTCTGCGTCCGCAAGCGTTGCCAGCATCGCGTAGGGTCGCTCAAGATATTGAAGCACGCTCGACAGGAATGCTACATCCACCGGTCCTTCCGCAAGACAGTCGTCTACGGATTCATAAAACTTCAAACATTCATTTTGAAACTCATCGCGGCCACACGCAACGAAATGTTTTTGCTCAACCACCGACCAATGTACTTTCTCCAGTCTGGACATGAACTTTCTATGCTGAAAATAGTAGCTACCCAGAGATCCGCCCAAGTCAAGCACGCGGAGATGACTTCGACGCTCTGCAGCAATTGCCAACAGACATGCAAGCGTGGGCCAGCGGTATTCTTCCTGGTAAAAGCACGCGGAATCCCGTTCGAATACCGCAGCGCCGCTCTTGACCTTTAATGCCGCATCTCGCACACGGTGAAATATCGTCGCCGAATCGTAACCAGTGGATGCTTGTCGTGCCTCTGACCACGACGGGTAATTGCCCGTAAACACAATGCCTTGATGCTCGCGGACTTGCCGTGCCCACATCAACAGGATTGGAGGGCACCACTTTCGAGCCAGGTTCTTTATGTTCATCGGGCGGAATTCAATATTGGCGACGTAACATTCTCAACTGATGCACTACTCTATGCAGGCCCGGAATCCTGCGCAGGATTCTTCTATAGTATTCCGCCTTCACTCCAAATACCTTCAGGTCCATCCATCGGTCAGCTACTCGATCGCGCTCTATTTCGGCAGGATGCACCAGTGGAAAGGATATCGCTTCCAGCGGCAATTTCCATATCCACCCGCCGTCACCTTTCATATGGGTTGCATCGCTACCATACCCGATATGCTTCACCAGATTCCTGGATGGCAAAATTGTGATGCCGTCCTGCGTCCAGCATGAAAATGCCCATTGATAGTCCCATATGTCATCCCTGCCGGCATAAACGGTATCGAATAGTTTTGTCCAGTAATCACTGAAGTCCGTGTGTCCGTCTCCGACTTGAATGAGCCACTCCGAATTCCTAAGCTCCGGCCATCGCCGCATTGTTCGATCATTGAATGTCCAAGCCCGCGCCCAGCTTGCCCAGCCCCAAGTACCCACGTACCGGCTGAAAAAATAACTGCTTGGATGTCGTTGATGCCTTCCATAATAATAATCACCTGAAATCATCATTACCGCGGGCTTCTCGCGATACCGTTCAAGCATTTCTTCGCAAAACCTGAAAAAACTCGCGTCGGGCAAGCAGTCGTCTTCCAGAATGATGCCCTCGGGTTCCAGCTCAAAAAACCAGTCAATTGCCGCGCTTACCGCAACCCCGCAGCCCAGATTCGTCTCTCGAAATAGGGTCCTTAGCTCGCACGGCCAATCAACAGCCGTTGCAATCTGACGGACCAATTCGCAGCGCTCACCGTCGCTAGGATGATTGACTCTTGGTCCATCTGCCGCGACGTACAAGCGCGCTGGTCGCGCCTGACGGATCGCTTCGAATACCTGGCGCGTCGTGTCGGCGCGATTGAAGACAAGGAAAAGGACGGCGGTGGTCAACCTGTCATTCATCGCCAAACCCCTTTCACTTCAATTTTCCTCAAATAGTAGTAGCAACGTGCCGCCGCTCTTCGCCGAACAAATGAACGCGGAGCTTGCGCTGGGTAAATAATCAATTACCGGTCCCCACCAGAGATCTTGCGCACACCAGCTACGCGTCTACAAACCCGAAAACGAGCCCAGAGAATCTATCGTTTTCGCCCGCCGGGACGCTGACGCACACTGACAAGATTTCCAAAACACCAGGACAGCCGACCCAGGGCCTCAGCAACCGGCCCCAATTCCTCCACCGCCCAGCGCTGCCAACGATTGTGGCGACGGAGCCGTACGAGCGCGTGTATGCTCGCCCGCACAACACCCACAGAGGCTCGCATCGCGGGCGGCATCCAGCGAACGCTACCGACGGATTTTGGCGGCTGCAGTTCCCATGTAGCCTGACCGACCGCAAATCCTCGGCGAATACAATATGTCACAGTAGTCTTCCACGGCGGAATGCAGTGATGCACATACAGGGTAGGAGAGTAGAAGAACTTCGCTGATTTGTCCTGTTCCCAGAGCCGACAGTACACCCAAGTCTCCTCGCCGTAGGCCATCGAAGCGCCCAACATCCCGATATGTTCAGGGAATCCGCCGAGCGCTTGAAGCACATCCCTACGAAACATCACGTTGTTACCGACAAACGACTCCCCATATACGAGGTAGCGGGGTTCCTCCCCCCAACTTGACGTCTCATAGCGGTCGAGAAACCAATCTGGCGGTGCTCGGAGAAAGCATGGAAATACGGGGCCACCGATGCTCATAGCAGACTCACCCAATCGATCGAACAGGTCCACTCCATGCTCCAACCAGTGCTCCGGTACGAGGTCATCGTCATCGGCGAACGCAACGATCCGCGCACGTGCTAAACGAACGCCAGCGTTGCGGGCGTAAGAAAGCCCGAGGCGCGGCTCGCGTGCGAGTATGATTGTTCGCGACGCGTGATGCGCCTGAAGTTCAGCAACGACCGCTGCTGTATCGTCGGTGGATGCGTTGTCGACAACCACAATCTCGTAGGCAGAAGGGTCGAGAGTTTGCCGTAGCAAAGTATCCAGGCAACCGCGCAGCAGTTCCGCTCGGTTGTGCGTGCAGACAATGGCCGTGACCCGCGGCGTTGTGCTACCACCGGTTGGCTGCATAATTACCTACCGGGAAGCTGTCCACAGGCCTGCCGATACGAGTGTTGCCTTCAATAGTTGCCTGAGGCTTTTCGGAAGTGCACTTACACACAGGGTCAACCACGATCTCGGAGAAAACGGAGCCTTACGCAACGAGATGAACGCATGCTTGAGCGCTGTTCGCTGATAACCTGAACCCAACGCTTGCGAAGCCCAGCTTTGGTGTCGCTCGACAAACGTTGGCGCCGTATAACTCCAGATGCTATGTGGAAGTGGCTTTAGTCCGCGCCGGAGTCGGGCTTCATTAATGATTCGATCGGCGTGCTGTCTTTGTCGGTCGACCTGAGTAAAAACCACATTTGTATAGTGAACACGATATTTCAATAGAACCTCAGGCAGGTTCGCGAGGCATCCCAATTCAGCCAGCCTCAACCAAAGGTCAAAATCCTCAATCGACTCAAATTCCTCTCTGTAGCCACCAATGGCCAAGAGTGTCGAACGCCTCATCATGCAGGTCGGATGCGCAATGACGCCAAGACCGCCATTCAGCAGATCAGACTCAATGGCCTTGTGCTCAACATCATGTATTACCTTTCCAAGTGCATCGCCGTCAGGATCGATCATCAGCGTGTCGCATCCTACGGCTACACAATCCGGATGCCGACACAGATGTTGCATTTGACGAACAAACCGCTGAGGAAGCGAAACATCGTCAGCGTCCATTCTCGCGATGAACTCTCCCCGTGCCATCTTAATGCCCTCGTTGAGCCATGGAACATAACCCTGGTGAGGTTTAGCGAATAATTGGATACGCTTGTCGTGGTTTGCATACTCTTTAAGAATTGTGAGGGAGCCATCGTTGGACCCATCATCAAAAATCAAGAATTCAAAATCCTGAAAAGTTTGCGTCAAAATACTTTCTACTGCTTCGGCCACATAACGTTCGACGTTGTAAACCGGCATTACCACCGATATTAGAGGAGCGTCAAGCCGACGACGATCTGCTAGTACACCGCCTTTCCTCATTCTGGCTTTGCCGCAACCGGCCTCTTCAAGAATAAACGCCGAAAAAAATTATACGGGCGTCTCATCAATGGTGTATGAGCACGACATTCGAGGGCCGCGTACATGCCCAAGAGATGACCACCGTCGATTAGCAATAGGCCATTGGCGTCCTTTACTTCCGGGAGTTGCATGAACCGGTGGTTCGTCTCAATATGGTCATTGCGGATGAACAGGAAGATGTTTTGCCGATACCAGGAAGCCACACGCCCATCGTGCATCAGTGCCGGACGGAATGGATCAAACATGCGAAAGTTTTGCCCGGCAAATAGTTGCCGCCAATATTCAGGCCACTGTTCATTCACATGCTGTTCGCCACCTTGCCCAGGAATCGCTGCAGAGAAAAGCACAATAGGCGCCAATTGACACAGTGCCCTCACAAAACCACTCGCACTTTCTGTTGGCAAGTGTTCTGCGACTTCTAGCGACATGGCTAGATCGAATCGGTCCGAGAGTGAGAAAGGTTTTGCAAGGTCCATTGACATGAAACAGTCGAGGGGAATAAGAAGCCTGGACCGATCAACGTATTCTCCGTCAATCCCAATCGTGTGGTTTATTTTATGTTCACGAAACACAGACAGCCATGCGCCTGTTGCGCACCCAATGTCCACAACACTTGCCGGGCCGACAAGATCTATCACGAGAGGCACCACAACCTTTGCGGATGATAGTGATTCCGGAACAATCCCATCAAAAAAAGATGAGGAGTAGGTCATTGGCGACCATCCATGAGAAAGGAGTCCAACTGCTTGCCGACTACTTCCATCGAGAAGCTCTCTTCTACCCTGCATCGCGCACGACGACCAAGCTCGTTAGCCAACGATTGATTGTCCAAAATACGGCCTAATGCTTCCGCAAGGGCAAGAGCGTCGCCAGGTGGCACTAGCACGCCGCCGGAATGTTCGCCACCTTCGAGTATGTCTGCTATGCCATTTACATCCGAAGCCACAATGGGTAACCCGCAGGCCATCGCTTCGATAACTGCATTGGGACAGGCATCTCCGCGTGACGGGAACACATAGACGTCGGCAGACGACAGATAGCGACGAATCAGGTCGCGATCATTAACCCATTGGTTGTGCCACTCAACGCCCTGAAGTTCCATGTCAGCAAGAAGTTGGGAGAGTGCCTTGTCATCAGTTCCAGTTCCGATAAGTATGAGACGAATGTTCTGCTCTGGGAAGCTTTGACAGACCAGTCTCCATGCATTTAACAACACATCTAAGCCTTTGTACGAAACGTCGATCCTTCCGTGGTACATCGCCACCTTGACGTGCGAGGGAATCCTGAGCAACTTCCGCCCTTCGTCTCGCGGACTAGGATAAAAGACGTCAAGATCGACAGGCGAGTAAATCAGTGACACTGTTTCTTTCGGGGATCGATATTGGGTCCTGACCCGATTGGCCTCGCCTCTGGCTCCAATAGCGAATCCGGCGCAAAGACCTAGTGCAAGTCGGTGAAGAGGCAGGCTGAACCGCCTTACGGGACCGCCACCCGTAAAAGTACCAAACACCTGTACACCTTTTAATCTTCCGACCAACACGCAGAGGTCGAAGCGAATCGACTCATACTCTTGAACAAGAAGAGATCGACAGCCTTCCCGCTGGAGTTCCCTGAACAGTATGATTAGCGGGGTGGAAAGAAACCCAATGAAGAGCAACACGAGTCTTTTCCACGCGCGCTTTAACACTTCGATCGAAATCTCATGCCAGCAATCGCCGGTGACTGTAACAATGTCATTGGGCAGCCACTGTTTCAATTGCTGGGATATTGTCGGCGTAGGCAACACAATAATCATTGCGCCTGTCGGGCGATGCGTCTTCCGTGTCAATGTACTTACTTTCGCGCTTACGCAGAAGAGAATCGGTCGCACTCCAACCGTTTGCAGGGCCTGAATATAATTGAACACCCATGATCCCATCATCTGGTTACTAAATGCATCGAGCGATATTCCCAGTTCTTCTAGCCATTCATCGAATGCATCCGCGATCAAGATACCAACAATGGGTTGAGACCGACTCTCCTCGTTCGTGCCAGTCATGTTGCCTGATATGTTCAGCTTCTGACTTGTTGGCGGATGTGCACCTTTCTGTTCGTTGAGGAACGATTGATCATCGTATGGGATCATGGCGATACCGGCTATAGCGAAAAGTGAAACCTCGTTGGCCACCACAACTGCGACGCGCCGGAATCCGGGCCTAGCCCCGTCCCCCACAAGTCTTGTTCGAGGACCTCGAACCAAAGGGCGTGTTCGGCAACGTGAGAATCGTGTCCCGGCGCATCGCCCAGGAACAGAGATACGGAATAGCGCCCCGGCATCAGCGGGACCGCGCCGAGCTCGAGAGAAATCGTTCCGGATTGAACGGGCGTGTCATATCGTGGCGATGACTGGTACCGGTTATTCGCGCTCAACACAGCGGCCCCCGCTTCGTTGGTTACGATGAACCCGACACGCGGCACATGGAGCGGAGCGTCGCTTCGGAACGATACTTGAATGCCAAGAATGTTGCCCATGAGTATCCGGATAGCGGGCCGACCTTCGCAGAGCAGTACCGCGCTCGTCATGCGGGGGCCCCGCCCTGCGGGCGTGTCGAATTGTATGACCGGGTCCTGTCGGTCGACGTGCCACTGCAAGTAGTACCCAATACAGTCGTGTACATCGCCGGTTCGCACGATTCGTCCAGTATCTAACACGCACGCTCGATGACACAGCGACCGTACCGCGGCCATGTTATGGCTCACGAACAGCACGGTCCGCCCCTCACCCGCCACCGCCTGCATCCGCCCCAGGCACTTCATTTGAAACTCCGCGTCACCTACGGCGAGGACTTCATCCACGATCAGAATGTCGGCTTCGAGGTGCGCTGCGACGGCAAAAGCGAGGCGCAGGTACATCCCGGTCGAGTACCGCTTGACCGGTGTATCCAGGAATCTCTCGACCCCTGAAAAGTCCACGATTTCGTCGAACTTGCGCGTGATCTCCTCACGCGTCATCCCGAGAATCGAGCCACTGAGGTATACATTGTCTCGGCCCGTCAGTTCGGGATGAAACCCGGCGCCGACCTCGAGCAGAGTGCCGACACGCCCCCGGACTATCGCACGCCCGGTAGTGGGCATCACGATCCGAGAGAGAAGCTTGAGGAGTGTGCTCTTGCCCGCGCCGTTGCGGCCGATGATTCCGAACACTTCGCTGTCGGCTACTTCGAACGAAGCGTCGCGAAGTGCCCAGATATCGCTGCTCCCGGTCTCCTCGGAGCGGTGGCCTTGGCGCGCGAGCGCCCGCCAGGGCGCAGCCACCGCCCCCATCAGATCCTCGCGGAGCGTCCGATACTGGGCGTCGGCTCGTCCGATTGCGTAGCGCTTTCCCAACCCCTCGGCAACGATTCGCGCGCTCACTTCTAGCCCACGTCCACCATCGTTCGTTCGGCCCAGCGGAAGTAGAAACAGCCGATTAACAGCAGTACGGCTGCGCTAGCTGCCGAAATGCCGACCAAGGCGATGCCAGGGGCTGGTGTGCCAAGAATCGCCCATCGGCAGCCATCGATCACTCCGACCATTGGATTGAGTGCGTAAAGTAAGCGGTAGCCTTCTGGAACGAGTGATGTCGGATACACCACCGGCGACGCAAACATCCATCCTTGCACAAGGAACGGAACAAGATAACGGAAATCGCGGTAACGCAGATTCAGGGCGGCCAACCCAGCGCCCACGCCGGCTGCAGCGCCGGCAGCAACCAGGAACAGTAGCGGGAGCAAAAGTAGGGGGCCAAGGCTCGGTACCAGTTTGAGTATGGCGAGGACGGGCACCATCAAGGTCACCGCAATCCCGGCGTCTAGCAGCCCCGAGGCAATCGGTGCTAGCGGGACGAATAGGCGAGGAAAATACACTTTGCCAATCACGTTCGCCTGTTCGACCAAACTGTTGGTTGCGGCAACAACCGCACTCGAGAAGAACGTCCACGCCACCAGTCCTACCAGCACGAATGCGGGATACGGGACGCCGTCAGACGGAATACCGGCCAAGCGGCCGAAGACCAATGCGAAGATCACCATCGTCGCCATCGGCTGAAGCAAGACCCATAGAATGCCCAGCACCGTTTGTGCGTACCTGATCTTGATGTCGCGCCAGACAAAAAACTGAAACAGATGGCGCGCGCGCCACAGTTCTTTCAGACCAAGCTTTGGAAATCCGTGCTCCGGGAGAATCTCGAGAACGGAGTCATCGACCGACTCCGCGCGGTGCAGCGATCGCTTGCTGTCAGTTGCCGGCATCAAATCTCGATCGGCGATCTGGAGCGCTCGAGCCATATGCCTTTGCAAAATAGGGATGGTAAGTCATGCTGCGGATTATAGCCACGCCGATTAGCTGGGTGCGATTGCGCGCTAAGCGGTGCCCCTGCCGTCCCGCCAGCGCCAACTCTTCAATGGAAGGTCTTGTAAGGCCGTTGCAGATCCGGCGTCAGTTGGATCGCGGACTGAAGTCCGCCCCACAATGAAAGTGAACTTTCCCAGAAATTCTTTATTCCAGAGGGTGGGCCAGCCTCACTTCTGCGGGTTTCATATGCTTCCGACCATCTTGCCCAAAATGAAATCGAGTTTCTCAAGATCTGCTACCAAGTCGGCTGTACGCATGTTTTCGCCAGGAACAGCAGGAGGGCAATGAAGATAGTAATAATTTAGCTCCAAAGCACCGGCTAAAGAAAAGTAGCAATTGTTATGTGCGTCGCCGGAATGGCGGAGTTCCAAGACTGCGCTTCCCGGATTCATGAATAGGACGTTGGTCAATCCTGCGCCGTGCACGGCCACCACGACTTCGGCCTGTGCCAGTAAACAGATCTGTTCTTGGAAGTTTTTCTCTTCCAGGAAAACGGTTTCGAATCCATATTTCGAGAACACCGGCTCGGCTTCGTGTTCATTCCTTAGTCTTCGCCCGCGAGCCTTATTTCGGCTGATATAGAAGCGTCGACGGCGGTTCTGTACCTTTGGCACTCCAGCGGCTTTGATCAAATGTTCCCGGAGTTGTCTCATTACCGCAGGATGGAAGTTTCCGGTGGGCGCGATCCTTTCCGGCAAGAGAACCTTATGCGCTTTCGCTTTTTCTCCAGGCCGAAGAAACATAAACTGGTTCGCACCCATGAGATTCAGAGAGTCTCTGACAATAGGCCAAGCCTGCAGATGCCGTGGAAGCACTAAAAGCGAGTTGTGCCAATTCTTTCTGACCAGCCACAATCTTGGCAGGCAGTCCGCTAACCAATGAAAGTAACTGTTGGAAAATTCGTCGGTGATGACAAGCGCTTCGGGAACCTCGATTACAGTGCGACTCAAATTTCGTGAAAGAAGAACTTTCACGACGGTCTTGAATTGGTGGACGAGATCGTACTGCCTTTCATTGAACCATTCGGAGATAGGAACTAAAGACCACGGAGGTACGACATAACCTTCACCGAGAATCCAGGAGTTTCGAAACGAAAGCAGCCGTACCGCTGGGAAATTCTTTGAAAATTCATGGGAAAACAAGACAGCATCTGCCAGGTACATATCCTTCGGCGATGGTCTGAGAACCTGAAATGGTTCCAATAGATTCAAAGCAGCTCCTTCCCAATCCTTAAACAAGCTATCGCCGGAAATCCAGGATAAATTTTTTCACGATACCAGACGGAGTTGCTAGCTGCCGTCTCTCCAGCGCCGACCCCCAATTACCCATGTTCAGCCCGCTTTGCTGCCCGGATCAAGGCCGTCTGCATTATCATGCCCGGTCGCCTGAAATGCTGACGGGGAAAACCGATTTCATGACGGCAGCGCGGTAGCCTGTCCGCCGCATGCGCAAGTTTCTGGATCAATGCCCGGGTGAGGGTCGCAAGCCTTTGGCTGTCGGGCGCTTGCCCAGCCATTAGGAATCATAAAGCGGTAAAGAACATGTGCGGTATTGCCGGAATTTTCACTTACCATGACGCAGCGCCGCCGCTTGACCGCGACCAGTTGCGCAGCATCCGCGACCACATGGCCGCGCGCGGGCCGGACGGCAGCGGTGAATGGTATTCACCCGACAACCGGGTGGGTCTCGCACATCGGCGGCTGTCCATCATCGACCTGTCCGATCGCGCTGCCCAGCCCATGGCTAGTGCCGATGGCCAACTGGTCGTCAGCTTCAACGGCGAAATCTACAACTACCGCGCACTGAAAAAGCATCTCGAAGCCAGGGGCCGGGTGTTCCGTACCGAATCCGATACCGAGGTTCTGCTCCACCTCTATGCCGAAAAGGGCGAGGCCATGCTGGGCGAGCTGCGCGGCATGTTCGCCTTTGCCCTGTGGGATGCCTGCAAGCAAACCCTGCTACTAGCCCGCGACCCCTTCGGCATCAAGCCGCTGTACTACGCCGACGACGGCCGGACCTTCCGGCTGGCCTCGCAAGTCAAGGCGTTGCTGGCGGGAGGGCAGATCAATACCGCGCCGGAGCCGGCCGGGCATGCCGGATTCTTCCTCTGGGGCAGCGTGCCCGAGCCATGGACGCTTTACCGCGGCATCCGCAATCTGCCGGCTGGACACCTCCTGCGGGTAACGCAAAAAGGGGCAGCAGGGCAGCCGATCCCGTATTGCCTGATCGCCGATATCCTGCGCGATGCGGCCGACAATCCCGCAACGGGCAGCCGCGCCGAAGCGCTGGAAGTTTTTGCCGAGGCCTTCCGCGACAGCATCCGGGCGCATCGCATCGCCGATGTCCCGGTCGGTCTGTTCCTTTCTGCCGGGCTCGATTCGGCCATGATTGCGACCCTCGCCACCGCCGGCGGTGACCGCCCGCATTCAATGACGTTGGCCTTTGCCGAATATGCCGATACCGGAAATGACGAAGCGCCCCTGGCCGAACTGCTGGCGGCGAAACTCGGCACCCGCCACGCCACCATCATGGTCAGGCAGGGCGACTTTGCCGAAGACAGGGAGAAACTCCTTGCGGCCATGGACCAGCCCTCGATCGATGGCGTCAATACCTGGTTTGTGTCGCGCGCGGCCGCCTCGCAGGGTTTCAAGGTTGCGTTATCCGGCCTGGGTGGGGACGAACTCCTCGCCTCCTACCCCAGCTTCGCCGAGCTGCCGCGCATCACGCAGCTGGCCGGCTGTTTTTCGGCCATGCCCGGTCTTGGCCGGGCCATCCGCAAGTTCTCCGCGCCCTTGGTTGGGCGGCACACTTCGCCCAAATATGCCGGTCTGCTTGAATACGGCGCCACCCTCGGCGGTGCCTATCTTTTGCGGCGCGGTCTCTACTTGCCTTGGGAACTGCCCAGGGTGCTCGATCCCGAAATGGCGCGGCAGGGGCTGCAGGATCTGCAGACGGTCGAGCATCTGAATGGCACGGCGCATCGTTCCCCGCTCGCTGCTCACCAATTGCGTCTCAGCGTCTCCGCCCTAGAGATGTCCTGGTACATGCGCAATCAGTTGCTGCGCGATACCGACTGGTCCAGCATGGCGCAATCGCTGGAAGTCCGCGTACCGTTTCTCGACATTCCCCTGCTCAAGGCGATGGCACCCTGGTTCGCCACACACCCCGGCATCTCCAAGCCGGAAATTGCTGCGGCCATGGCCCCGCAACTGCCTGCTGCGCTGATCAACAAGCCCAAAACCGGTTTTGTTGTCCCTGTGCGCGACTGGCTCATCAGCGATCAAGGTAGTCAGGCTGCACGCGGCATGCGTGCATGGGCGCAATACATCTACAAACGTAACGGCTGCGCAAATCCTGACGGCTGAACCATCATGGGCTTTCTGAATACCTTTCTTTTTATTTCCCGACATCCGCTGACTCGACAGCGCAAGTTGAGTGCTTTGGTGCGCACCGTGCGCTGGCAGATCGGTAGTCGGGTTCTGGGCTGGTCGGTGGCTGTGCCCTTTGTGGACAATACCCGGCTACTGGCCAAGCCGGGCATGCATGGCGCAACTGGCAACATCTATTCCGGATTGCATGAATTCGAGGACATGGCCTTCGTTCTGCATTTCCTGCGTCCTGGCGATTTGTTTGTCGATATCGGCGCCAATATCGGGTCTTACACGATCCTTGCGTCCGCAACCGGAGCGAATGTAATTTCTTTCGAACCGGTGCCGTCGACCTACGAGGCATTGCTCGACAACATCCACCTCAATCGTCTCGAAACGCGCGTGGATGCAAGAAATCAGGCGGTGGGTCGTGCTGCCGGCGAACTGGAAATGGTTTCAGACCAGGACAGCACCAATCACGCGCTCATTGCCGGCGACGGCTACGCAGGCAAGACGATCAGGGTGTCTGTAACCACCCTCGATTATGCCTTGCGAGGGGAATCACCCAAACTGCTCAAAATCGATGTCGAGGGTTTCGAGTCCGAAGTGCTTGCCGGAGCAAAAACAATCTTCGCAAACCCGAGTCTTCGCGCGGTAGTGATGGAGCTGAATGGCAGCGGCGCACGCTACGGATTCGATGAAGAAGGTTTGCACCAGAACATGCAGACAGCAGGCTTCCGGCCATGTCGCTACGATCCGCTTTTGCGTCGTGTGATTGATCTGAACGGGGAGCGTTCTGCATCCGGCAATACCCTCTACCTTCGTGATGTGGAAGCGGTTCAACGTGAAGTCACTCAAGCGCCTGTGTTTCGTGTTGTTGGTGCTGAACTGTAATCATGGGCCTTCGCATCCTTTTGCTGACAACCGACGCCTATGGGGGGCACGGCGGGATTGCCTATTACAACCGCTGCCTTGCTGAAGCAATTGCCGAAATGCCTGATGTGGAAGAAGTCATGCTTCTCGTGCGCAGCATGCGTTTTGCGCCTGAAGGGATACCGGCGAAAGTAAGATTTGTAAAGTCAGCGGCAGGAGGCAAACTGCGTTATGTGCTTGCTGCGGTTGGGCTGATTGGCGAGCGAATCGACCTGGTAATTTGCGGGCACATCAACTTGCTTCATATTGCCGCACCGCTTGCCCTGCTGAAACGCGCGAAGTTGATACTGCAGGTTCATGGCATCGATGCATGGCAGCCTGTTCCCAGGATGCGTTTCTGGCTGGGAAAGGTGGCCGCTATCTGGAGCGTGAGTTCGCTGACCCGCGACCGAATGAACGCATGGGTCAAACTGCCTGAATCGATGTACACAATTATCCCTAACACCGTGCATCAAGAGCGATACGGCCTTTCGTCAAAACGGGCTGATCTGGTGGCCCGATATGGGCTCGAAGGTCGAAGAGTTATTGCCACCTTGGCACGGTTGGCCGAATTTGAGCGTTACAAGGGAATTGATGAAACTCTGGAAGTGATGCCACAGCTTTTGGAGCAGGAACCAGGTTTGATTTACATGGTGCTTGGGGATGGCGATGACCAGGCCCGCCTTGAGGCCAAGGCAAAAGCACTCGGTATCAAGGACGCAGTCATTTTTGCAGGCTTCATAAGTGAGTCGGAAAAGTCTGACTACCTGCGTCTTGCTGATGTCTTTGTTCTCCCTGGCCGTGGCGAAGGTTTCGGCATTGTTTTCCTGGAAGCCATGGCCTGTGGCGTGCCGGTAGTGGGCAGCCAGATCGACGGTAGCCGCGAGGCGCTACGCAACGGACTTCTTGGCGAACTTGTGTCTCCGGATGACCTGGATTCGGTCAGGATAGGCATTCTGCGTTCCTTGAACAAGCCCAAGGAAATTCCGCAGGGGCTTTCCTATTTCGCTTGGCCGGCCTTCGTTCAGCGTGTTGCCGATGCAGTGCGCGACATAGGCAAATGACAGTGTGTTCTTGCCCCCCGCGATTTATCGACACCATAAATTCAATTGGTGATTATTAGTGACTTTGCGCCGCATTCTGCTGGCAGGTGATTTTCGCTCGGATCGACTCGGTGCGTCCTATGAGCGGGCATTCCGCACATTGGGGCGCGAGGTTATCCGGTTTGATGTTGTTGAACACTTTGCCTCCCTCGCATGGCCGGCGCGCAACCGGATACTTCATCGTGCAACAATCCGCAGCCTTGCATTGCGCCAGAACTGGTCCCGTCGATTTAACAGTGATCTTGTTGATAAGGCCAAGCAGGCCGGTGCGGACTGGGTACTGCTGCTAAACGGCGAATGGGTCATGCCCGGAACCATCCGCAAACTCCAGCGAAATGGCTCAAGAGTCGCCATTTTTCATGCCGACAATCCGTTTCCGCCGCATTACGCCAACCGCCCAGAGACATTGGAAGCAGCTGTCGAAGCTGACCTTTATCTGATCTGGAGCAAGCGGCTGGTTTCAAGGCTGACGGATATCGGCGTCCGCAAGGCGGCGTTCGTCCCGTTCGGATGGGATGAATTCATTCATCCGTTTCAGGGCGAAACCAAACAAGGGGCGTGGCCGGGTGTGGTATTTGTCGGCAATTGGGATCGTGAGCGGGAAGGTTTTCTGGAAAACATCGCAGCGCACTTTCCGTTGCGAATTCATGGTACCGCCTATTGGGCGACACGTTCCCGGCCCAATAGCCGCGTTCGGCAGTGCTGGTCCGGGGGGCCGCTATTCATGGCGGACGCCGCTCACGCAATGCGCGAAGCGGCAATTTCGTTGAACCTGCTTCGCCGCCAACATATTATTGACGGCCAGGCAGACGGTGTGATCATGCGTCATTTTGAAGTGCCGGGCGCCGGCGGGTTTCTTCTTTCCACACGCAGCTCAACGGCCACCGAACTGTTCGAGGAAGGTATCTCTGGCGCATATTTCGCGGATGTCGATGAGTGCCTGTCCAAGTGTCAATATTATCTTGCCGCCGTCGAAGAACGATTGCGGATAGTCGACCAAGCGCATAAAGCGGTTTCCGACCAGTTCAAATATATCGACTGTGCCAGAATCATTGACTCACATATGAGCGAAATCTGTGCTTAGCATCGCCAAGTACGTCACAAGGCAGTCTGTTTCTGTGAGGCATGCTCTGGCACTTGTCAGCGGCAATGTCGTGCAAGCGGGTGTTGGATTCTTATCAAACCTTGTCCTCGTGCGATACATTGCGCCAGCCGAGTTCGGGCGGTATGCGATAACAGCTGCGGTGGTTTGCCTGGTGTTCTCGATCTGTTCATTGAGAATAGGACTGCTGGTTATTCGCGCCAAGGATGATGATTTCACTGCCGATACCCAAAGTTTTTTCTTTAGCGCAATCGTGTATGAAAACATAGTTGGAACCTTGGCCAGCGTCTTGTTTGTTTTTGCCTTTGGGCTGTTGAATGAATGGGCGGTCTGGATGGTGCTGATTACGTCGATCAATCAGTATTCAAGTAACGTCAAATCGTTTTTTGAACGGGGAATGCCGTATCGACGCCTTGCGTTTATCGAAACAGTCACTTATCTCGTCGGGCACTTGCTGGCAGTAGCCTTGGTTATCTTGGGGTCTGGAGAGATAACGCTATACATCCGCGATCTGACCCTGGCCGTTCTTGGTGTTCTCGGCCTTTACCTGGCAGGCGGGGCCACCTGGTTTAAACTTCGCTGGATTCGTTTTCGCGAATGGCGTCATTTGTTGAGACAGTCCAGAGGCAACTGGCTGGATCAGGCGATGGAGGGTTTGTTCGGACGCTTGGTGGTGCTCCTCGCGGGTTGGGTCGGTGGCGAAAAGGGGGCGGGGATTTATTTTCAGGCGCAACGCTTGGCGGGCGTACCCCATCAACTGCTAACCCCTGTAGTAAGCCGACTTTCCTTGAACTGGTTTAGCCGCGAGACCGACTTCGATACGCGGCGACGCAAAAGAAGCCTGCTATTGGTTTATATGAGCGCCCCCTTGGTAGTGGGGGCATTGCTCGCAGTAGCTCTTTCTGATTGGCTGGTACCGGTTTTATTTGGCAAGCAGTGGTCGGAAGTCGCGGCAGTATTGGTCATGATGGCTGGCGCAATGGTCTTCATGTCGCTCTTCGAAATTTTGAAAGTCTATTGCTATGCAGCCAGCCGGGGCCGAGCTTTGTTTTTCGCCCGCCTTGCAGAATTTGGCGGGCTCCTGATGCCGTTCTTTGCCTTCTTTACCGAATTTCCTGTGAATGTATCAATGCTGGCTCTTGGCTACAGCCTGGCCTATGCCTTCGGATTTCTGACACTCATGTTCCTTCTTGGCCGGAACGAAAATACCGCTGGATCAATGACGTGAAGATCGCAATAGCAACCGCCGGAAGATTTCATGTCCTTGACCTGGCCAGAGAGTTGAGCCTTTTGGGTCATGACGTTAACTTTTATAGCTTTGTCCCAAAAAGACGTGCGATTGGTTTTGGCTTGCCGCCTGAATGTCACATTGCTTTGCTTCCCTACGTTTTTCCATTGCTATTGTTGGAAAGGTTATTGGGGAAGAGCGCAGGGCCGACAATTTCCAAATGGCTGCGTCTCTGTTTGGATTGGATTGTTTCACTCAAGCTTCGGGAATGCGATGTATTTATCGGCATGTCCGGGATGTATGTAAACGCGCCAGCGTTGGCGAAAAGAAAGTTTGGCGCCAGGATATATATCGAGCGTGGCAGCCGTCATATTCTCTCGCAGCTCGAGATCCTGAAAAAAATTCCTGGTTGCGCCCTACCTTCGACGTTCGATGTCGAGCGCGAACTTGCCAATTACGGTATGGCTGAAAAGGTTGTTATTCCATCTACCCATGTATTGGAGAGCTTTCTCGAATATGGGTTTCCCGAAAGGAAGCTTTTTATCAATCCTTATGGAGTGGATACCCGTCTATTTACGCCCGCTGCAAGGAATCCGAATCATGGTGCTGCCGCTACAGCAATTTTCGTTGGCGGTTGGAGTCTCCGGAAAGGTGCTGAACTTGTTGTTTCGGCTGTTGAAAAAGTCAATGGTTTGCAACTGCTCCATGTGGGTGCTTTATTAGACTGTCCGTTTCCCTCGGATAAGCTTGCGTTCACGCATTTCGATCCGGTCGATCAGCGGCAACTCCCAGGGTTTTACGCACGTGCAGATTTTTTTGTCCTGCCCTCAAGAGAGGAGGGCTTGAGTCTCGTTCTAGCGCAAGCCTTGGGTTGCGGATTGCCGGTTGTCTGCACCCGACGCACCGGTGGGCCAGACTTGGCAAAATATATTGATTACCCTGAAGCCATTGTCGTTGTTGACTCCGGCGATATCGAGGCATTGGCTGAGGGGATGAGGCTTGCGCTGGAGTTGTCAAAGCGGCTTTCCGGGAGAGACCTGCTTGGTGCGCGTGGCCGCCAATCCTTGACATGGGCTGCATATGGAATGCGTTACCATGATGAGCTTCTCAAAGGAACGAATGAATGAATCGAATTCAGAAACTTTCTTACCTGTTCGGATCAACCAGAAAGCGGTTGTTGGGCCATGGCAGCGCCTGCCCTGACTGCGGTAATACCAAATCAACGACTGTTGATCGAAAGTTTCTCGTGACGTCGCTCGTGCGATGCTGCAACTGCAGATTGCTTTTTAGAACTCCGACGAGTACGGCTGAAGAATTTTCTTCTTTTTATCAAGCCGAATACAAGCAGGGGTTTACTACGGACCTGCCTGACAAATTAACGCTTGACAAATTAATTCTGAGAAAATTTGCTGGGACTGAAAAGGATTACTCAAAATACCTTCAGGTAATAGCGTCTGTGGGCGGCAAGCCGGGACAAAAGCTTTTTGATTTTGGATGCTCTTGGGGTTATGGAAGCTGGCAATTCAGAGAGGCTGGTTTTGATACTGCATCGTTTGAGATATCCACTCGCCGGGCGGCTTATGCAATAAATCAACTTGGAATGACGGTCTATTCAGATATTGAAGCGGTTCCGGTCGTTGAACAATTCGATATTTTCTTTTCTGCACATGTGTTGGAGCATCTGCCATCCATATCAGGTGCTATCGAATTTGCATTCAAAATATTAAAACCAGGCGGGTTATTTGTTGCTTTTGTGCCGAATGGCTCGGAAGAATATCGAAAAGTCAATCCGTCCGGGTGGCACAAGTGCTGGGGTTACGTGCATCCGAATATGCTTGACGAGCAATACTTCAGGCATGTCTTTGACGGAAACCCACGTTGGATTGGTTCCACTCCATTCAATCTTGCGAAAATTGAAGCCTGGGCTAATGACGGAAAGCATTCACGGGTGATAGATGATCTCCTCGGCGACGAGTTGGTTGTAATTGCCAAGAAATTGAACGGGCAGGCATGAGATGAATGGAAATTACCCCATTAATTTCAATAAGGAACGAAATGTAAAGCGGCCCTCTTTGTTTGATGGTTATTCCATTCGAATTGCTATGTGGGTGATCCTCGCGTTTGGGTTCATAACAATGCTGTTGGAAAACCCTTACGACAGATCCGAGATCAATATGTGGCTCGGGGGTGCTGTTATGGTAATCGCTCTGATACCTATCAGCGCTTGGCTGGGTGAGGCGCAGGTGCGAATGATTCCGCTATAGCCGGTGCACGGGATTTTTGCGCCATTTCTTTTGGCATGGCCGGTCTTGTCCGGCCGTGGAAATCGATAGCAGATGGAAGTATAAGTATCAACGTTAAGATGAAATGCAAGAATCGGCCTTTAACGGCGAGTCAACTTCTTGTATCAAGCATCGAGAAAACCCTTGCTGAATGCAGGGACCGCCTTATTTTGTCTATAGGTACGCCATGGTAACCACCGCTCCCGCTAAAGTCAGCTTGGCGTTCGTCCGGCGAGGGGTTCTGCTTTTGCTTCTTATTTTGTCGCTACCCTGGTCGACGGGCAACTTTCTTGGCACGCTAGTCTCGGTTTCTTGGGCTGCTATCGCCGCATATCTTCTGACTGCAGTAGTCGCGTCGCGTCTGATTCTGACGGCTATCATCGCCGCTGCGTTCGTCCTCATGTATTCTCAGGGACTTGGCGACGCCATTGCAGATGGAACCACAGCCGCCGGTTTCAGCGTCAGCGAGGAGGATATCCTTTCATCAGTTGCTGGCCTGGTACTCTTTCTTGCCGTTCTTGCGCTGACGAGTGTCTCGACCCGAAATTTCTGCCGCCGCTATATTGCATCCAGACGCGAGGGAATTATCGGCCAACGTGATTTCGAGGTCGCTCTAGTCGTATTTCTCGGGCTCTGTTTCGCGGCTGCTGTTGCCACCGAAACTTGGAGTTACTGGGGTGATAAAGAGATCAGAATTGAAGAAACGGGGGGGGTCCGGCTCGAACTCTTCTATCCTCCTGCCTTGTTCGTCATCTGGGGATTCGGTGCGCTTAAATGGCTCGACGGGACTTCCCGATCTCCGTGGAGTTATTCATATTCAATCGTCGGTGTCATTTCGGTTCTGCTCATGTTTGCCCTGCAATCGCGCCGACTCATGCTTGCTGTCGCACTCTTGGTCGCGCTTGTAATGTTTTACTCAACCACGCACCGCGCGTTGCATTCATTGGCGCTGAAGGTCGGGACGGTGGTCTTGATCCTCGTACTATTTACAGCGGGTTCATCTGGTTGGCGAGATTTAGATGCATATGGGGAGGCGGCCACCCTGAGTCAACGTGTGGAAGGGGCATTCAAAGCCCTTGTGGATCCCAGAAGCATGGAGGGCATCGGATCGCGTCTGAATTATCTATCATTTGACGCGATGTCGCATGATCTCCGCCAGGGCTATGGCGTGGAAGCTGACGGGGTTGGCCTCTTTCTCAGCGAGTTGGCGATCGCTATTCCGCGAGTGATTTTCAGCGGAAAGAACGAGGTCGAG
>VEPA01000048.1 GCA_012026675.1 Betaproteobacteria bacterium | reverse complement strand
CCGCGCGCATTGGCCAGCTTCACCACTTCCGAAGCGGCGGTCATCACCGCCGTCTCGTCGGCGCCGACTATGTCGCCGATCAGCACCATCTTGGGCCGGCCATGATTTTTCGCCTTCGTGGCATAGCCGACGGCGCGCACATAACGCTCGTCGAGATGTTCGAGGCCGGCGAGCTGCACGCCGGCGGCAAGCCCCGCGCCGCCCGGCTTGAAGTAATCGGTGATCTCGACGATGGACGGCACGGCGGCAGTGACGCGGCCGAAGAATTCGAGGCAGACCGTACGCGTTACCGGCGGCATCTTGTGCAGCACCCAGACCGCCGAGGTGATCAGGCCGTCGGTGCCTTCCTTCTGCACGCCGGGAATGCCGGCGAGGAACTTGTCGGTGACGTCCTTGCCGAGGCCCTCCTTGCGGAACAGCCGGCCCGGCACGTCGAGCCGTTCCTCGCCGAGCTTCTTCTTGCCACTCGCGTCATAGCGCGTCAGGCGGAAGTTGACCAGCTCCTGCTCGTGGATCTTGCCGAAGTTGTGGTTGAGGCGTTCGACTTCGAGCCAGTTGCCGTCCGGCGTCACCATGCGCCACGAGGCCAGGTTGTCCAGCGCCGTGCCCCACAGCACGGCCTTCTTGCCGCCGGCGTTCATCGCGATGTTGCCGCCGATGCAGGAGGCGTCGGCCGAGGTCGGGTCGCAGGCGAAGACCAGGTCGGCCTTTTCCGCCGCTTCCATGACGCGGCGCGTGACCAGGCCGGCGCCGGTGCGCACCGTCGCGTAGTCGATGTCGGTGCCGGGCAGGCGTTGCATTTCCACGGCGCCCAGATCGATCAGCTTCTCGGTATTGATCACCGCCGACAGGGCATCGAGCGGCACCGCGCCGCCGGTGTAGCCGGTGCCGCCGCCGCGCGGAATGATAGTCAGGCCGAGTTCGATGCATGCGCGCACCAGCGGCGCCATTTCCTCTTCGGTGTCGGGTGCGAGTACGACAAACGGATATTCGACGCGCCAGTCGGTGGCGTCGGTGACATGCGAAACCCGCGCCAGGCCGTCGAAGCAGATGTTGTCCTTGCGCGTATGGCGGGCCAGCGCCTTGAAGGCTTTCTTGCGCAGGCTGCGGGTCTCCTCGAACCAGCGCTCGAAGGACTGCACGGCGGCCTGGGCGGCCGTCAGCAGCAGCGCCACGCGCTGGTTGCCGTCGCGGCGCTTGTCGATTTCGCGCAGGCGATGGCGCAGGGCTTCCACCAGCGCCTCGCGCCGCTCGCGATTGGCCAGCAGGTCGTCTTCGAGGTAGGGATTGCGCCGCACCACCCAGATGTCGCCCAGCACCTCGTAGAGCATGCGCGCCGAGCGGCCGGTGACGCGCTCGCTGCGCAATTCCGTCAACGTTGCCCAGGCGTCGGCACCGAGCAGGCGAATGACGATCTCGCGGTCGGAAAACGAGGTGTAGTTGTAGGGGATTTCGCGCAGGCGGGCGGTCATGCCAGGTTTCGGTGGAGCAAAGGGGCTCTATTGTAGGTGATGGGACCCGCTCGCGGTGCCTGTCGATACCGTGAAAGGCCTTGGAATGACTGGGGTTTTGCGGTCGTCTGTCGTTTCGCCGGCAAAAAATTGCGGGGACCGCAGGTCCCACAATCGCTTCGCTGCTTACTTCGCAAGCAGTTCGACGGTGCGCTGATCGCGCGTACCACCGAAATACCTCTCCAGCACCGCAGAAAAGCCTGATGCGGCGGGGCTGATGCAGGCAAACAGCGTCATGGACGACTGCAGTTTCATGTCGTCCGGCCTGCCGAATATCTCCCTTGCGCTGAGTCCCTCGAGCGCCAGCAGTGCCTCCGTGCATGCGACGAGCCGCGCGCCCAGCACGGGGTGCGCGAGGTAGGCACGCGCTTCGGCCAGGGACTTGATGGAATATCGCTTCGTCGTTTCACTGAATCCCAGTCCGTCGAACTGCGGAAAGACGAACCACATCCAGTGCGAGCGCTTGCAGCCGGCCTTGAGTTCCGCCAGCGCGGTGGAATAAATGGCAGCCTGGGCCTGAACGAATCGATTCAGGTCGAAGGGATCGTCGGCGCAACCGATGGCGAAGTCTCTCGTCAAGTTGTCGGAATTCGAAGAAGTGAGTAATCAACAGCCACTGGGGTCGGGTTCGGAATAGTCCTCACGGCAGCAGTTTTACCCGAAAGTCGGCGCCCGCGGAACGGCGATTGCTTGCGATGTTTTGCAAAACAGGCGGATCGTTGCGACAATGACGCGCATGATGTCGAAATAAGCATTGGACAATCTTGCGAGGGGCTTCATGCGATATCTTGTGTTGATGTTGCTGGCATTGTTCGGCGCGCCGGGCGCGCTCCAGGCGCAGACCATGGTGCCGAAGCTCGATGCTCCGGGGCACAAGGGGGACCTGGCGCGCGCGCAAAAGAAGCGCGCCGAGGAGCGCTTCGATGCCTTCGACACGAACAAGGATGGCAAGCTCTCGCGGGATGAAGTTACCGGTCGTTCGAGCTACCTGAGCGAAAATTTCGACAAGCTCGATGCCAACAAGGATGGCCTTCTCAGCTGGGAAGAGTTCCTCGGCCACGATCGCTGGCCGAAATAGTCGTTCCGGCGGGGGAGGTCCCCTTGCAATCGCAAGGGATCGGCGCCATATTCTTCGTTGTTTCCCTACCCTACCCGTTGGAGATCCCCATGCGCATGCGTCTGCTCGCCATCCTCGTCCTTGCCGCTTCCCTGTTGTCCGGCTGCGGCTACAACCAGATCCAGATCAACGATGAGTCGGTGACGGCGGCGTGGTCTGAAGTGCTGAACCAGTACAAGCGTCGCGCCGACCTGATTCCCAACCTGGTGTCGGTGGTGCAGGGCTACGCCAGCCATGAGAAGGAAGTCCTGACTCGGGTCACCGAGGCGCGCGCCAACGTCGCCGGGCTCAAGGCCACGCCGGAACTGATCAACGATCCGGAGGCCTTCGCCAAGTTCCAGAAGGCCCAGGGCGATCTCGGCGGCGCACTGTCGCGCCTGCTGGTGGTGGCGGAAAACTATCCGCAGCTCAAGGCCGATGCCAATATCCGCGACCTGCAGGCACAGGTGGAAGGCACCGAAAACCGCATCACCGTGGCGCGCAACCGCTACATAAAGTCGGTGCAGGAATACAACGTCTCCGTGCGCACCTTCCCCAACAACCTGACGGCGATGGTCATGGGCTGGAAGACCAAAGCCAATTTTACGGTCGATGATGAAAAGGCCATGTCGGCGCCGCCGGCGATCAAGTTCGATGCGCCGGCAGCGCCGGCAAAGCCTGCTCCCCCTGCAGCGCCTGCCGCTCCGGGTGGCGTTCCCGGTTATTCCTGAGTGCGTTGCATCCCCGCCGGCCTGCTGACGCTGCTTTGGCTGGCGCTGCTGCCGGCAGGGAGCAGCGCGGCCGAGCTGGTGGCGCTGCCGGTCCTGACAGCGCGCGTTACCGACCTCACCAACACACTCGACGCCACGCAACGCGGCCGGCTCGAAGCGCAACTGGCCGCCATCGAGCGCAGCGGGCGTGCGCAGGTCGCCGTGCTGCTGCTGCCGACGACGCAGCCCGAGACCATCGAGCAATTCGGCATTCGCCTTGCCGAAGCCTGGAAGATAGGCCGCAAGGGCGCCGACAACGGCCTCATCGTCATCGTCGCCAAGAACGACCGCAAGATGCGCATCGAGGTCGGCTACGGCCTGGAAGGTTCGATTCCTGACGCCATAGCAAAGCGCATCATTGCCGAGCGCATGGCGCCGGCCTTCAAGCAGGGCGATTTCTTCGGCGGCTTGCGCGCCGCAATTGACGCGTTGGATAAGGCCGCCGGGGGAGCCGCGTCGGGCACTGCGCCGGCGGCCGAGCAGGTGGCGAGCGCTGTCGCCGCAACGGCGCATGACGGGGGCGGCGAACATCCGGACTGGTTCCAGTGGCTGTTCATGCTCGTTGTCGGCGCCGGGATTCTGCGCCTGATGTTCGGCCTGCTCGGATCCTTCGCGGCCGCAGCCATCGGCGGCTGGCTCGGCTTCATGGTGTTCGGTTCGCTGGCTTTGGCGCTTGGCGCTGCCGTGCTGATAT
>VEPA01000005.1 GCA_012026675.1 Betaproteobacteria bacterium | reverse complement strand
GTGCGGCAGGTAGTTGGCCACCGCCAGAAACTTGCCGTCGCCCGAGACGGCGACGTTGCGCGTGTTGCTGCCGGCGCGGATCTCGGCCGCCAACTTGAGGTTCCAGATGTCGAACTTGGTGATCCAGCCGTCGCGCGAAGCGAAGAACACATAGCGCCCGTCGGGCGTGAACTTCGGCCCGCCGTGCAGGGCATAGCGGCTGGGGAAGCGATGGATGGGCTCAAGTTTGTCGCCGTCGAGCACCGTGACATGGTGGTCGCCGGTCTCGACCACGATGAACAGATTCATCATGTCGACGCCCTTGAACACCTCGGCCGGTTTGTCTGGCTGGCTGCCGGGCGCGAAATAGGCCACGCGCGAGGCCTTGATGTCGGCCTCGGCAAGAGTCGGCGCCGGCAACACGGCGGTGTAGATGTAATCTGCGAGTGCGGCGATCTCGTCCATGTTCAGACGGTCGGCAAAGGGCAACATCTGCGTCGCCGCGCGGCCTTCGCCGATGGTCTTGATGGCTTCGGGCTTCCGCAGCCGCGCCAGGCTTTCCGGCAGCAACGCCGGCCCGGTCAGGCCCAGCCGGCCGGGACCGTGGCAGGCGGCGCAGTGCTGCTGGTAGAGAGCCGGGGCGTCGGCAGCCAGCAGCGGCATCGTGTTCGCCAGCAAGCATGCCAGCGCAAGAAGCTTCTTCATGCGATTCCTATTTCCTCGTCGCTCAGGTAGCAACCGGGATCTTCCGCCCACGGATCGCCGGTCATCTGCTGGGCGCGGACGCGCGTGTTGCCGCCGCAGATGTCGAAATGGATGCAAGCGCCGCAGCGTCCGCCGCCCTTGCGCGGATGCGCCTTGAGGCCGGCCATCAGCGGGTCCGAGGTATCCATCCAGATGTCGCCGAAGCTGCGCTCGCGCAGGTTGCCGATGCTGTAATGCCACCACATCGTGTCGGGATGCACATTGCCCAGGTTGTCGATGTTGGCCACGTTGACGCCGCTGGAGTTGCCGCCCCACTGCGCGAGTTTCTTGCGGATGTGCTCGACCTTCTCCGGGAAACGCCGCTGCAGCCAGGTGAGCAGATAGACGCCATCGGCATCGTTATTGCCCGTGGTGAATTCCTTCTGCAGCCCCTTTATCTGGTAGTTCCAGCAGGTGTCGAACAGCAGGTCCATGGCGCTGCGGGTCATCTGGTGCCGGGCGTCGTCCTTGCGGTTCTTGTTGCCGCGCCCGGCGTAGTTCAGGTGCGAGAAATAGAAGCGGTCGATGCCCTCGTCCTCGACCAGTTTGAGCAGGCCGGGCAGGTCCTGGTAATTGTCCTGGGTCATCGTGTAGCGCACGCCGACTTTCAGGCCCGCATCGCGACACAGGCGGATGCCGGCCAGCGACTTGTCGAAGGCGCCCGCCATGCGGCGAAACTTGTCGTGCGTCGCACCGAGGCCGTCGAGGCTGACGCCGACGTAGTCGTAGCCGATCTCGCGGATGCGCTCGAACATGGTTTCGTCGATCAGCGTGCCGTTCGACGACAGCGCCGTGAAGAAACCCATCTGCTTGGAACGCGCCGAGATCTCGAAGATGTCAGGCCGCAGCAGGGGTTCGCCGCCCGAAAGGATCAGCGCCGGCACGCGAAAGGCCTTGAGCTGGTCCATGACGCCGCAGACTTCCGCCGTGCTCAACTCGCCGGCGAAGTCCTTGTCGGCGGAGATGGAATAGCAGTGCTTGCAGGTCAGGTTGCAGCGCCGGATCAGGTTCCAGATCACCACCGGGCCCGGAGGCTTGCGCGCCGGACCGAGGGGCGTTGGCGCGGCGATTTCCTGCATGAATTGGGAGATTCTGAACATGGCAACATTAGGCGCACGACAAGGGTCGGGCGCTTTGATACCCGTCAAGTCGCGGGCAGGAAATTCTATGCCCGGCGACGGCAGAATTACCGGGCGCGGAGTACTATTTCCTTCCGAAAAATCCGGGACACAAGCAATTAACTCGATGGTCCGAACGCGTCCGTCATGGCGTGTTTCGGAAACACTGGCTTCGGTTCAAACTTGCTCCTGCAGTCAATGTTCTTCGGGGGCTCCCTGCCAGAGCATTTCATAGCCAAGTTCCTTGGTTTCCGAGCACATCGTCGCCAGCACCTCGAACTTTGATGAAAAAATTTGGTCGGCGTGCGATTTTTCGTGCTCCTCGAATGAGCGCCAATAGGTGACGATGGCGTAATGCTCGTCTGCCGGAGCGGTATCACCGATTGAACCCTCTTCGGATACGAACCCCGAAAACTTGAAAACCTGGCCCGCGATGAAGCCGCCTTTGTCGCCACCATAGGTTTCTTTGACGATATTGCACATCTCGCCCACGGCCAGCTCAACCTGGTCGAAGGTAACGCCTGGCTTCAGTTTCGCCGTGTTAAACAGCATCTTTGCGCCGTACGGAAGTGTGATGGGATCGAACATGTAGGTGACTCCCTCATTGCTGGTTTTTCGTGGATTGCGGGCCAGTAGAACTGGACCGGAGTTCTCGCGCACAGCTTTTACTCCAAGTCACTTCGAACTTCAACATCTTTCACGATATGGGCTTTGGATAAGCGCGAGATGCCTGCTTTGAACGTCCGGCTTCCTCATACACCGGTCGCTCCAACATCATGTCATGGCATCGATAATGACCGATCCAGCTGCCTCGCTGCCATCGAATCTGCGACCGACACCTGTCCGCAATCGATCAAGGCTTGGGCAGTTCAATTTGGCGCGAGCATCTCTGCCAGCAAACCACGGGCCCAGACAAGCTCCTCGCCGCGCGGCTGCGGGTCTTCGTGCTGGCGCAGGGTTTGCGCGAGCAGGCCGTCGCCGCGCAGTCGATAATGGGCGTCAATGCGCATCATTTCCATGGGTTCGACATCGGTGTAGACATGGCAAACGCTCTGCGGCAGCACCGGTGCCGCGCCCCGACCCGACAATGGCCGCCTTGCCGCCGCCATCGACCGTCAAGGACTTGTTGACGCGTACCGGCCCGGCGTAGGACCCCGGCGCGAGCTTCAAGGTGCCACCGGCCGGCGTGAGGTCGATCAGCTCCTGCAGGGATGCTGCCGAGGCCGCGGCCGCCGCGAGGAAAAATGCCAGGAAAATCAGCGACCGCAGCGGTCTCAGCCTGTTCGGCTCCATGGCAGGACCAGGACAATGGCCAGCAGCAGGCCGTGGACGCTCGCGGAAAGGATGGTCAGCTTCAGCGCTGGCGTCAGCGCTTCCGGCCGGCCGGCGGTGGCCCACAGCAGGCGGGCCGCGGCAACACTGACCGCAATCGGCAGCAGGGCGACCAGCGCCAGCGGCGGCGGCGGCAGCCTGCCCAGCAGGACCATCAGCAACGACCAGCCGTAGGCCAGCAGGGCGATCAGGACATAACCCCAGCGCGCACGCGCCACGCCGAGGCGCACGACGACCGTGTTCTAGCCGGCGCCGGCGTCGGCCTTCACGTCGGGGAACTGGTTGATGTAGAGCACGTTGGCCACCAGTAGCGCGAAACCGAGGCCGGCAGCCACGGG
>VEPA01000067.1 GCA_012026675.1 Betaproteobacteria bacterium | reverse complement strand
TCCATCAGGTGCTTCGCATTGCCTTCGTGCGCGCCGAAGGCGTGCAAGAGGAATTCGACGTTGCTGTGCTCGAAGTTGTAGGCGCTCTGCTCCACCTCGTTCTGGTGGAAGACGTCGCCGTATTTCAGGCCGGGCGCATAGACCAGGTCGAAGACGTTCTCCACGCCCTGCAGGTACATCGCCAGGCGCTCCAGGCCGTAGGTGATCTCGCCGGTGATCGGCTTGCAGTCGATGCCGCCGACCTGCTGGAAGTAGGTGAACTGGGTGACTTCCATGCCGTTGAGCCAGACTTCCCAGCCCAGGCCCCAGGCGCCCAGCGTCGGGTTTTCCCAGTCGTCCTCGACGAAGCGCACGTCGTTCTGCTTGAGGTCGAAGCCGAGCGCTTCGAGCGAGGCGAGGTAGAGCTCGAGGATGTTCTCCGGCGCGGGCTTGAGCACGACCTGATATTGGTAGTAGTGCTGCATGCGGTTGGGATTCTCGCCGTAGCGGCCGTCCTTGGGGCGGCGCGAAGGCTGGACATATCCGGCCTTCCACGGCTCGGGGCCAAGGGCGCGGAGGAAGGTGGCGGTATGGCTGGTACCGGCGCCGACCTCCATGTCGTAGGGCTGCAGCAGGGCACAGCCCTGCTTGTCCCAGAAGTCCTGCAGACGCAGGATGATTTGCTGAAAGCTTGGTTTGCCAAGTTTCAGTGAAAGCTCATGCCCGCCTTCGGGCGTGACGTTGGAGCCAAAAGTCGGATTGGTGGTGCTCATCGGGAAACCCGGTCGAATCGCGAAGGCACGGATTTTACAGGGTTTGCCGCATTGAGCCGAGGTTGCGGAACCGGCAATTCGAATGCGGCCTGACTTGTTGCGAGCGATTTTCCGCCCGTGACCCGATGCTACTATCCGGCACCGCGTATTCAAGGGGAATTGCTCATGACCTGGAAGATTCGATTTTCGATAGCACACTCCGCATTTCCGACCCGGGTTGGCATCGAGCGACGTGTCATGAGTCCGCTCACATGACTGCCTTCCAGGGGATCGTCGCCGCGGTTGCGGCCATCGTGCTGTTTCTGCATGGACTTCAGGGTTTCAGCCGGGAGGTGCAAGCCGTCGGCGGTGCGACGCTGCAGTCGTGGCTGCCCCGGGTGACCGAAAGCCGCTGGCGCGGTTTCCTGATCGGCTTGGCGGCAACGGCCGTTGTGCAGTCGAGCAGCGCGATCACCTCCCTCGCGGTGTCGCTGGTCGATGCGGCCGTCATCACTTTTCGTGGCAGCCTCGGCATCGCGTTGGGTGCGAACGTCGGCACTACTGCGACGGCATGGCTGGTTTCGTTCAAGCTTACCGGCATCGGCCCGTTCTTCATCGTCATCGGCGCCTTGCTGTCGGCGCTGCCCATCCGCGCAAACGCCATCGGCAAGGCCGTGTTCTACTTCGGGCTGGTGTTCTTCGCGCTCGATCTCATCTCGAACGAGCTCAAGCCCCTGCAGGCGCACCCGTGGTTTCAGGGCGGACTGGCCATGGCGACGACGCCGCTGCTTGCCGTGTTGATGGGACTCGTGTTCACCGCCGTGATCCAGTCAAGCAGCGTGACGACCGGGCTCGCGATCCTGCTGGTGCAGCAGGGTGTGCTGCCGGCGGCGTCCGCGATACCGATCGTGCTTGGCGCCAACGTGGGTTCCACCTCGACCGCGCTCGTTGCCAGCATGTCGATGCAGCCGGTGGCGCGTGCGGCAGCGGTCGCCAACTTCCTCTTCAACGCGGTCGGCGTACTGCTGTACCTTCCATTCCTGGAGCAGTTCACGCAACGAATGCTGGCGATGGGAGAACCCGCCATGGCTGTTGCCTGGGCGCATCTGACCTTCAATCTGACCATCGCCGCACTGTTCCTTGCAACGCTAGGCTGGGTCGAGCCGCGTCTGCGCACCTGGTTGTCCGTCGACGCGGTCAGATGAAAGCGCCGGCAAAGGCGTGCCTGTGCCGATGGCGCCGCTGGCTTCAAGCGGCTACGTGGCTGCCGTGATGCGCCGGCTGCCTGCAGGTTGCTGCGCTGCAGGCTCCTGTTGCAGCGGATGATTGCGATGCCGGCGCCGGCTTCCGGTATCATCTCCGCCAGTTTAACGAAAGCTTAAGGAGCGGTACCGTGGATCATGAAGTCAGCGTGATATTGAAGAATGGCGAGCGTTTTGATTTTCCCCTGGGGACGGACGAACTGGCCGCTTTCGATCCTGCCGGGGCGCGACACTGGATCGCCGAGGCCTTTCTTGCGGCCGGGCTGGAAACCCCGAATCCCATGGGCAAGATGCTGCTGGTCGATCAGATCCTGCTGTTGGCCCTGAATTTCAAGCCGGCCGATTACCAACCGGCGACGGCGGAAGTCCGCCGCTTCCTGTGCGCGGCGCTGCGGGCCATGGGCCGGCCGACGCTGACCATCGACCTGGCCGCCTACAAGCTTTAGTTTTTTCTGCGGCGAACCGCCGTCAGGCAGGCGCCGATGGCGATCAGCAGCGCCAGCAGATTGCCCCAGCGGGCATAGGGCGTCAGCCCGCTGCGCCCCTGGGCCTGCACCACCAGCGCATCGACAGAGAAGGGCGGCAGTGCCGCCGCGACGATGCCATTCGCGCCCACCATGGCGGTCATTCCGGTATTGGTCGCACGCAGCATGACGCGGCCGGTCTCGATGGCGCGCAGCTGGGCGATCTGCAGGTGTTGCGGCTGCGCCAGCGAATCGCCGAACCAGGCCGTGTTCGAGAAATTCACCAGCAGCGTTGCGGCGGGCAGTGCGCCGAGCAACTCCTCGCCGAACAGATCCTCGTAGCAGATGTTCGGCGCGATGCGTTGCCCGGCGACTTCCAAGGGTTCCTGGCGCGGCGGGCCGGCAGTGAAATTCGACATTGGTATGCGCGCAAAGTTGAAGAACCAGGCAAAGCCCGGCGGCGGGTATTCGCCGAAGGGCACCAGATGACGCTTGGTGTAGGCGCGGGCGACAAGCTGCGGCGTCAGCGCAACGACGCCATTGGCGTAGCCACCGTCCGTGGTGCCGATGGCGACTCCGAGCAGGGCGTCACCGTGCCTGGTCAGGTCGCGCAACACATCGCGCGGGACTTGGTTGAAGTAAAGCGGAATGGCCGTTTCCGGCAGGACGGTGAGCGTTGCCGGATGGGCGCGGGCCAGGCGCACATAGGTTTCCACCGACAACGGCAGACGCTGCGGATCCCACTTCAGGCTTTGCGGCACGTTGCCCTGCAGCAGGCTGACCGTGACGGGTGCGCCCACCGCTTGGGTCCAGTCCATGGCGCGCAGCAGGCCGCCGAGGCCGAGCAGTAGCAGTATCGAGATCCAGGCCGCCGGCTTGCGCCAGGCGGCGGCGAACATTCCTGCGATCAGGGCGACGATGAATCCCACGCCATACATGCCTAGCACCGATGCCCAGCCGGCCAGCGGGCTGGGTGGGCTTTGCGAGTAGCCGACGGCGAGCCAGGGAAAGCCGGTGAACAGTGTGCCGCGCAGCCATTCGGCAAGGGTCCAAAGGCCGGCGAAGAGCCACACGTCGCGTGTTGTGTTTCTGCGCCAGCGCAGGAACAGGCCACCGGCCAGCGCAGGGAACAGGGCGAGGTATAGGCAGAACAGCAGCGTGGCCACGGCGGCCAGGGGCGGCGCCATGCCGCCGAATTGCGAGAGGCTGACATAGACCCAGGACACGCCGCACAGGAAGAATCCGGCGCCCCAGGCCAGGCCCAGCAGCATGGCTTCGCGAGCTGTGGCTGAGCGGCGCCAGAGCAGGAACAGTCCACCCAGCGCAAGAGTCGGCGCCGGCCATACGGCGAAATATCGGTCGAAGGGCGCAAAGCCAAGGACGCAAAAGGCGCCCAGTGCAAACGCAGCCACTACGGCAAGCAGGGAAGCTGCCGGCCGCCGCTGCGTCGGCAGGTCTGTCATGGCTCGGCGGCGGGAGGGGTCGACAGCGGCAGATCCTTTTGCGGATCGACCAGCAGGGTATGCACGCGGCGACTGTCGGCGCGCAATACCTGTATGCGCAGGCCATCGATGATGACCGCCTCGTTTCGCTTGGGCAGGCGTCCGAGGTGATGAATGACCAATCCGCCCACGGTATCGAAGTGCTCGTCGGAAAAGTCCGTGGCGAAGGCGGCATTGAAGTCGCCGATTTCGGTCACAGCCTTGATGCGGTAACGTCCGGTATTGTCCTTGACGATGTTGTCCGCGGTCTCGTCGAAGTCGTATTCATCCTCGATGTCGCCGACGATCTGTTCCAGCACGTCCTCGATGGTGACGAGTCCGGCGACGCCGCCATATTCATCGACGACGATGGCCATGTGGTTGCGCGAAGCCCGAAATTCCCGCAACAAGACGTTCAAGCGCTTCGACTCGGGGATGAATATGGCCGGGCGCAGGGTGTCACGCAGGTGGAACTCCTTGCCGGCGAAATAGCGCAGCAGGTCTTTCGCCAGCAGGATGCCGAGTACGTCGTCCTTGCTCTCGCCGATGGCGGGGAAGCGCGAGTGCGCGGTTTCGAGCACGATTTCCACGATCTGCTCTGGCGAATCGTTGATGTCGACCACGTCCATCTGCGCGCGCGGCACCATGATGTCGCGCACCGCCATGTCGGCGACCGACAGCGCGCCTTCGATGATCGACAGCGCATCGGCGTCCATCAGGTGGCGCTCGAACGCGCCATGGAGCAATTCAAGGAGTTGTTCGCGGTCTTCGGGTTCGCGCAGTAGCAGCGCGGTAAGACGTTCGATGAGGCCGGGTTTACTCGATGGGTCCATGCTTAATGAAGTGAAAGAACTCGTTCGGAGCGAATGGTGATAGTTGAGCGAAGCGAACTGATCGATAGTCTCCCCGCGAGGGGGCGAGGCGGGGTTTCGCAACGCATGCGTTGCGCCGCCGCAGCCGGCAGGCAATGCAATGCCTGCCGTGGGCCGCAGCGCGGATGGGAGGGGCGGGCCTTCAATTCGCCTTTGGCATGTTCCATCGTCTGCGGATGACTTTCACTGTCATGAAAGTTACGCGTAGGGATCGGGGTAACCGAGATCAGCCAGAATTTCTCGCTCAAGCGCTTCCATGCGTTCGGCGTCGTCCTTGCCGGTTTCGTGGTCATAGCCCTGTAAATGCAGCATACCATGCACCACCATGTGCGCGTAGTGGGCTTCCGCCGGCTTGTCCTGCTCCTTTGCTTCACGCTCTATCACCGGCAGGCAGAGCACCAGGTCACCGCAAATCCGTGCGCCGGATTCGTAGGGGAAGGACAGCACGTTGGTGGCGTAATCCTTGCTGCGATAATCCCGATTGAGGGTTTGCCCCTCTTCCGTACCGACGAAGCGCACCGTGACTTCGGCCGGCACGCTGCAGGCGGCGCGCATCCAGCGGCGCACCTGCGTTCGTGTCGGCCCTCCCTCCTTGCCGCCCGGGTACTGCACCGACAGGCGCAGTTCAGGCAGGCGGGGTCTGGCGGACGTTGCCACGTTCTCAGTTATGGCCGCTACGCTTGACGCCGCTGGAGCCGGCGTTAGCCTCCACTGAAACCGCGTTTTCGTAGGCATGGACAATCCGCGCCACGAGAGGGTGGCGGACGACGTCGGAGGCATCGAAGTCGGTGAAGGCGAGGCCGCGCACGTCGGCGAGGATGCGGCGCGCCTCGACCAGGCCGGACTTCTGCCCGCGCGGCAGGTCGATCTGCGTGACGTCGCCGGTGACGACCGCCCTGGCGCCGATGCCGATGCGGGTAAGGAACATTTTCATCTGCTCCGGTGTGGTGTTCTGCGCTTCGTCGAGGATGATGAAGGCGTGATTCAGGGTGCGTCCCCGCATATAAGCCAGCGGGGCGATCTCGATATTCTGTTTTTCGAATAGCTTCGACACCTTTTCGAAACCCATGAGGTCGTAGAGCGCATCGTAGAGCGGACGCAGATAGGGATCGATTTTCTGCGCCAGGTCGCCGGGCAGGAAGCCGAGCCGCTCGCCGGCTTCGACAGCCGGTCGGGTGAGCACGATGCGGCTGACCAGGTCGCGCTCGAAGGCGTCGATCGCGCAGGCGACGGCGAGATAGGTCTTGCCGGTGCCCGCCGGGCCGATGCCGAAGGTGATGTCGTGTTCCTGGATGTTGCGCAGGTAAGCCACCTGGTTCGGCGTGCGTCCGTGCAGGTCGGGCTTGCGCGTTATCAGGCCGGCGCTGTGCAGGGCAGGCGCGCGCGCATGGCGGTTGCGCGTGATCTCGATCAAGCCGAGCTGCAATTCGTCGATCGACAGCGGTTCGGCCGCCTGTTCGTAGAAAAGCTGCAGGGCCGTGGCAGCCAGGCGCGACTGGGTCGGATCGCCGCTGATGCGGCAATGCTGGCCGCGACGGCTGATGGTGACATCGAATGCCGCCTCGATCTGGCGCAGGTTTTCGTCGAGCGCGCCGCAGAGATTCTGCAGCCGCGCATTGTCGGTCGGCTGCAATGCGAGATTCACGCTGCGGGTGCCGCTCATTTGCCTGATTGTTGCTGCGTGACGACCTCGCCGCGCAAGCTGTGAGGCAGGGCGGCGGAAATTGTGACGTCGATGAAGCAGCCGATCAGGCGTTCGTTGCCGGCGAAGTTGACGATCCGGTTGTTGTCGGTGCGGCCGGCCAGTTCGCTGGCATCCTTGCGCGCGTGCCCCTCGACCAGGACACGCTGTACCGTGCCGACCATGGCCTGGCTGATCTTCAGCGCCTGGGCTTCGATGGTTTTCTGCAGGTGCATAAGGCGCCGGAGCTTGAGCTCCTGCGGCGTGTCGTCGGCCATGTCGGCGGCGGGCGTGCCGGGGCGCGGACTGTAGACGAAGGAAAAACTGTTGTCGAAGTTCAGTTCCTCGACCAGGCGCATGGTCCTTTCAAAATCATCTTCCGTTTCGCCGGGAAAGCCGATGATGAAGTCGGACGACAGCGAAAGACCGGGCCGTGCCGCCTTGAGCTTTTTCACCAGCGACTTGAATTCGAGCACGGAATAGCCGCGCTTCATCGCCGCCAGAATCCGGTCGGACCCGGACTGCACAGGCAGGTGCAGGTGTGAGACAAGTTTCGGCGTGCTGCGATAGGTGTCGATCAGCCTTTGCGGCAGCTCTCGCGGGTGCGAGGTTGTGAAGCGAATGCGTTCGATACCCTCCATATCGGCCAGGGTTTCGATCAGAAAGGCGAGGTCGGCCGTTTCGTCATCGTCATCGCTGATTGCGCCACGGTAGGCATTGACGTTCTGGCCCAGCAGCGTGCCCTCGCGCACACCGCGCGCGACCAGTGCAGTGATTTCCGCCACGACGTCGGCCAGCGGGCGCGACACTTCCTCACCGCGGGTATAGGGCACGACGCAGAAGCTGCAGTACTTGGAGCAGCCTTCCATGATGGAGACAAAGGCCGATGTTCCGGTCACGCTGGCCGGTGGCAGTGCGTCGAATTTCTCGATTTCCGGGAAGGAGATATCGACCTGCGCCCGTCCGCTTTCGCGCCGCGCGGCGATCATTTTCGGCAGGCGGTGCAGTGGCTGCGGGCCGAAGACGAGGTCGACGTAAGGGGCGCGAGCGACGATGGCCGCGCCTTCCTGGCTGGCGACGCAGCCGCCGACGCCGATCACCAGGTTCGGGTTCAGCTGCTTCAGGTGCCGGACCCGGCCCAGGTCGTGGAACACCTTTTCCTGTGCTTTTTCGCGCACCGAGCAGGTATTGAACAGGATGATGTCGGCTTCCTCGGGGTTCTCCGTCTTGACCACGTCGTCGCTGCCGGCCAGTACATCGACCATCTTGTCGGAGTCGTATTCGTTCATCTGGCAACCGAAGGTGCGGATGAACACTTTCTTTGACATCGTCGATTGCGGAAAGAAATGGGGGAGAAGAACCAATTATAGAACAGCCGCAGCGGCCGCCTGTTTGCTACCATCGCCGCCATGTCACCCGCAGTCGTCCCCGCCGCTGTCCCCGCCGCTGTCCCCGCCGTTGTCCCTGCTGTTGTCCTCCTGTCCGGCGGCCTCGATTCCGCCACGGTGCTGGCCCTGGCGCGCGAGCGGGGATTTGCCTGCCACTGCCTGTCGCTCGATTACGGCCAGCGCCATGGCGCCGAGCTGCAGGCGGCGGCACGCGTGGGGACGGCAATGGGGGCGGCCGCGCATCGCGTGCTGAAACTCGATCTCGGTCAGCTTGGCGGCTCGGCCCTGACCGACAGTTCGATCGCCGTGCCGACCACGGGTGTGAAACCGGGGATTCCGGTCACCTACGTGCCGGCGCGCAACACCATCATGCTGGCCCTGGCCCTGGCCTGGGCCGAGGTTCTGGGTGCCCAGGACATCTTCGTCGGCGGCAACGCAGTTGACTACTCGGGTTATCCCGATTGCCGGCCGGAGTTCATCCGCGCCTGCGAGGCGCTGGCCAATCTGGCGACCAAGGCGGCGGTCGAAGGCAGGCCGCTCAGGGTGCACGCGCCGCTGATCGAGATGAGCAAGGCACAGATCATCGCAGAGGGAGGGCGCCTGGGTGTCGACTACGGTCTCACGGTGTCCTGCTATCAGGCCGATGCGGAAGGACGTGCCTGCGGCGTTTGCGACTCCTGCCGGCTGCGCAGCGATGGCTTCCGGACCGCCGGTCTGGCCGACCCGACGCGCTACGCCGGCGGCAATTGATTGCCATTATTTGGGGCCAAAGAAGACTGATTCCGCGCTCCGGTCGATAAATCTAGAATTCCCTGCTTTAAAAAAGGGTACCGGTTCGCCAATGATCCGGGCGAGGAGAGATTCATGGAATTCACCATTCATCTGCAGATACTGTCCATCGTGCTGGTCACCGGCATCGTCATGGGCGCGGTAGCCAACAAGACCAATTTCTGCACCATGGGCGCCGTGTCGGACTGGGTGAATATGGGCGATACGGGCCGGTTGCGCGCATGGCTGCTGGCCATTGCGGTGGCTACCCTGGGCGTCGTGGTGCTCGAAGCCTCGGGCAAGGCGGCGATCGGCACCGGGACTTTCCCGCCCTACCGGACACCGAATCTGGCCTGGTTGCGCTACGTGCTGGGCGGGCTCATGTTCGGCATCGGCATGACTTTGGCTTCCGGTTGCGGCAACAAGACCCTGGTGCGCATTGGCGGCGGAAACCTGAAATCCATCGTGGTCCTGGCGATTGCCTCGGCCTGCGCCTACGCCATGTTGTGGACCAACTTTTACGACACGGTATTCGGCAGCATGATGTCGGCCACCACCATCAACCTCGCAGCCGCCGGCAAGGCCAGCCAGGCCCTGGGTGATTTGATCGGCCTCGGCAATACGGTGGTGGGTGCGGCACTGGCCGTGGCACTGCTTGCATTTGCCTTCTCCTCGCGCGACTTTCGCGGCAGTTCCGACCACATCCTGGGCGGCGTCGTGATCGGTCTCGCCGTCATCGTCGGCTGGTATGTCACCGGCGGCTCGATGGGCGCGGCCTGGAAGGAGTTCGCCGACTTTGCCGATGTCAAGCCTTTGCGCGTCGAGACCCAGTCCTTTACCTTCATGAGCCCGATGGGCGACCTCGCCCGCTACGTCATGAACCCGGCCGACACCTCGCTGATCAACTTCGGCATCATGGCGCTGGCCGGGGGCATCCTCGGTTCCCTGCTCTACTCCTTGGTCTCGCGCAGTTTCCGCATCGAGTGGTTCGTCGATCGCGCCGACTTTCTCAACCATGCGGTCGGCGCCATGCTGATGGGCATTGGCGGCGTTCTATCCATGGGTTGCACCATCGGTCAGGGCATTACCGGTGTCTCGACGCTGGCCCTGGGGTCGGTACTGACGCTGGTTTCGATCATCGCGGGCGCCGCCGCCATGATGAAGTATCAATACTGGCGCATGATGCAGGAAGCCTGAGAGCTCTGCGCCGCGATAAATCGCGATTGACAGCCTCTCAGCCCATTGGTTAGAATGCTCGGCTTTCCGAGAAGCGCATGGGCGGGTTTCAAGCCTTGCGGCGCTGTCCGGGTTATCGAAGCACGCAAGGAACACCAGAATGAAAACATTTTCCGCCAAGCCGCATGAGGTCCAGCACGACTGGGTTGTCGTCGATGCGACCGACAAGGTGCTCGGCCGCCTGGCTGCTGCGATTGCGCACAGGCTGCGCGGCAAGCACAAGGCCATCTACACGCCGCACGTCGATACCGGCGACTACATTGTCGTGGTCAATGTCGACAAGCTGCGTGTCACCGGCAACAAGGCCGAAGACAAGAAATACTATCGCCACACCGGCTATCCGGGCGGGATCAACGAAACCAACTTCACCAAGCTGCAGCAGCGTTTCCCGGGCCGCATTCTGGAAAAGGCCGTCAAGGGCATGCTGCCCAAGGGTCCGCTGGGCTATGCGATGCTGAAGAAGATGAAGTGCTACGCCGGTGCTGCGCACCCGCACACCGCCCAGCAGCCAAAGTCACTCGACATCTGAGCGCTGGAAATCCAAGGAGTTTTTGATGGCAGTCACCCAATATTACGGAACCGGTCGCCGCAAGACCGCCATTGCCCGCGTGTTCCTGCGCAGCGGCAGCGGCAAGTTCGTGGTCAATGACAAGCCGGTCGACGAGTTCTTCTCGCGCGAAACCGGCCGCATGGTCGTGCGTCAGCCGCTTGAACTGACCCAGCACATGAGTACTTTCGACATTCTGGTAAATGTCGAAGGCGGCGGCGAATCCGGCCAGGCGGGCGCCGTGCGTCACGGCAGCACCCGCGCCCTGATCGAATACGATGCGACCCTGAAACCCGCCCTGTCGAGCGCCGGTTTCGTCACCCGCGATGCGCGCGAGGTCGAGCGCAAGAAGGTGGGCTTCCGCAAGGCGCGCCGGCGCAAGCAGTTCTCGAAGCGCTAAGCTGCAGCGGCTGTATCGCTGTCGTGCAAAAGCCGCCTTCGGGCGGCTTTTGCGGCTGTACCGGACCCATACGGGTTACCATCGACTTCTCGCAGCAAGGAGCTGAGCATGATCAAGGCAGGTATCGTCGGCGGCACGGGCTACACCGGGGTGGAACTGTTGCGCCTGCTGGCGGGGCATTCCGGCGTCGAACTGACGGCCATTACCTCGCGTGGCGACGCCGGCAAGGCAGTCGCCGACATGTTCCCCAGCCTGCGCGGTTTTGTCGGACTGCAGTTCAGCGACCCCAAGGATGCGCCGCTGGATCAGTGCGACGTGGTGTTCTTCGCCACGCCCAACGGCATCGCCATGCAACAGGCGGCAAGCCTGCTTGATGCCGGGGTCAGGGTCATCGACCTGGCGGCTGATTTTCGCATCAAGGACGTGGCGCTGTGGGAGCAGTGGTATGGCATGAGCCACGCCAACCCGGCGCTGGTCGCCGAAGCCGTGTATGGCTTGCCCGAGGTGAATCGCGAGCAGATCCGCGGCGCCCGCCTGGTGGCCAACCCCGGCTGTTATCCGACGGCGACACAACTGGGTTTCCTGCCGCTGGTCGAGGCCGGCTGCATCGACCTCGACCATCTGATTGCCGATGCCAAGTCGGGGGTGTCGGGCGCCGGCCGCAAGGCTGAAATCGGCATCCTGTTTTCCGAGGCCTCGGACAATTTCAAGGCCTACGGGGTGCCCGGCCATCGCCACTTGCCTGAAATCAGGCAGGGTCTGGCGCGCGCGGCGGGAAAAGATGTCGGCCTGACCTTCGTCCCGCACCTGACGCCGATGATTCGGGGCATCCACGCGACGCTCTACGCCCGCATCACGCGCGAAGAGGATTTCCAGGCCTTGTTCGAGCAACGCTATGCCGACGAGCCCTTCGTGGACGTGCTGCCGCCAAAATCGCATCCCGAAACCCGTTCCGTGCGCGCCGCCAATACCTGCCGGATAGCCGTGCATCGCCCCCAGGGACGCGACACGCTGGTGGTGCTCTCGGTCATCGACAACCTGGTCAAGGGGGCGGCCGGGCAGGCGGTGCAGAACATGAACCTGATGTTTGGTCTGGACGAATGTTCGGGTCTTTCGCTAGTTCCCGTCTTGCCTTGATGCTGAGGCGGCTGCGTGGCCGCTTCGGCATTTCGGCGCCCCGCGTTGCAGTCAGGACGCAGTTGCCGTGGTACTGGCGTGCGCTGTCCATCGTGGCACTTTCCGCTGCGTCGCTGGCGCTGGCCGGGTGGATCTATGACGCCGGGCAGCGCTTTGCCGGCTTTCACCAGGGCGTGAGCGAGCATGAAATCGCCGACATGCGCGAGCGCATTGCCAAGCTGGAGGCCGATCTGGAGGGCGCGCGCAAGGTGGCGAATTCCAGCGAAAGCCGCTTGCGCATAGAAAGCACCTCCCAGGCGCAACTGACTGCTCAGTTCAAAGCCCTTGAAGAGGAAAATGCCCGCCTCAAGTCAGATCTGGCGGCATTCGAAAGCCTCGCCGGCGACCAGGTTGGTAATGCCGGGCTGGTGATAAGCCGGCTGCAGATCCTTCCCGGTGGCGGCGGGCAATATCGCTATCGACTCCTTCTGGCGCAAACCGGCGACAAAAAGGACAAGGAATTCAACGGCGCGATTCAGCTTGTCGCCACCGTGCAACAAGGCAAAGAGACTGTTATGATGCAGTTTCCCGCCGCCGGGGATCCCGCATCCAGCCAGTACCACGTCAATTTCCGCTATTTCCGGCGCCTGGAGGGCAGCTTCAACGTGGCCGCCGAGGCCCGGGTTGTGCGTGTCGAGGCGCGCCTGATACAGGACGGTGCGGTAAAGGCCAGTCAGAGCGTGGTTCTTTGAGCGCCATGGGGATGTGCAGATAGCGCAGCTAAGGAGATTCCAATCATGTTCGGCAAGAAACCCAGCAAGCCTCAGGGGCGCATCGACAGTTTGATCGGCGCCGGCACATCGGTCGCCGGCGACGTGACGTTTGCCGGCGGTCTGCGCGTCGATGGTGAAATCAAGGGCAACGTGCGTGGCGCCGACGGCCAGCCGGCAACGCTGGTCATCAGCGAAAATGCCAGGATTGAGGGTGAGATTTTCGTTTCCCATCTGGTCATCAACGGCACCGTGATCGGGACGGTACATTCGAGCGATTTCCTGGAACTTCAGACCCGTGCCCGGGTCACGGGTGATGTCGAGTACAGCACCATCGAGATGCATCTGGGTGCCGTGGTTCAGGGGCGTCTGGTGTACTTGGGAGCGACGGCGAAGTCCGTGGAATTGAAACTGGCAGCCAGTAATTGACCTTTTGCCCTATTGAAACCATAATTACTGGACTTATTTAGTAGACCATTACAGAATCCCCTCAGGAGAACCTCATGAATGCACCCACCGAAATGCCGGCACCGCTCAATTTCACTGATAACGCGGCAAGCAAGGTCAAGGAACTTATTGCCGAGGAAGGCAATCCCGAGCTCAAGCTGCGGGTGTTCGTCACCGGTGGCGGTTGCTCCGGTTTCCAGTACGGCTTCACTTTTGACGAAGTGACCAATGAAGACGATACCGTGATGGAAAAGAACGGCGTATCGCTGCTGATCGATCCGATGAGCTACCAGTATCTGGTCGGCGCCGAAATAGATTACTCGGAAGGGTCGGAGGGTTCGCAGTTCGTGATCAAGAACCCGAATGCCCAATCGACCTGCGGTTGCGGGTCGTCCTTTTCCGCCTGATCCGGTAGCACTGGACAAAAGGCGCGGGGCCTCTGGTCCCGCGCCTTTTTTCGTCCACCTTCATCGCGGGTAAATTGCGCCGAGAATGCGTGGTCCGCGGGCGCCCGTGACTTCGGCGAGGTTTCCCGGCTCGCCGCGCAGGGTGCGCCATGCCAGCCAGGCAAAGGCCACGGCCTCGACCCAGTCGGCCGGTTGGCCCAGAAAGTCGGTGCTGGCGACACGGCAATCCGGCAGATGCTGTTGCAAGCGGGCCATCAGCGCCTGATTGCGTGCGCCGCCGCCGCAGACAAACAATTCCTGCGGGTCGCCGCACCAACGGCCGAGGGCGTCGGATGCCGACACGGCCGTCAATTCGAGCAAAGTCGCCTGGACGTCCTCCGGCCGTTCGCTGCCTGCAAGCTGGTGGGTCAGCCAGTCCCAGTTGAATTCGTCACGGCCGCAACTTTTTGGTGGGCTGGCGCCAAGAAATGCGTCGGCCAGCAGGCGTTGCAGTAGTGTCGGAAGTACCTGTCCCTGGCTCGCCCAGCGTCCGCCGTCATCGTAGCGGTGCCCGAGATGGCGCTCTATCCATGAATCCATCAGCAGATTGCCCGGACCGCAGTCGAAGCCCCGTACCGGCTGACCCGGATTCAGGTCGGTCAGGTTGGCGATACCGCCCAGATTGAGGATCACCCGATGCCGCTGCGGATCGCCAAAAACGGCGGCATGAAAGGCGGGCACCAGCGGCGCGCCCTGGCCGCCTGCGGCAATGTCTCGGCTGCGGAAGTCGGCGATGACGGCAATTCCGGTGAGTTCGGCCAGCAGCGCCGGATTGTTCAGTTGAACGGTATAGCCGGCGACCGGCTGGTGGCGGATGGTCTGCCCGTGGCAGCCGATGGCCGCGACCTGCGCCGCATTGACACCCGTGCCAGCCAGCACCTCGCGTACGGCTTCCGCGTAGCAGCGGGCAAGATCGTTGGCCAGCAAGGCGGCTGACCGGATTTCGTCGTGGTGGGCGCGCTGCAGTTGCAGGGCCTGATGGCGAATCTCGGCTGGATACGGTAGCCAGAAAGTTGCCAGTGTGCGCGGCGGGTTTTCGGAAAATTCGACCAGCACCGCATCGACACCGTCGAGACTGGTCCCGGACATCAGCCCTGCGACCAGCTGCCCCGCGGATTCCATTTCAGTCGCCCTGGGCGAGATTGAATCCGCGAATCAGGTCGAGCCGGGCAAGGTGGGGTCCGGTATTCGTCCGGAACAGGCCAAGTTGCTGGGGCTCCAGGGGCGGCGCGCTGGGCAGGGCCATGGCCAGAGGATTCTGGTGCACGTCGTTAACCCGGAACTCGTAATGCAGATGCGGGCCGCTGGCCAAGCCGGTGGCGCCGACGAAACCGATCACATCCCCTTGGCCCACGCGACTGCCGCGGCGCAGGCCGGGTGCGAAGCCCGAGAGGTGGCCGTAAAGGGTCGTGAATCGATTCTGATGGCGCAGGATCACGACCTTGCCGTAGCCGCCCTGAACGCCGACATACTCGACCATGCCATCGCCGGTCGCCTTGACCCGGGTGCCGGTGGGCGCTCCGTAATCGACGCCCTTGTGGGCTCGCCATTTCTGCAAAACGGGATGAAAGCGCGCCGTGCTGAAGCCGGAAGTAATGCGCGAGAATTCCAGCGGCGAGCGCAAGAAAGCCTTACGAATGTTCTTGCCGTCGGCGGTGTAGTAGCCGCCGCTGTTTTCCCCGCCTGCGAGGGCGAACCATGCGGCACGGTAGGTCTTGCCGTTATTGACGAATTCGGCGGCGAGGATGCGCCCGCTGCGCACCGGGCGGCCAAGGTGATTGATGGATTCGTAAATGACGGCGAAGCGGTCGCCCTTGCGCAGGTCGCGATGAAAATCGATGTCGCCGCCGAATATGTCGGCCAGTTGGGTCGCTACCGAGTCCGGAATTCCCGCGGCGTCCGATGCTCCGAACAGGGAAGATCGAATCTCGGCCGTTTTCATGACTACCTGGATTTCGAGAGGTAGGGCCTGCTCCTTGGCGGAAAACCGCTCGCCTTCATCTCCCGCTTTGCGTTCGACTACCAGAGCCTGATCCTTGCCGCCGTTGAGCGGAAAAATCAGGGTCTGCAGTTCACCCTGCGGCCCGGTCCGCGCGGTCAGGTTCTTGCCCGGACTGAGCTGGCGAAACAGGCTTTGCGTCGTGGCGCTGGCTTTCAGAAAGTCGATGGCGGACGGATCATCGACGGCGAGGCGCTGCAGCAGTCCCATCACCGTGTCGCCGCGCTGCACGCGTTCTTCGTGCAGGAAACTCTGCCCGCTGTCTACCGCTGCGCTCAGTGCGGGCAGCGCCAGGTCTTCGACCATCTGCTGCCGAGGGATATCCACCAGCCGGGCGTCGTTGACCGTGCCAAGGGCGGCGACCATGCTGAAGAGCGACACTACCACCACGGTGGCGCCCGCCCAGAAATGCCCCGGTCGTTCGCTTCGGTGGTGGTGGAGTTGCGCTAAAATCCCGCTCTTGTTTTTGTGCAATTGGATGGGCCGGCCGGCTGAATAGTCGGGCGAGTGTAGCAAAAATTTCCCTTCCGTCAATCTGGGTTACGTCACCATGGCCGATATCGACTCCCAACTGGCGCTGATCAAGCGCGGCGCCGACGAACTGCTGATCGAAGCCGAACTCGTCGAAAAGCTGAAATCCGGACGTCCCCTGCGTGTCAAGGCGGGCTTCGATCCGACCGCGCCGGACCTGCATCTCGGTCATACCGTGCTGATCAACAAGCTGCGCCACTTTCAGGACCTCGGCCACCACGTCATGTTCCTGATCGGCGACTTCACCGGCATGATCGGCGATCCCAGCGGCAAGAACTCGACCCGGCCGCCGCTGTCGCGTGAGCAGATCCTCGAGAATGCCGACACCTACCGCGCCCAGGTGTTCAAGATCCTCGACCCGGTGAAGACCGAGGTCTGCTTCAACTCGACCTGGTTCGAACCTCTCGGCGCCGCCGGCATGATCACGCTGGCCGCCCGCCACACCGTGGCGCGCATGCTGGAACGCGACGATTTTTCCAAGCGCTACACGGGCGGCCAGCCCATCGCCATCCACGAGTTCCTCTATCCGCTGTGGCAAGGTTACGACTCGGTGGCCATGAAGGCCGACGTCGAACTCGGCGGCACCGACCAGAAATTCAACCTGCTGATGGGGCGCGAATTGCAGAAGCACTACGGCCAGGCGCCGCAGTGCGTATTGATGATGCCCCTGCTGGAGGGGCTGGACGGCGTCAACAAGATGTCGAAATCGCTGGGCAATTACATCGGCATCGCCGAGTCACCCACCGAAATCTTCGGCAAGCTGATGTCGGTGTCGGACGAACTGATGTGGCGCTACTACGAACTGCTATCTTTCCGCGCCAATGACGAGATCGCCCGCTTCAAACGCGAAGTGGCCGACGGGCGCAATCCGCGCGACATCAAGGTGCTGCTGGGGCAGGAGATCGTCGCCCGCTTCCATTCGCCGCAAGCGGCGGATGCGGCGCTGGCCGAATTCGAGGCGCGCTTCCAGCGCGGCGTCCTGCCCGACGACATGCCCGAGAGCAGCGTCCCTGCGGGCGCGCTGGCCCAGGTGCTCAAGGCCGCCGGGCTGACGCCGAGCACTTCGGATGCGCTGCGCATGAGCGACGGCGGCGGGGTGCGCGTGAACGGCGAGAAAGTCGGCGATCGCAACACGGCGCTGGGCGCTGGAAAATGCGTCGTATTGCAGGTCGGCAAGAGGAAATTCGCCCGTGTCACGTTGAACTGAAGGCGATTTCACAAGCGCTTGCGGAACCTGAATCCAATGGGGCATGAGACTGAACAGGTAGCCAGGGCCAAATCTTCCGTTTGACTGTTGTGCGAAAGCCACAAAAAGAGCGCAGTCAGGTCCAAAAACTGCCGTGGCGATTGTTCCCCGTCCGACCCTGAAGCAAAATGCTCCCAGCTTCCCGGATTCGGGTAGTGGCAGCGAGTAGTGACCGACCACGTGGTGTCATTGCAAACTGTTCTTAACCAACTCTCTTTTTGGAGAAATCTATGCAAAAGAAACTAATCGCGGTTGCCATCGCTGCCATCTCGGCTGCACCGGCCTTCGCGCAGTCCAACGTGACCGTCTACGGTCGCGTCGATTACGGCTGGATGTCCCGTGGCGGTGACGACGGTGCTGTCAACACGAACGGCACCAAGGACGAAATGGCCTCCGGCATGCAAGCCGGTAGCCGTATCGGCTTCAAGGGTTCGGAAGATCTGGGCAACGGCCTGAAGGCGATCTTCGAAATCGAGCAAGGTCTGCAGTCTGACAGCAGCGCCACGACCGGCTCCGGTGTGTTCAGCACCCTGAATCGCCACTCCTATGTCGGCCTGACCGGCAACTTCGGTACCGTCGTCGGTGGCCGTCTGGACGGCGTCCGCTACGGCATCTACAACACCTACGACGCTTTCGCCGGTGGTGGCATGGGCAACTTCACCCAGATGACCCTGCAGGTCGATCGTGCAGACAATGCCATCGCCTACATCTCCCCGAACTGGAGCGGCTTCAGCTTCGTCGCGGCTCACGCGCGTAGCGTCGCTGGTCAAGAAGTCACCGGCGGTGTGAACCTTGTTGGCGGCGTTGCTCCGGCTCCGCAAGCCAACACCGGTGATGGCCGTCTGTACACGATTAACGGCAAGTACAGCAATGGCCCGATCAGCCTCGATCTTGATTACGAGACCGTAATAGTCGAAAACAGTAATACCGCTGCATCGGGTGACACGGTTGTGTGGACTGTCGCCGGTTCCTACGATTTCGGCATGGTCAAGGTTCGCGCCTTGTATGACCACCACGATAAGGATACCGCTGGCATCCTCAGGACCGCGACCAACAAGAACGCTGTAGATTACGATGCTTGGTTTGTCAGCGCCACCATGCCTTACGGCAATTTCCTGTTCAAGGCCACCTACGGTCAAATCAGTGATGACCGCAACGCGACCGAGCGCGGCGTTGGCCTGCAAGGCGATGCCACCAAGTGGGGTATTGGCATGAACTACAACCTGTCGAAGCGCACCAATGTGTACCTCGACTATGCCAGCATCAGCAATGACCGCAATGCCAACTACCAGATCGCCCCGGCTGCCAACACCCAGGGCACGGGCTACGGCACGAACGGCTTCAACATGGGTCTGGCCCACAACTTCTAATCTGACTTAGTCAGTTTTGAAGCTAAAACGGACGCTTCGGCGTCCGTTTTTTTATGTCTGCGCCGGAGGCGCGGACGGTATCCCCCGATGGGATATGTCCGTGCGGGATGCGAGGATAGTTTCCGCCGATGGGTTGTGGATATTTTCATCTCAATCCAGACATGCCCGGCGTTACAGCTGATTAAAATCGCAATAACTCAGAAGAAACGCCGGAAGAACTGTCTTGAATCCCATGTCGCAACAGATACAAGCCCGGCTGCAACACGCCATGGCACTCCACCAGAGAGGGCTGCTGGCGCAAGCGCAAAGGGGCTACGAAGAAATTCTCAAACTAAACCCGAAACACTTCGACAGCCTTCATCTGTTAGGCGTTATTGCATGCCAGACGCGAAGATACGCCCTGGGCGTCGAGTTGATTACCAAGGCCATCAGGGTTAATCCGAATGTAGCAGAAGCCTACAACAACCGCGGCAACGCGCTGCTCGACCTCGGGCGGCCGGAGGAAGCACTGGCGAGCTACGACAAGGCGCTGGCGCTCGAACCCGACTATGCCGAGGCGCATACCAACCGCGCCAACGCATTGAAGGACCTCAAGCGCTTCGACGAAGCGCTGGCCGGCTACGACAAGGCCCTGGCGCTCAAGCCCGGCATCCCGGAAACGCATTACAACCGCGGCAATGCGCTGAGCGACCTCAAGCGCCTGGACGAAGCAGTGCTCAGTTACGACAGGGCGCTGGCACTCAAGCCAGATTACGCGGAAGCCTGCTACAACCGTGGCAATGCACTGTTTGGCCTCCGGCGGTTCGACGAAGCACTGGCCGGTTTCGACAGGGCCCTGGCGCTCAAACCCGCCTACGCCGAGGCGCATTGCAACCGCGGCAACGCCCTGCTTGACCTCAAGCGACTGGACGAAGCGCTGGACAGCTACGACAGGTCCCTGGCGCTCAATCCCGGCAACGCAGAGGCGAACAGCAACCGTGGCAATGCGCTGCGTGAGCTCAGGCGACCGAACGAAGCGCTTGGCAGCTACGGCACCGCGTTGGCGCTCAAACCCGGCTATGCTGAGGCGTACAACGGCCGCGGCAATGCGCTGAACGACCTCGGGCGACCGGACGAGGCATTGGCCAGCTACGACAAGGCCCTGGCGCTTGATCCCGGCTATGCCGAGGCATACCACAACCGTGGCAATGTGCTGCTTGATCTCAAGCGCCTGGACGAAGCAGTGGTCAGCTACGCAAAGGCTTTGGAACTCAAACCCGACTACGAATTTCTGTTCGGCACGCTGCTGCATACCAGGATGAAGTTGTGCGACTGGCAAGGACTGGCCGAGAGCCTTGCAGATTACGAATCGGATATCCGTAGTGGAAAAAAAGTGACCACGCCGTTTCATGCGCTCAGCCTGATCGATTTTCCCGAGTTACACCAGCGGGTCTCCAGAATTTTTGTCGACACAAAATATCCGACAAACGAAACACTGGGCAGCATCAAGACGCGAATGGGTGAGGGGAAAGTCCGCATTGCCTACTATTCGTCAGATTTCCACAACCATGCCACTACTTACCTGATGGCCGAGTTATTCGAAGCTCACGAAACAGACAAATTCGAGCTCTACGGATTCTCTTTTGGGCCCGACAAACAGGACGAAATGCGCAAGAGGGTGGCGGCGGCTTTCGACAAGTTCATCGATGTCCGTGGCTGGAGCGATCGTGAGGTCGCACGCTACTCGAGAGAATTGGGGATCGACATTGCCGTCGACCTGAAAGGATTTACCACTGATGCAAGACCAGGCATCTTTGCAGCCAGATGTGCTCCGGTTCAAGTTAATTACCTCGGCTACCCTGGAACCATGGGAGCGGAGTACATGGATTATGTTGTCGCCGACACGACCGTGATACCCCGGGAAAGACAATCGGACTTCAGCGAGAAGGTGGTTTATCTTCCCCACAGCTATCAGGTGAACGACTCCGGGCGGAAAATTTCGCAGCGCATTTTCACCAGGCAGGAGTCTGGTTTGCCTGAATCGGGATTTGTTTTCTGTTGCTTCAACAACAGTTACAAGATTCTGCCGGCGACTTTTGATGGCTGGATGAGGATCCTGAAAGCCGTGAAAGGCAGCGTCTTGTGGTTGCTTGGGGACAACCCGACGGCCGCGAACAACCTGCGCAAGGAAGCAGAAGCGAGGGGAGTTGAAAGCAATCGTCTGGTGTTTGCGAATCGCATGCCCCTGGATGAACATCTGGCGCGACACAAATTGGCCGACCTGTTCATCGACACCTTGCCCTGTAACGCGCACACGACCGCAAGTGATGCACTTTGGGCGGGGCTGCCGGTGTTAACGTGCATGGGAAAGTCCTTTGCAAGCCGGGTCGCCGCCAGTCTCCTGAATGCCATGGAACTTCCTGAACTTGTCACGCGTACGCAGGAAGAATACGAAGCGAAAGCAGTGGAGTTCGCAACAGACCTCAGCAAGCTTCGCGAAGTCAAGCTCAAGCTGGAGAAAAACCGGCTGAGCACGCCGCTGTTCGATGCCAGGCTGTTTGCCAGGCATGTTGAGGCGGCCTATGAGTCGATGTACGCCAGGAGCCAGTCGGGCTTGCTACCCGAAGGCATTGAAATAGCGGCCTAAAAGGGGTTTCTGGATGTTGATTTCGGCGAATGACGGCAATGGATGCTTTTGAGCAAGCACGGCAGCATTTCCTGGCTGCGCTGGAGGCACAGAAGGCGGGGCGCCTGGCGGAATCGGAAGCGCTTTATCGTGCCGCTGATGCTCTTGTTCCGGGGCGCGTTTCGGTCATGACCAATCTGGCGGCGGTCCTGATCGAGCAGGGCCGCCTTGCCGAGGGACGGCAGTGGTGTGAGAAGCTGCTCGCCGCCGAACCCGGCAACGTAGAGGGTTTGCTCAATCTGGCACTGTGCTGCGTGGTGGATGAAGACTTGTCCGCGGCGCAGCCCCTGCTTGATCGGGGCCTGGCGATTGCGCCGACGCACGCGGGGGTTCTGTCCGCGCGGGGATCGGTACTGTTCCGACAGGGGCGAACGCGCGATGCGCTGGCGAGCTTCCGGCTGGCCCTGCGTAGTGATCCGCTGTGCACTGCGGCCGAGGAAGGCCTGATCACGTGCCTGCGCAGCGGCCGCCTGCCGGAAGCCGACTACGACGCTGAGGTCGAGGCGCTGACCCTTCGCCTCCTGAGTTCATCCCGGTTCCGGCCGGAGTCGGTTGCCCATGTGCTGCGCGGCCGCCTGTATGCCCGCCCGGTATTGCGATCCTTGCTCGATCGGGTCGAAACATCCTGGCCCCAGCGCCTTGCACTCGATGTCTCGCCGTCGCCGCAAGCGCGCCCCTGGGACGATGCCTTGCTGGTAGCGCTGATGGAAACGACGCCGGTCACCGATGTCGCCATCGAGCGTCTTCTCGTCACCCTGCGCTGGCGTCTGCTGCAACAGGCGGAGAGGGCAGAGGCGGTAGAGAACATCGATTTCCATAGCGCGCTGGCGCGGCAGTGCTTCATCAACGAATATGTCTATCCATGCCTGCCGGAAGAAATCAATGAAGTCGATAAGCTCCGCAGCCGGCTCGAAGCCGCAATCGTTGCCGGCGTGGAAATCCCCGACGCGTGGCTGGCCGCCATCGGCAGCTATTACCCATTGCATACGCTAGGCAATGCTGCCGACCTGATGACGGGCAAGCCCCGTCGTGCCCCGGTCGACGCGCTGCTGACACAGCAGATTGGCGAGCCGCTGGCGGAAGCCGCCCTGCGCGCGAACATCGAGCAACTCACCCCGATCGACGACGAAATCTCGCGCAAGGTTCGCCGGCAGTACGAGGAAAACCCCTACCCGCGCTGGACGACGCCGGCTTTGGCGACGAAACGGATTCCTTTGCCTGCGTGGCTTGCGGCTCGGACCGGGCGCGACGAGGCAAAACGCATTGGCGACGAAACCGCGGAGGTCTTGATCGCGGGGTGCGGTACCGGGCGTCAGGTTGTCGAAATCGCTTCCCAGCTTGCCGGCGCCAGACTGCTTGCCGTGGATCTCAGCATTTCCAGCCTGGCTTTCGGCATGCGTAAGGCGCGCGAGTTCGGCTTCACGGAAATACGCTTCGCGCAGGCCGACATTCTGCGGCTGGACTTGCTTGGTCGTCGCTTCGACTATATCGACTCCTCGGGCGTGCTACACCACATGGGTGACCCCGGCGCCGGCCTGTCGGTGCTCTGCCGGTTGTTGAAAGACGAGGGGGCAATCAGGCTGGGGCTCTATAGCGAAGCGGCGCGCAGTGCGGTAGTCGCCGTGCGCGAGCGCATCGCCGAATCGGGCGCTACCGCCGATGCCGACGGAATCCGAAATATCCGCCAGCAGCTGATGGAGCTTCCGCAAGGGACGCCGGAGCGAAATGTCGTTGATTTCGCCGATTTCTACTCGATGAGCGAGTGCCGGGATTTGCTGTTTCATGTACAGGAACATCGCTACACAATCCCCGGGATTGCGCGCCTGCTCGACGACGCCGGGCTGCGTTTCCTCGGATTCGATCTTGAGCCGGCCGCGCTGGCCAGGTTCCGCGCCGTCTACCCCGGCAGGGATGCGCTGACGGATCTCGATCTCTGGCACGAATTCGAGCAGCGCAACCCCGATTTTTTCGCCGCGATGTACCAGTTCTGGGCCTGCAACAAAGGGCCGTCCTGATTCCGGGCCCACAGGAGTTCAAGGTGACAAGCCGTGAGGCTTTGCCTTGAGCGGGTGAATCCTGACGGTCTTTCCCTTGGCCGCAAACAGAAGCTTCGGTCCGCAGCGCGCCGTGTCGTGATAGATGCCGACGCAATCAAGGCATTGATGGCATTCGTCGTAGTCGATGCCGCCGGCCGGGGCGATCGCGTCGTAGCGGCAGGCGATGCGGCACCGCTGGCAGGGCTGGCCGCAAGCCTCGATGCGCGGCAGCCAGTTCCAGCGGCGCAGGCGGCCGCCGAGGGTGAGTGCGGCGCCCAGCGGACAGATATAGCGGCAGAAAAATTTGTACACGAATGCTCCGGCCAGCAACAGGCCGACGGCCCAGAGCAGATACGGCCATTCGCGCTGGAAACCGACGGTGATGGAGGTCTTGAAGGGCTCGACCTCGACCAGCCTTTCCGCCGCCAAAGGGACAAGGGCTGCCGTTCCAGCCAGCAATCCAAGGATGGCGTAACGGCTGCGGGCGAGCAACCTCGCGAGCCGGATCGGCATGTGCCACTGCGGAACACGCAGGCCGCGCGCCAGCATTCCGACGAACTCCTGCAGGGCGCCGAAGGGACAGCGCCAGCCGCAGAAGGCGCCGCGACCCCAGACCGCCAGGCTGACCAGGGTATAGGCGATCAGCAGCAGCGAAACCGGATCATAGAGGAAGCTCTTGAGCCCCGCCCCGGCGGACACCGACTTGATCGCACCGGTGATCTGGACGATGGAGAGCTGTCCCTGGGCGTACCAGCCGATGAAGCCCAGCGTGAAAGCAAGGAAACCCGTACGGAACAGGAACAGGGTGCGCGGCTTGACTGAAATCGAGCGCGGCTTCAGCAGGATTCCGGTCAGGAGCAACAAGGCGAGGCCGATGATGATGAGGTCAGGCAGTCGCCCTTGCCAGGCCTGCAGCCACTCGGGCGGGGGTTTCGGTGGGTAGTCCAGCAATTCGGCGGGCGGGGCGTAGCGCAGGCTGATCTGCTTTTGCGTCACCACCGGCAGGATCATGCCGCGGGAGCGGCTGATGGTGAAATTAAAATCCATGGCCCGACCCGGATCCAGTCCAGCAAGTGCCGGCGCGGTCAGGATCAAGGCGCTGCCGATGTTGCCGAGCGCCGGTATTCGCGCGTAATCGCGGTTGGCATCGCGAAGTTCGATCGGCAGTTCGTTTTGCGACAGGGACAGGCGCGGCGGCGCCGTTCCCGGCACGAAGGACGCGTCCGCCAGGACATAGCGACCGCGCGTGGCGATCCAGAAGGCGGGGCGATCGTCGAGCAGATAGGTCTTGAACTTGGCCCAGGCGGCATCGCCCAGGAGGTTTTGGCCGATGTTGGGTGGGTTGAGATATCCCACGTAGATTTCGACGTAGACATCATCGGGTTTTCGCAGTGCTTCTTCATCGGCGCCGGCCGCTTCGGTGCCGGCGAACAGCTTCTCGATTTCGGCGTTGCTGAACGAAATGCGCTGCACGTAGCCGCGCTGTAACAGGGATTCGAAATCCATGCGCTCGAAGGGCACGGGCTTGACCACGGCCGCCGGAGCGCCGCTGCCGGGATTGGCAAACCCGAGCCTGACCCGTGCCACCGCCAGCGCTGCGGCGAGCACCGATTGATTGACAATGCGCACCGAGGCGGTGGCCTTGGCCACGCCATCCAGCACGACGCGGTTGCCGCTGTCAGCGGGACGGGTGTTGCCGTAGCTGCTGGAAACGGTGATCTGCTGCTTCAGGCTCTTGCCCTGGTACTGCTTGACGAAGTCGTGGAGCGGACCAGGCCCCAAGCCGGCGAGGAACACCGGCTCATGCTGGCGCAGGACCTCGACATCAATGAACTTGCCGCCGGCATCGCTCGCCACCAGAAGATTCATTGGCGTTCCCTCGAAACCGGGTATCGGGGCCAGATCGATCGACTCGAAGACATAGCCGACCGGTCCGGCATCGGGCGTGAGTTCGCTGGTCAATGGCCAGGCAGGGACTTCGCGCAGTTTTTCGCCCACATGCAAGGGCGGCTGGAAACGGCGTTCGATGGCCGACTTGTCGAGTTCGCCGGCCAAGGTGCCGGCGCAGTAGAGCAGGATTGCCAGGGCGGTCAGCCATGCCTCCGCCCGGAGCCCGGGAATTATTCCGAATCGCATGCCCGTCATTTCGTCCTGCACTTCATGACACCTCATTTCTGGCCATAGTTCGGAGTACGCCGCATGATCGCCGGGCAGGCTTTCGGAAGCGTCAGGCTCGGACTCTACATGTACCGCCTTGCCACCGCAAAAGCCATGCCCGTATTCTTGCCGCGTTGTCGTGCAAAAAATCGTCAATGATTGCTGGTCCGCCGGAGGTCATGATTTTCATGAAAACGCGCCTCGGGTGGGACCACTTCCCCTTGGATGCGCTATCGTTATCCAATGTACGCCGCTTCATTTGCCCCCTCCTTGCCGTACCTCGATAGCACGCGCCTGAGCTTCAGGCAGCCGCCTATCGTCTGGGCTGTCCTGGCTTCAATCGTCGTGCATGGGTTTGCCCTGGGTTGGCTGCCGGGCCTGCAACAGGCGCAGGATCTGATGTCCAGGCCGTTGCGTGTTCTGCTGCCGGCGCCGGTAATGGGGCCGGTCGCCGTTCCGCCGGCGCCGACTTTCCCGCAAGAGCCGCGCAAGGCCGATGCGCCCGCTCCAACGCGGGTGCTGACCCGGTCAGCGCAGGCGCCGATATCCGATGCGCCGGTTGTTCCAGCGGCGCCTGCTGACACTGCTGCAGCTACGGTCGAGCCTCTGCCGGCACCAGCGGTTTCGCAGCCTGTCCCCAGCGCACCGGTGTCGCGCCCGACGACACCCGATCCGACCGCCTTGGCCGCATATGGGCGGACCCTCGCCGGTGCCGTTGCGCTTCAGCAGCGTTATCCGCGCCTGGCGCAAATCCGCCAATGGCAAGGGAGCACCTTGCTGCAACTGGAACTGGCGGCCGACGGCCAACTGCAGTCGGTGCGCGTGGTAAGCTCAAGCGGACATGAAATTCTCGATCGACAGGCTATCGACATGGTGCGTGCAGCGGCACCTTTGCCGCCGTTGCCGGCCAGCCTCGCCGGACGTTCGCTGACTGTTGATGTTCCAGTGGTTTTTCGGCTGGCTTCGTAACGACAGCTTCGCGCAGTGCCGGCGGTGGTGCTTCGCACTCCTCGGCCTGACACTTCCAGCCCTCGGCGCGCCGGCGAACCTGCCGGTAGACGAGATTGCCGACGGTGTCTTCGTGATCCCCGCGCCGCTGGCCGACGCGACTCCGGAAAATGGCGGACGTGTCGTCAATTCTGGGTTCCTCGTCGGTCGGGATGGGGTGATCGTGATCGACAGCGGTGCCAACCATCGCCATGGTGAGGCCATACTTGCCACCGTGGCGCGGGTGACGCCCAAGCCGGTGAAAATGCTGATCAACACCCATTCGCATCCGCAGAACGTACTTGGGAACTCGGCCTTCGCCGAGCGCGGCATTCCGATTCTGGCGACCGCCGCAACTGCCGTCGCCATGGCAGAGCGCTGCCCCAACTGCCTGGCAAGCTTGCGCCAGAGCGTTGGCGACGAGGCGATGCGTGCCACCCGGATTCAGTTGCCCGACACTACTGTTGCCGCATCGCAGGTGTTGGACGCAAGCGGACGCCAGTTGCGACTGCTGCAATTCGGCCACGGCCATACGGAGGGTGACCTTGCCGTGTTCGACGAGGGCAGCGCCACGCTGTTTGCCGGCGACCTGATCTACAGCGGACAGATTCCGCACCTGTCCGAAGCGAATACCAGCGGCTGGATCGCAGGACTCGATCAGCTTGCCGGGCTGCCGATCCGGATTTTGATTCCCGGCCGCGGACCGGTAGGTTCGGCAGGCGATATCGCGCCGATCAGGCGCTATCTGTCGGAGTTGAAGCAACGCGTATCCGTCGCCTATCAGGAAGGCCGCAGCGCGGACGAAGCCATCCGGCTCGCCGAACTCCAGGAATTTTCCGGCTGGCATGGTTACGCCGCGCGTCACGGACGCAACGTGCAACACGTTTATTTTGAAATCGAGCGGCTTGATCTGGACGGCCGACGCGAGGGCCGGCAATGAGTCTGAGGCTGCGGCTCAACCTGCTCGTCGCGGCGCTGAACCTGGGTTTTCTTGCAGCCCTGACCTGGCTCCTGGTTATCGACTACCGCAGTTCGATTCGCGAAGAGATCGAGGCCGCGCATCGGGTGGCGGTGCAACTGCTGGGCAATGCCGCCCAGACCAGCCCGGTCTTCGGTCCGGCGCCGGCGGTGATGGTGAGCTTTCTGCAAGCCCTGGGGCGGGTCCGCGCCAATAACATCCGCCTCTATTCGAATGACGGCGTGCTGCGCTACAGTTCGCCGCCCAGTACCTACAAGGCTGGGCGGCGCGCGCCGGAGTGGTTCGAAGCCCTGATGGGATCACAACTCAAGGCGACCGTGATCGGCATGCCCGGTGCGCGCATCGAGATCGCCCCCGACGCTTCGCGGGCGGTGCTGGATGCCTGGGACAGCATGACGGCAATATTCCTGCTGGGCCTGGCCTTTGTCGCCGTGCTGCACACGGCGCTGCTGCTGTTTTTGCGTCGCCTGTTGCATCCGACCGAGGTCGATGCGCGGCGGCTGGTGACCACCACGCAGGAACTAGCAGAAAACCGCGAGGTGATGCGATTGATCGAGGCCGGCATCGAGGCGGAGCGCAAGCGCCTGGCGCGCGAACTCCACGATGAACTCGGCCAGTCGGTCACGGCGATACGCCTGATCGCCACTTCGATTGCGCGCGGCAGCGAGGCTCCGGGCGTGGTTCAGGGCGCGGGACAGGTCAATGAGATCGCTGCCGGGCTCTACGACAGCGTACATCGCATCGTGCGCGAATTGCGTCCGGCCATCCTCGAGCAACCGGACTTGGCCGCGGCACTGCACGATCTTGGCCGGGAATGGCGCCTCCGGCATCCGGATGTTGAACTTGTACTGGACCTTGAAGGCGACCTCGGCGACCTTGGCGAGGCCCTGACACTGGCGGTATTTCGCAGCGTCCAGGAGGCTCTCACCAATGTCCTCAAGCATGCCGGTGCCAGCCGTGCAAGGCTGGCGGTGACGCGCGGCGACGGAAGGCTGGAAGCAGTCATCGAGGACGACGGCCGGGGCGCGTCGCCCGCGCTGCCGGGATCCGGACACGGCCTGGTCGGCATGCGCGAACGGGTCGTGGCGCTCGGCGGCAGTCTCGAGACCGGACCGTGCCCGGAGGGCGGTTTCCGCGTTAGGATCGTGCTTCCCCTGCCAGGAGATTCAGAGTGAGCTCGACGTTGCGCATCATGCTGGTCGACGACCACGCGGTTGTTCGCATGGGATTTCGTCTGCTGCTCGATACCACCACCGATCTGCGCGTGGTAGCCGAATGCGGCAGTGGCGAGGAAGCCCTGCAGTGCTTCACCGAGGTGAAGCCCGACGTGGTCGTGCTGGACCTGTCGATGGGCGGCATGGGCGGGCTGGAGGCGCTTTCGCGATTGCTGGCGAAATGGCCCACGACACGCGTGCTGGTCCTGTCCGCGCACGAGGACACGGCTCATCCGCGGCGTGCCCTGGCCGCCGGGGCACTCGGCTACCTGCCCACGCGCAGCGCGGCCGCGGCCCTGATCGAGGCCATTCGACAGGTGGCCGCGGGCAAGCTGTTTCTCGAACCGGCCCTGGCGCAGGAAATCGTCGTCGAACAGGTGAGTCGCCCGGGTAGCCCGCTGGAAACCCTTTCCGCACGCGAATTCGAAGTGTTCGTAATGCTGGCGCGCGGCAAGTCCGTGGCCGAGATCGCCGCCGTGCTGTTTCTCAGTCCGCGAACGGTGGGCACCCACCTCTACAACATCAAGCAGAAACTCGGCGCCGGCAACGCAGCGGAACTCACCCTGATCGCCATTCGAAATGGGCTGATCGACGCCTGAAATGCCGTGGCCGTGCAGCGACTCATGATTTTCATGAACAGCCAACACGCCTAATCACGCAGGCAGATTCAGCTCGCGGAGGCGAGAATTCGGGCTCCCGTAACTTTGCGAACCTGACCCATGACTGATTTCACCCCCCGCTTGCGCGTGCTGCCCTGCCTCGTCGCCGGCCTTTTCCCTTTTTGTTCCCAAGCCGCCGAACCGCGCGTGACCACCGATCAGGTAGTGGTGACTGCGACTCGCATGGAGCAGAACAGCTTCGACCTGCCGGTCTCCATCGATGTCGTTACCGGGGAACAAATGCAGTTTGCTCAGCCGATGGTCAACACCTCGGAATCCCTGGCGCGGGTTCCGGGCATCTTTGCGCCGAATACCTACCGTTTTTCCTCGGACCAGCAGATTTCATCCCGTGGTTTTGGCGCACGCTCGGCATTCGGCGTGCGGGGCATTCGTCTCTATGCGGACGGGATTCCGCAATCCATGCCCGACGGGCAGGGCCAGATGGGGACCTTCGACCTCAGCACGGCCGACCGCATGGAAGTCATGCGGGGTCCGTTCTCGGCTCTTTACGGCAATTCCTCGGGCGGCGTGCTGCAGATCTTTACGCGCGACGGGAAGGGACCCCACCGCGTTACCGCCAGCACTTATGGCGGGAGCTACGATACCTGGCGAGTCGGCGTGGTGGCGGAAGGCGGCAGCGACAGCTTCGGTTACCTTGTGGATGCCTCGCGCTACGAGAGCGACGGTTACCGCGACCACAGTGCGGTGCGCCGCGACCAGGCCAATGCCAAGCTGACGTGGCAGGGCGAAAAAACAAAGGTCACGCTGGTCATGAATTCGCTCGACCAGCCCTATAACGAAGACCCGCAGGGGCTGACGCGGGCGCAGATGGAGGCGGACCCGCGCCAGGTCGCTGCTCCGTCTACCCTGAGCCAGAATGCGGGAGGCAACAAGGCGCAGACGCAGGCCGGCCTGAATATCCAGCATCAGCTGACTCAAAACGACACCCTGCAGGCAGTCGTCTGGGGCGGGACGCGCGAAACCCTCGGCCGCCTGACGATTCCTTTTAATGCCGCTGCGGTTATCAAGGGTTCGGGCGGTATCAGCTACATCGACCGCGACTTTTACGGCACCGACCTGCGCTGGTCGCACAAGGCCGATACCGGCGTAGGTCCGCTGACGGTCACCCTCGGACTGAACTACGAGTACATGAAGGATCTGCGCAAGGGCTTCGAAAACAAGGCCGGGCAGAAAGGCGTATTGCGTCGCGACGAGGACAATATCGTCAGCAATTCCGGCCAGTATCTCCAAGCCGAGTGGGCGATCGGCACGGACTGGATCGTCAGCGGCGGACTGCGCTACAGCCGCGTGCGTTTCGAGAACGACGACCGCTACATTCGCACCACCGGCGCAGGCAACCCCGACGACAGCGGAAGTGTCACCTACACGGAAACGACGCCAGTGCTGGGCGTGGTCTACCATCTGAATCAGCGCGTTAACCTGTATGCCAACGCAGGCAAGGGTTTCGAGACGCCGACCTTCATCGAACTGGCCTATCGGTCGGGCGGACAGAGCGGCCTGAATTTTGGCCTGCAGCCATCGACCAGCATCAATTACGAGGCCGGCGTCAAGGCCCTGGTGGGGGATGCGACACGCATCAATGCGGCGATCTACCATGTCAAGACCGACAAGGAAATCGTGGTCGATGTCACCACCTTCGGGCGCAGCGTCTACGACAACGCGGGGGAAACAAAGCGCAAGGGACTGGAACTCGGCGTGGATAGCGACTTGACCCAGAACCTGAAGGCGTCCCTTGCCTATACCTACCTGGATGCGTACTTCGCGGAAAGATACACAAACACGGGCAATACCAAAACCATCGACAGCGGCAACAAGCTGCCCGGCGCGCCGGCCAATACCTTCTTCGGGGAACTGGCCTGGAAGCATCCCGCGAGCGGGTTTGCCACTGCCCTCGAGGCCCGCTACAGCAGCAAGGTGTATGTGGATGACATCAATTCTGATGCGGCCAAGAGCTACACGATCTACAACTGGCGGGCCGGGTTCGAGCAGCGCCTGGGCGGGGTGAGGCTTGCCGAGTTTTTGCGCGTCGAGAATATCGGTGACAAGAAATATGTCGGCGGTGTGTCGGTGAACGATTCCAATAATCGTTTCTACTTTCCTGCGGCGGAACGCAACTATCTGGTCGGCATCTCGGCGAGCATAGATCTGTGACTGTCATCGCCTTGCGTATTTTCGGCAGGCTGCTGCCCTGCGTCGTTCTGCTTGCCGCTGCAGCCGCGCCTGCCGCGCCGGTGGATGATGACCGTCTGAGGGCCGCGCAGGATGATCGCGCCAACTGGCTGAGCTACGGACGCGATTATGCCAACCAACGCTTCACGCCGCTGCAGCAGATCACGCGGGAAAACGTCGGGAAGCTGGTGCCGCGCTGGATCTACCAGACCGGCAGCGTGGCCACCTTTCAGGCGACGCCGCTGGTGGTCGATGGGGTCATGTACCTGTCGATGCCGTTCAACCACGTCGCGGCGATCGATGCCGCAACAGGGCGCGAATTGTGGCGCTACGAGCATAAGCGCAAGACGACGAAAATGTGCTGCGGGCCGGCCAGCCGGGGTGTTTCTGTGGCCTATGGCAAGGTCTTCATGGGTACGGTCGATGCACGCCTGATTGCCCTGGATGTAAAGTCGGGCAAGATCGTCTGGGATGTCCCTTTGGCTACGGATACGGGGCCTTCCGAACGGGGCGAGCAACTGGCGGCGGACGATGTCTTGCGTAATCAGGCGACAACCGGCGCAACCGGGGTCGGGGCGAACATGGCCCCGCTCGTGATCAAGGGCAAGGTGATCATCGGCATTACCGGCGTCGGCTACGGTCTGCATCTGGAAGGCAAACGACCGGGTGCGCCGCTGGGTGCCGTGGTCGGGTTTGCCGGCGAGTATGGGCGGCCGGGTTTTTATGCTGCCTTCGATGCGGACACCGGGCGGCAGGTCTGGCAGTTCGACACCATCGCCAAGGCGGGTTGGGAAGGCGAGTTTCGCAGCTCGACGCCGGATGGCGTGCCGCTGAATCGCGACATCGCCCGAGAAAAGCAGGCTCTGGCGAAATTCCCCGAGGCGAGCAAGCATGGCGGCGGTTCGGCCTGGACCACACCCGCCTATGACCCAAAGTCCAATACCCTCTTCGTCGGTATCGGCAACCCTTCGCCGCAGATGGATGACGTTTCGCGTCCCGGCGACAACTTGTACACGGTGTCGCTTGCCGCGCTTGATGCCGAGACCGGCTCGCTGAAGTGGTACTACCAGCAGGTGCCCCACGATGTCTGGGGCTACGACGTGGCTAGTCCGCCAGTACTGTTCGATATTCCCGCGGCCGGCGGCAGCATCCCTGCGGTCGGCCAAGCGTCGAAGATGGGCTGGTTCTATGCGCACGACCGGCGTGACGGCAAACTGCTGTTCAAATCCGAGCCTTTCGTGCCCCAGATCAACCTGTTTGCCCATCCGACGCCGGAAGGTGTGCGCGTGGCGCCCGGGGCCCTTGGCGGCGCGAACTGGACCCCGGTGGCCTTCGATCCTGCGTCCGGGTTATCCTTTGTCGCCGCATCCCACAGTCCGACGCGCTATTCGGTGCGGGAAATTCCAGCCGGCGACGGCAAGCCAGCTGTTCGCTACTCATCCCTTGAACCGATCGAAGAACCGAACTGGGGAACGCTGACGGCCATATCAACAAGGGAGCAGGGCCGTATCCGGTGGCAGAAGAAAATGGACAGGCCGATGGTGGGTGGTGTCATGGCAACAGGCGGTGGGCTGGTCTTCACGGGCGAGGGCGACGGCCACCTGAGTGCTTTCGATGCTGCGACGGGAGAACGACTCTGGCAATTCCAATGCGGGGCGGGGGTCAATGCGCCGCCGGTCAGCTATGAGGTCGATGGGGTGCAATATGTGGCGGTCGCCGCCGGCGGAAACGCTAACTTCGGTTTCAAGCAGGGCGGCGCTCTGGTGGTTTTCGCCTTGCCCCGCTAGCTTTGAGTCCGCGCCGAGTTCAGGGGCTTGGTCGGCCCCGTTCTTGCTTCAGGATTATCTGGAATTCTGGCGAGGATTGAATATGTTTCGTTTGCGTGGCGCGCACGTTGCGCTTGCCGTCGCGGCAGTCTGTCTGATCAGTGGCGGCCATGCCTTTGCTGCGACCGGCGACGATCCCCTGCAGTCGCCTCAATGGACGGATCTCAAAGACCGTTATCTGGGAACGGCAAAGGTGGTTTTTGATCCGCGGGTTGTCGTCAGCGGGCCCAAGGTTGCGGAAGATTCGATGAATGTCCCGGTTGGAATCAGGATAACGGGCCTGACCGATGTGCGTCGGGTCCTGGTGATCGCCGACCTCAATCCAATTGTGAAGGTTCTGGAGTTTTCCGCGAAAGGGGCCATGCCGTCCCTGCATTTCCGCATGAAACTGCAGCAGGGCAGCCCGGTGCGTGCCATGGCGCAGACGGCGGACGGTGTCTGGCACGTGGGCGGCATCTGGATCGACGCCAGCGGTGGCGGCTGCACCGCACCGAGTGTCGGACGCAGTTCCGCCAACTGGACTGAAACCCTGGGGCAGGTGCAGTCCCGTATCTGGCAGGGTGAAGCGCAAAGCCGGGTCAAGCTCAGCATCATGCATCCGATGGACACCGGCCTGGCACCGGGCATTCCCGCCTTTTACATCGAACGATTGTCGCTGCAGGATGCTACAGGGAAGGAATGGATGACCCTGGATACCTTCGAGCCCGTTTCCGAGAACCCCGTGTTCTCGTTCGATTTCACGGGCCCGCCGCCGGCCGGTCTGACGCTGGTGGGTCGCGACAACAACGGCAACCGGATCAACGCCAAGGTCGCCCAGTGATCGCGGCGCCATTGAGAAATCTGGTGGGAAGAGCATTTGCCGCGCTGATCCTGGGCATTGTGCTTCATGCGCCGCATCTGGCGGCTGAACCCTTGGACTATCGGCTTGAACCGCGCAAGATCGCCGACGATACCTGGGTCCTGATCGGCAAGACCGAAGACTTCAACCGCATCAACGGCGGCAACATCGTGAATACGGCATTCGTAGTGACAACGGACGGGGTAGTGGTCATTGATAGCGGTCCGTCCAGGCTCTACGCTGAGCAGATGCGCCGCGCCATCGCCCGGATCACGCCGCAGCCGGTGATCCGCGTCTTCAATACTCACCACCACCCGGATCATTTTTTGGGCAATCAGGTATTCGCCGACGTACCCACGGCCGCTTTGGCCTCGACGATCGCCGGACAACGGCAGGAGGGTGCGGCGTTTACCGACAATGTTTATCGTCTTTCCGGCGATTGGATCAAGGGTACCGAGTCGACTCCGGCCCGCGAGACGGTCGGCCAAGGTGTGACCGTGATCGGCAACCACGAGTTCCAACTGATGGCCCTGTCCGGCCATACGGATGGAGATCTGGTAATTCTTGACCATAGCACCGGGGTTCTCTTCGCCGGCGACCTGGTGTTCTACAACCGCGCGCCGACAACGCCGCACGCTACCGTGGCGCAGTGGTTCGCTGCGCTGGACCGCCTTGACGCAATCAGCTATCGCACGATGGTGCCCGGGCATGGCGATCCCGTGAGCGACGGCCGTGCCGTCCGGCAGACCCGGAGTTATCTGCGCTGGGTGGAGGGCACCCTGCGCCAGGCGGCAGAACGCGGGGATGAGATGGCGGAGGTGCTCGGCCTCGCCGTACCGGCCGAATTTGCCGCGATTCCCCTTTCGCGCGAAGAATTCGCGCGATCCGTGGCTCACCTGTATCGACGCTACGAGGCAGCGACGCTGAATCGTCCGCATTGAGAATTCGCGCTTCCTGCAGGAGTATGGACTGTTTCATTCTGGGACAGCTGCCCATATTTGGAGCAGGACTTTCTGTCAAAATCCAATTTCTGCCCATCGCCGGCCGCCTAAAAAGGAAGTTTGCGACTTTTCATTAGATAGCGTGACCTGGCATCGGGATTGCTAGTAAGATTTCGGGCGACGCGCGAGCGCGCGTCCGATCAATCATAAACTCTAGGAGAAAGACTTGATGAAACGTACTCTGATGTCGTTGCTGGTTGGCAGCGCGATGTTCTCCCTGGCTGCCGGACCCGCAATGGCGACGGTCACAGACAAAGATATCGAAAACGATGCCAAGACCACCGGCGACGTGTTGTCCTGGGGCATCGGCACCCAAGGTCAGCGCTATGTCCCGCTGGCCAAGATCAATCCCAGCACCATCAAGAATCTGGTGCCGGTTTGGTCCTTCTCCTTCGGCGGCGAGAAGCAGCGCGGCCAGGAATCGCAGCCTGTCGTCCATAACGGCAAGATGTTCGTGACGGGTTCCTACTCCCGCCTGTTCGCCCTTGACTCCAAGACCGGCAAGAAGCTGTGGCAATACGAGCACCGCCTGCCCGACGGCATCATGCCCTGCTGCGACGTGGTCAACCGCGGCGCCGCCCTGTACGACAACCTGGTGATCTTCGCCACGCTGGATGCGCAACTGGTGGCTCTCGACCAGGACACCGGCAAGGTCGTCTGGAAGGAAAAGATCGACGAATACTCGGCCGGCTACTCCGCAACGGCCGCTCCGATCATTGCCAAGGGGCTGGTCCTGACCGGCGTATCCGGCGGCGAGTTCGGCGTTCTCGGTCGCGTTGAAGCGCGCGACGCCAAGACCGGCAAGATGGTCTGGACGCGCCCGACGGTTGAAGGCCACATGGGCACCAAGGACGGCAAGGACAACGGCATTTCCGGTACCGTCAACGCCACCTGGCCCGGCGACCTGTGGAAGACCGGCGGCGCTGCCACCTGGCTTGGCGGCACCTACGATCCCCAGACCGGCCTGGCCTATTTCGGTACGGGCAACCCCGCGCCGTGGAACAGCGCCCTGCGTCCCGGCGACAACCTCTAATCCTGCTCCACCGTCGCCATCGACGTCGCCACCGGCAAGATCGTGTGGCACTTCCAGGGTACCCCGAACGATGGCTGGGACTATGACGGCGTGAACGAGTTTGTCACCTTCAAGGCCAAGGACGGCAAACTTCTCGGCGGCAAGGCCGACCGCAACGGCTTCTTCTACGTGCTGGATGCCACGACCGGCAAGTTCCAGAAGGGCTTCCCCTTCGTCAAGAAGATCACCTGGGCTACCGGCCTGAATGCCGACGGCAGTCCGAAGTTCGATCCGTCAAACCGCCCCGGTGACCCCGCCAAGAGCGCCGATGGCAAGAAGGGAACCACCGTCTTCGCCGCGCCTTCCTTCCTCGGCGGCAAGAACCAGATGCCGATGGCTTACAGCCCGGACACCGGCTACTTCTACGTGCCGGCCAACGAGTGGGGCATGGACATCTGGAACGAGCCCGTCAGCTACAAGAAGGGTGCGGCCTACCTCGGCGCCGGCTTTACCATCAAGACCATCGACGACAACTACATCGGCGCGATGCGCGCGATCGATCCGGCGACCGGCAAGATCGTCTGGGAAGTCAAGAACAACGCTCCGCTGTGGGGTGGTGTGCTGACGACCAAGGGCGGTCTGGTGTTCTGGGGCACCCCGGAAGGCTACCTGAAGGCGGCTGACGCCAAGACCGGCAAAGAAGTCTGGTCGTTCAACGTCGGTACCGGCATCGTTGCGCCGCCGATCAGTTGGGAGCAGGACGGCGAGCAGTACATCGGCGTCGCTGCTGGCTGGGGTGGCGCGGTTCCGCTGTGGGGCGGGGATGTGGCCAAGAAGGTCTCGTTCCTGAACCAGGGTGGCTCGATGTGGGTCTTCAAGCTCCACAAGAGCGGCAAGTAAGTCAGGTTTGTTCCTCCTCGGAGGCGATCCGCTCGATAGCGCGGATCGCCTCCTTTCGAGACCGACGCAACGCAAGTTGTGTTCGGTCTTTTTCGTTTTCCTGATTTCGAAAATGGCAGGTGAACCATGAGCCCCGTGCGATTGCTGATACTGCTTTTTTCCTGGATTCTTCCCCTGGCGAGCCTGGCGGCCGAACTAACGGGAACGCGTGGCATCTGGCTGAGCAATGCCGATGGCGAGAAGCACCGGGTCGGGACCATCGTCTTCGCGCCGGCAGAGGCGGGCAAGACGCGGTTCAAAATCACGATGGAGGAGTCGCTTGGAGAGTATTTTCTCGCCATGCGCCCGTTTCGTTGCCTGACCGGACCGACACAGCGCTTGTGCCATTTTCCGGTTGAGCGTGAAGCGCCGCTTGTTTCGCCCGACGATCTGGTGCCACTGGAATATGCCCTGCTGTTCATGCGCACCGCCCCGAAATCGCTCCATATCGATCCCTTCAACGGCATTTACTACAGGATGTCGTGGACGGAAAGCGGCATCGTCGGCCAGTTGAACGATGTTGTGATGGATGCGTTCATCGCTCCGGATATTGTTCCGGCTGAGCGCCGGCAGCGGCCGATACGCCACTCTGACCTGAGTCGTGGCGACCCCCGCAGCCATTGGCTGCCCATACTGAAAATCGAGTGAAACGACCATGAGTTCCAGTCAGCCTGCAGTTCGCTCGACGTGCTTTCCCCTGCGCCGGATGGCTGCCTGTCTGCTGCTGCTCTGCGGTTTCACGCTTGGCGTTTCGAGCGCCGCCACGGAGCCCGCCGGCGAGGACGAGATCGATCTGGCGGAGATCGTCCGCCGGCCTGAGTACGGCAATTACCGCGGCTACGCCGAGTTCAAGATGGCTCACTACGCAGCCGCAAAGCGCATCTGGGAAGCGCTCGACGAGCGCAATTTCGGCGAGGCGGCCTTCAATCTCGGTATCCTCTACGAGGACGGCCTTGGCGTACCGCGCGACATGGACCGCGCCCTGGGCTATTACCGGCGCGGCGCGATGCTGGGCAGCCCAAAGGCGATGTTCCGGGCCGGGGTCATGTATTGGCTCGGCGCTCCCGGCGGCGCCGTGGACCGCGCGGAAGGCCGGCGCTATTTCAGCATGGCCGCGGCTGCCGGCGATTCCGAGGCGCAGCGCTATCTGGCCGCGGAAAGCACCGGAGCAGATGCGAAGGACCCGGTGCTACGGGCTGATCAGGCGCTGGCGGCAGGACATGCGGAAGAATATTTCGCAATCCTGAAGGCCGCAGCCGAGTCCGGCCATGTCCGTGCGCAAACCCGGCTGGCGTGGAGTTACGAGTCGGGCCGTGGTGTCGCGCGCGACCTGGTGCTCGCCGCGCACTGGTTTTCCACGGCGGCGAAGGCGGGCGATGGCGAGGCGATGTATGCGCTCGCCGTGATGTATGGCACGGGCGCCGGACAGGTCAGGGACGCGCAAGAGGCGGAACAGTGGTTGCAGCGCAGCGCCGCGGCAGGCTATCCGGCGGCGCGGGCCGACCTGAAGCGGCGCGAAACCACGCGCTAGGTAGTGCGGGTTGTCGCGCCGCCGTTCCGCCGGCGCCGACTTTCGAACTTCGCTCTTGAGGATCCTGCGCTCAGGGCGTATCCAGGCTGCCGAAGGATTTCGGATAGGTCACGATGCCCCACGGCGTCAGTTTGTCGGCGATGCGCTTGATGATCTTGCCGCTGGCGACATCGAGCACGACGACCTCGTCCGAACGGCCGCAGGCGGCCAGGATGTGCTTGTCGTCGGGGGTGAAGGTGAAGTGCCAGCAGCGGTCCCCGATCGGATGCTCGGCGATGCTGGTCAGGCTTGCGGCGTCGAACACCTGCAGGGTCTTGCCTTTGGCCAGTGCAACATAAAGGCGGCTGCCGTCGCGGCTGAAGGCGACACCGTAGGGGGTTTCGCCCGTAGCAACGGGTTTGATGACATTGAATTCGCCATCCAGCGCAACCAGTTTGTTGCCATATTCGATGGTGGCGACGTAGAACTTGCCATCGGGAGACATCTTGATGCCGCGCGGGCGATTGCCATAGGGCTTGGTATCGATCGTTTTCAACAGTTTTCCGGAGGCGATGTCATGCACCGTGAGATTGTTGTCTTCCTCGTTGGTGACGATGATCTTCTTGCCATCGGCCGAAAATTCGATCCCTTCGGTCTGCATGCCGGCGACTATGTCCATCATTTTCTTGCCGGTGACCAGGTCGACCACGGCGACGCGTGCCGGCTCTTCCTTCTCTTTGCTTGGTTTCTTCTTGGATTCCTGTGCTTCCTTGGAACCGGGCTTGGGCGGCGGGCCGCCCTCGGAAGTGGGTTCGAAGGATACGAAGGCCAGGTCCCCGCGCACGCGGACGAACTCGGGGTTCTTGCCGATTGGGATGCGTTTGATCACCTTGCGAGTCTGCAGGTCGATCACGGCGAGGTCGCTCTTGTCGCGTGCAGCGACCACAAGCAACTTGCCGTCGGCGGTGACGCCTATGCCGCGTGGCGAGGCGCCGCCGATGTCGATTTCCCCCGCAGGTTCGAAACTCGTCAGGTCGATAAGGGTGATGTTGCCCTTCTGGTTGCTGACATAGGCGCCGCCGCCTGCGGCGCAGGCCGGCAGCGCGAGTGCGAGTCCTAGAGTGGCAATGGTCAGGCGGATACCGGGAAAAAGCTTGAGTTTCATCATGAGTCCTTTAGTGCTTCGACAGGAATGGAAATTCTGACATCGTCGCCGATGCCGGGCAGGTTGGCGTTCATGCCGAAATCGGAACGCTTGATCGTGGCCTCCAGATCGGCGCCGCAAAGTTGCCGCGGCAGTATCGGATGCTTGGCGCAGCGCCACTGACTGACCTTGAGCACCACGCTGCGGGTGACTCCGAGCAGGGTCAGTTCGCCGCTGACCGGAGTAGGTTTGTCGGGATCGAAAGCGAAGTCGCGAGCAATGAAACGTGCCTGCGGAAACTTGTCGGTCTGGAAGAAGTTCTCGCCGCGCATTTGCTTGTTCCAGGCCTCGAAACCCATGTCGATCGACGTCATGTCGATCGTGACATCGACCGAGCCTTTCTTCGTCGCGGCGTCGAGCTCGAGCGTGCCGCTGAGCTTGTTGAAGCGTCCGCGTTGCAGAGAAAAGCCATAGTGGCTGACTTCGAAGGAAGGAAAAGTATGGCGCGGGTCGATGGTATAGCTCTCGGCCCAGACGCTGCCGCAAAGTGTCGCGGCAATCACCCCTGCAGTTCTGCGAAGGAATCGGTTCATCTTGATTTTTCTTTGAGGTGTGGATTGGCGACGCCAAGTCCAGGGGCGGTTGCCACGCGATACAGGAACAGGAGGGCGGGTTGGCTGCCAAGCATAATCGTTGAAACGGGTGAAAGACAGGAGAACATGATCAGTGGAGCGAATCCTAGGCCGGGAGTTCGGCTGCGAGGCATGAGCAAAGCCAAATCATGAAAATCATGAATGCAGGGACTCGATTGGGGGATACGGTCGCTCAACCCATTCAGAAGGTCGCCGTTTGCTCCCCGTCACCCGCGATTCCTGGGAAGATTTTCCCGGGTTGCATCTCTGCCCGGAATTTCGATGCTTGTGCCGGCCGCTGCCGGGTAGCTGTCTGCAAGGCCGCAAGTGAGCGCAATTCGTAGTAACTGCATCGCGTTGTCGCAACCCAGTTTTTGGCGGATGTTCGTCTGATAATTGGCGACCGTCTTGCTGCTGACGCAGAGCATTGCCGCAATTTCGGCCAGCCCCTGGCCGGCAGCCAGAAGCCGCAGGACTTCAAACTCGCGTTCGGAAAGTGCGTCAAGTTTCAGCTGTTCTTCGCTCAAGGCGCGATCCTGAAGCTTGCGCACAAGTTCGAGTGGAACAAAGCGGCTGCCGCCAGCGATCGATCGCACGGCCTCGACCATCATGTCGGGTGCGCTGGCCTTGGTCAGATAGCCTCGAGCCCCGCCATCGAGTGCGCGGAGCACGAACAGGGGATCTTCGTGCATGCTGAACATCAGGACGCGTGCGGCAGGCTGGCGGCCGAGTATGCGGCGCAATGCCTCAAAGCCGCTGGTTCCGGGCAGGGTGATGTCCATCACCACGACGTCGGGGCTGCATTCCATGAATCGGACGCAGGCATCCTCGCCGTTGTTCGCTTCAGCGACCACCCGGATTTCCGGCGTCGCTTCCAGCAAACGCCGGTAGCCTTCGCGCACTACGGCATGATCATCGACCAGCAGAACGCGGATCGGCGCCGTCACACGCGTTCTCCGCAGCGTTCAGGTCGATCAAGCGGCACGCTGGCATCCAGGCGGAAGCCCTGGGCAGGTTGGGTCTCGATGCAAAACATACCGCCGAGCGCCTCGATGCGTTCGCGCATTCCGAGCAGGCCGAGGCCGTGCTGGATTGCCTTGAGTTCGACACCGCGGCCATCGTCTTGCAGGCTGAGGTGCAAAACCGCAGATGCCGGAGCGAAGTCCAGTTCCACCTTTACGTGTCGAGCCTCGGCATGGCGCACGATATTGGTCAGTCCTTCCTGGGCCACGCGATACATGGCGATGGCTACCGATTCGCCGATATCTGGCGGAAGTTCGCCAATGGCGAGCGTGAAGCGCGTCGCCGGCAGTCGCTGGCGCCAGCCCATCAAATCGTGTTCAAGCGCTCCGACGAGGCCCAGTTCGTCGAGGGCAACGGGACGCAGGCGACTCGTCATGCCTCGGACCACGCCGTAGACGCGATCCGTGAGCTGGATCACGTTCATCGCTGCGCTATGAAGCGTCGGCTGGGCGCCGGCGCTGGCATTGCGGATGCCCACGGCTTCGATCTTGATCGCATTCAGCGTTTGCCCAAGTTAATCGTGAAGCTCATGTGCCAGGAGGCGTCGTTCGGCCTCTTGTGCTTCGGTCACCCGGCGCGAAAGATCACGCAGTTCAAGCTGCTTGGTCTCGAGCGCAGATTCGAAAATTCGCCGCTGCTCGAGTTCGCTCAGCATTTCCCGCCAGCGGCGCCAGGCGAACCAGGCCAGTCCCAGGCTGAGTGCCAGCAGCGCCAGCGGCAATTCGTCCAGTTGAAGGCGCTCAAATTGCTGCGCGGTGGCCACCAGGCTCTCGCTGAACTCCGTATAGACGCCAATCATGAATGTCGCAATCGACAGCAGGACGATCAGAACCAGGTCGGCCGCTGGTTTATTGTTTGCGGGAAATAAAATCAATTTCGGTAGTACTCGCGCATCATGCAGGCGTCAGATGGCGGGGCCGGTTGCCACGAAATCGTAGGCCCAAGAGGCGGCCGCGGTGAATGCGAGCAGCCAGATCATGAATATCACGAAGGTCGCGATTCTGCTGGAGGGGCATGACCGTTCGGCCGATACCTTTGCACGTTGACGACACTCGGCGAGTACCGGCGGTGGAATCAGGCGCAGGGCGAGACTGAGCAGAAGGGGCAGGAGAATCAGTTCATCCAGATAGCCAAGCACCGGGATGAAGTCCGGAATGAGATCGATAGGGCTCAGGGCGTAACCGACAATGAAAGCGACCAGCAACCGCGCTGTCCATGGAGTTCCGGGGTGACGTGCGGCGAAATAGAGCGCCAGAATTTCGGTTTTGAGCCGTCTGGCCTCGTGCGCCAGTCGTGCCAATACGCCGCGCATCGGTTTTACCTGCAGGGTGCTCAGCCTTGCAGCTTGCGGTAGAGCGTGCTGCGACTGACACCGAGTTCGCGTGCCGCGCCGGAAATGTTGCCGCCGTTGCGCGTGAGCGCATCGCGGATCGCCTGCAGGGCGAGATCCTGCAGGCGGCCCGTGCCTGCTTCGGCTGGTTCGGCAGATGCCAAGGACGTCGGCGCCGGTGAGACGGCTACCGGAACCGTTAGCGGAGCCGGAACGGGTTCCGGCGGGGTCATCGAAACCAGCTGCGGCCCCACATCTTCGATGAAGTCGTCGGGCAGGTGATCGCGGCGGATGGTGGGCTCGCCTTCCGCCATGATCACTGCGGTACGCAACAGATTCGACAACTGGCGCACGTTGCCCGGCCAAGGATGGCGACGGAACAACTCGAGTACTTCGGGATCCAGGGATGGAGGATTTGCACCGCCGAGTTCCCTGAGCAGCGAACCGACAAGGGCATCGATGTCGGTGCGCGCACGCAGCGGCGGCAACATCACGGTCAGCCCGTTGAGCCGAAAATAGAGGTCCTCGCGGAACTGGCCGCTGCTGACGCTCTCGCGAATGCGGCGGTGGGTGGCGCAGATTACCGCGATGTTGACCGGATAGGACTTCGCGCCACCCAGCGGCACGACCACGCGCTCTTGCAGTACGCGCAGCAAACGGGCCTGCAGGGAGAGGGGCATGTCGCCGATTTCATCGAGAAAGAGCGTGCCGCCATCGGCCTGGAGAATGCGGCCGAGACTTCCCTTGCGCCGCGCGCCGGTAAATGCACCGTCCTCGTAGCCGAACAGTTCCGATTCGATCAGCCCTTCGGGGATAGCGGCGCAATTGACCGCGATGAAGGGCTTTGTCGCGCGCGGGCTGGCACAATGGATCGCGTTCGCCAGCAACTCCTTGCCGGTACCGGTTTCGCCCTGGATCAGAATCGGAATGTCGCGACCGATGACCTTTTTGACCTTGCCGATCACGGCATCGATCTGTGGGTCGCCAGTCTGCAGCCATTCCATCGGGCAGCCCTGGCGGGCGGGAGCTGAAACGGATTGCCCGGAGACCTCGCTTCCCGCGCTCGCACGAGATGTGGCGGGCTCATTCTGGATGGCCAGGCGCGAATGCCGGCGCAGGTGCACGGGACGAAAATCGGCCCGCGCCTGGACTCGAACGCCGCTACTCAGAGTAAGGGTCATCGCATCCTGCGGGCGGACCAGCAAATGGTCGAGCAGACGGCTGATGGGCTGCCCGAACAGGGTGCTGAAATTTGCGCCGCGCAACTGTTCCAGGTTCTGACCGAACTGGAAGCAGGCATTACGGTTTGCCGAGAGCAGGGTGCCGTCTTCTGCGAAGGCGGCCATGCCTTCGCAGAGTGTTCCAACGAACTCGGGCCTGGCATGGAAGCGCAGGGTGAGCATTTCGGTGAAGGTAGACGCGAACATCCGGTTCTCGATCATCTGCACCGACATCCGCACCAGGGCCATGGTATGTCGATTGGAGCTGAGGTGATCGCCCGAGACATCGAGGATGCCGGAGAGTTGTCCATACGGATCGTAGATCGGCGAAGCGGAACAGGTCAAAAAGCGGTTCGCGGTGAGGAAGTGCTGACTGCCATCGACGACGACCGGAGCCTTCATCGCAATTGCCGTACCAATCGCATTGGTGCCGCGGTTGGCTTCGGACCATTCGACGCCGGGTGCCAGGGCAACCTTTTCGGCTCGCGTCAGAAAATCTGGATCGCCGCAGCTATGTAGGATGTACCCGGCGTTGTTGGCAAGCACGACCACGTTCTGGGTATCGACGATCTGCTCGAAGAGAACGTCCATCACCGGCTGAGCATGCGTCAGCAGATGGCGGCTTTTTTCCATCTCCTCGATCAGCAGTACCCGCCCCAAAGGATCGAACTCGCTGCGTTGCTCGTTGTCCAATCCGTAGCCGAGGCAGCGTTCCCAGGACATTTCAATTGCCGATGGCAACAGCCCGCTCGGAACAGTCCCGGAGTCGTTCAACATGTCATGTGCCTTGGCCGATCCCGCGACGTTTGGCCCGTCAGCACTAGCGGTCAGCTTCATTACCTCATCTCCTCGCTCCTGGCCCGCTGTATTGGAGTTGTGCGCAGAGTTATTGGTATCGTTCTCCTGAAACGCACCATAGGCCATAATTGCCCGGTAATGATACATCCGATGTTTCAAGTTGAGACAGTCCATTTTTTTGGGTGGGAATGAGTTAACGCATATTTCGTGCCTATACCCTTGTTGGTCCTGCAGATGAGTTTCCGAAGCATCGAGACTTTGGCACGCAAAGTGCTATCCTGAACGGCCTATGGTTGCCTGCGCGGTGCTTGCGCAAGTCATGTCAATTACCTCCCGGAGGAATCTTTTGATGCAAGTCGTAATTCGTTTCTTGACCGCAGCCATCCTGTTGGCTGCTGCAGTTGCGTCGCCGATTGTTCATGCTCATGGCGACGTAACGCCACAGGCCGTCGATGTCAGCACCTTGAAGCCCTTGGGCGATCAGAGGCTTGAGGAAAATCCCTACCGTGGCGACAAGGAAGCCATCCGCGTCGGCACCTCGGCCTACAATCAGAATTGCGCTCGTTGTCATGGCCTGGAGGTGATCAGCGGCGGTATCGCTCCGGATTTGCGCAAACTGGATATCGACAAGGAAACCGACAAGTACTTCATCGAGTCCGTGCTGCGCGGCAAGGTTCGCAATGGCGCGGTGTATATGCCGCCCTTCGAAGGCATCATGTCGCAGGAGGCGATCTGGGCGATTCGCTCCTATATCGATACCCGGCATGAAGAGCCAGCGGCAGCGCCGGTGAGTCCAATGGCGGCGTTGGCGAAGAAGTCCACCTGTCTTTCATGTCATGCGGTTGACGCCCGTGGCGTCGGCCCGTCCTATCGCGAGGTCGCCAAGAAATATGCCAAGGACAAGAAAGCCGAGGCCACACTGCTGGCGAAGGTGAAGAAGGGCGGTTCGGGGAACTGGGGCAAGGTGCCGATGCCGCCGATGGATGCCGTGCCCGAGGCAGATCTCAAGGCGCTAATCAAATGGATCCTGGCCGGCGCTAATTGAAGCGCCGCACGGCCACGTGTCCTGCGGGTCGGGATAACCCCGACCCGCAAATTAATAATTCGAGGAGAGTGTCACCATGATGCGATGGGCTGTTTCCGCGTTGCGCAGATTCCGGACTGGCGTCCATGGCATTGCAGTTCTTGGTGTTCTGTCCCTTGCTTTTCTGGGCGCGTCGTATGCCGCTGCACAGGACGTGCCTGCCTTGACAAAGATTCGTCAAAGCGGCGTTCTAAAGGTCGCGCTATACAGAAACTTTGCGCCATTTTCGAACGACGGCAAGGGCATCGACGTCGACCTCGCCGAGGCTTTGGCCGCAAAGCTGGGGGTCAAGATGTCGCCCTTGTGGTTCGATGCGGACGAGAACATGGAGGACGACCTGCGCAACATGGTCTGGAAGGGACACTACATGGGCTATGGCCCGGCCGACGTGATGATGCATGCCCCGGTTGATCGTGAGTACATGAGCAAGGTGGAGCAGGTCAAGTTTTTTGCGCCGTATCACAGGGAGCGCTATGCCGTCGCGCGGCAACTCGACAAACTGCCGGCGCTGGATAATTTCGATGCCTTCGAAAAGCTGAATTTGGGTGTCGAGGGCGATACCCTGGCAGCAACCGTGATGCTTTCCGCCGACAGCGGACGTTATCGCAACACCATGAAGATCTTTAAGACGGCCGCTGAGGCTGTAGCCGCCTTGAAGGCAGGTGAGGTTGCGGCGGTGATGGCGCAGCAGGGGGAATTGGAAGGTGGTCTCAAGGGCGATGTGCGCTTTGCCATCGATTTGCCACCGCATCCTGTCCTGCAGAAGCGCCAGTGGGCCCTCGGGCTTGCGGTCAAGTCAAAAAGCGACGATCTGGCACAGGCGCTGCAGGCGGCGATCAATGAACTGATGGCAGACGGCACCTTGAAGAACATCATGCTGCGCTATGGCGTGCAGCATCGTCAGCCATGACGCGTTAATTATTGGCTGTTCGGGCCGAGTTTTTGAGTTGTCGCGCTTTGGAGCATCTGTCCCTATTTGTTGCGATGATTATTAAGCCAATTGCCGAAATGCGACATTGAGCCCGCTATATGCATGGCATGCGATTTGCGGTTGGCGAAGCCGTGTTGCAAGCGTCTAGGAGGACGCGATTTAACCGAAGAATTATTTGAGTGATAGAGGAGCATTGGAAATGCAGAAATCATTGCACATCGACCCCAACAAATGCACAGGCTGTCTGCAGTGCGAGATGGCGTGTTCGTACGAGAACCATGGCGTATTCAACATCGCC
>VEPA01000049.1 GCA_012026675.1 Betaproteobacteria bacterium | reverse complement strand
GGCCGCGGGCGAAGATGCCGTCGATGCTGCCATAACGCAATTCACCACTGAGCAAGCCGCAACGGCGCAGCAGTTCGGAGGAGCGCGGGCCGTTGATTTCCTGCACCAGGCGGTTCACTTCGTTCATGCAGGCCGTCAGCGAGCGCGGCATGTCGGGGCGCAAAACCAGGAGCTCGGCGACCCGGGTGGGCGTGATCAGGTCGCGATACACCTTGCGGTAGGACTCGAAGCCGGAGACCGAGCGCAGCAAGGCACCCCAGTGGTAGTAGTCGGCGGCGCCGCCGACGTCGCTCAGGCTGGGCAGCAGGATGTGGTATTTCACGTCGAGGATGCGCGCCGTGTTGTCTGCCCGCTCGAGGAAGGTGCCCAGGCGCAGGAAGCGGAAGGTGTCGTCGCGCAGCAGGGTGCCGTGGGCGATGCCGCGCGACAGGTGCGAACGCTCCTTGACCCATTCAAAAAAGGGCGAGATGCCGTCCTCGGCGATGCCTTCGTCGTGGATCTGGCGCATTTCCAGCCAAGTGTGGTTGAGCGCCTCCCACATTTCGGAAGTGCTCGCGCCGCGGATGGCGCGGGCGTTTTCGCGGGCGGTGAAAATGCTGTTGTAGATGCTGCCCGGATTCTTCTCGTCGAGCGCCATGAAGTGCATCACGTTGTCGGCGCTGGGTTCATCGTAGCGCGCCTCGAAATCCTCGTGCAGGCCGCTGATCGACAGCATGGCGCGCCATTCGTGGTGCGGCTCGGCGACGGTCTGCTTGAGCAGCGACATGCGGTAGGTGACGTCGAGCATGCGCGCCGTGTTCTCGGCCCGTTCCATGCTCCGGGCCATCCAGTAGAGGTGATCTGCGGTCGATGAGAGCATGTCGGTTTCTCCCTTAACTTGAAGCAACTCGTTCGAAGCGACTGGTGATAGACGAGCGAAGCGAGCAAATTAGTAGCCTCCCCGCGAGGGGAGGATGGGAGGGGCGGGCCTTCAATTCGCCTTTTGCGTGTTTCATCATCAACGGGTGACTCTCGCGTGGCATGAGCATCAGTTCTCCAGTACCCAGGTGTCCTTGGTGCCGCCGCCCTGCGACGAGTTGACCACCAGCGAGCCTTCCTTCAGCGCCACGCGCGTCAGGCCGCCCGGCACCATGCTGATCTCCTTGCCCGACAGCACGTAGGGGCGCAGGTCGATGTGGCGCGGCGCCACGCCGCTTTCAACATAGGTCGGGCAGGTGGACAGCGCCAGCGTCGGTTGCGCGATGTAACCTTCCGGCGCAGCCAGGATCTTGGCGCGGAAGGCTTCGATCTCTGCCTTGCTGGACGTCGGTCCGACCAGCATGCCGTAGCCGCCGGAGCCGTGCACTTCCTTCACCACCAGTTCGGCGAGGTGCTCGAGCACGTACTTGCGGTCATCCGGCTTGGACAGTTCCCAGGTCGGTACGTTGGACAGGATCGGTTCCTCGCCGCAGTAGAAGCGGATCATCTCGGGGACGTGGATGTACATCGCCTTGTCGTCGGCGATGCCGGTGCCGATGGCATTGGCCAGGGTCACCCGGCCGGCGCGATAGGCGCCGAAGATGCCGGGCACGCCGAGCACGGAATCCTTGCGGAAGGCCAGCGGGGCGAGGTAGGCGTCGTCGATGCGGCGGTAGATCACGTCCACCCGCTGCGGGCCCTGGGTGGTGCGCATGAAGACGGTGTTGTCGCGCACGAAGAGGTCGTTGCCCTCGACCAGTTCGATGCCCATCTGCTGCGCAAGAAAAGCGTGTTCGAAATAGGCGCTGTTGAACTGCCCCGGCGTCAGCAGCACGACGTTGGGATTCAAGACGCCGGCCGGGGCCACCGAGCGCAGATTTTCCAGCAGCAGGTCGGGATAGTGCTCGACCGGGGCGATGGCCATGCGGGCGAAGAGATCGGGGAAGAGCCGCATCATCATCTTGCGGTCTTCGAGCATGTAGGACACCCCCGAGGGCGTGCGCAGGTTGTCTTCCAGGACGTAGTAGTCGCCGCTCTTGTCGCCAAGGTCGGCGCGCACCAGGTCAACGCCGGCGATGTGGGCATAGGTCTGGCCCGGCACATCGACGCCGGCCATCTCCGCCCGGTACTGCGAGTTGCCGAGCACTTGTGCGGCCGGAATGCGCCCGGCCTTGAGAATTTCCTGATCGTGGTAGATATCATGCAGGAAGGCGTTGAGGGCCTTGACGCGCTGGCGCAGGCCGGCTTCGACGCGCCGCCATTCCATTGCCGGAATGATGCGCGGCACGATGTCGAAGGGGATCAGGCGTTCCTTGCCGGCTTCTTCGCCATACACGGCGAAGGTGATGCCGACGCGATGGAAGGCAAGGTCGGCTTCCTCGCGCTTGCGCGCGATGAATTCAGGTGTCGTCGAATCCAGCCAGGAGGCGAAGCCCTGATAACTGGGCCGCACCTGTCCGGAGGGATCGAGCATTTCGTCGTAGGCGGGCTTCATGGAGGTGCAGATGCCGGAAAGAGCTTGCCCTATCCGCAGCAGAAACCGTGCCCGCAAAATATCGAATGTAAATCATATGGTTGGCAAGTGGTGTGGCGATGCTGCGCACCATGACGGGGCGCTATGCTGCAGCGTGGTGCGCGCCGCGTGTGGCGCCCGTCGATTGCTCGTCCAGTGCCAGCGCCGGAACCGGCCATACGCGCCCCGTGCGACCCACCCGGTTCCGGCCGTCGCAATGCGGCGGACTATTTTCTTTCGATCAGTTCGATCTTGTAGCCGTCGGGATCTTCGACGAAGGCGATTACGGTGGTGCCGCCCTTCATCGGGCCGGCTTCGCGGATCACCTTGCCGCCGCGCGCCTTGATGTCGGCGCAGGCAGCGCCGGCGTCGTCGACCGCCAGCGCGATGTGGCCGTAGGCGGTGCCCAGCTCGTATTGGCTGACGCCCCAGTTGTGGGGCAGTTCGATCACGGCGCCGTCCTTCTCGTCCTCGTAGCCGACGAAGGCGAGCGTGAATTTCCCTTCCGGATAGTCGTTGCGGCGGAGGAGGCGCATGCCGAGCACTTCGGTATAGAAGGCCAGCGATTTGTCGAGGTCGCCGACGCGGAGCATGGTGTGAAGAATTCGCATGAGATGTCCCTTCAAAGTATGGGTAATGAGGTGGCGCGCTGCTTGAGCTCGCTGCGCGCGGCTTTCCAGTCGGGGTAGACGGAGCCGACCACGCTCCAAAAGCGCTTGCTGTGGTTCAGTTCGATGAGGTGGGCCGCTTCGTGGGCCACCACATAATCGCCCAGGTGCGCCGGCAGGTGGATCAGGCGCCAGTTGATGCGGATGCCGCTTTCTTCGCTGCAGCTTCCCCAGCGCGTGTGGGCCGACGACAGGCTGAGCTTTGGTGTGGCGAGCTCGAGCTGCGCCGTGAAATGTTCCAGGCGTCCGGTGAAGTGGGTGAGTGCACGCTTTTGCAGGGCACGCACGGCCAGAGGCCCGAGATCGGCTTCGGGGCGAGCTTCGAGGACCAGGGTATCAGCGATCCAGCGCACCCGGTTGGCGCCGGGCAGGACGCGCACTTCGGCTTCGCCGCCGAGCAGCGGCAGGCGCGTGCCGTCCTTGATCGTGACGTGGCGCGGCCGGGTGGCATGCGCGAGCTCGTTGAGCTTCTTCAGCACCCAGTCGCCATGCCCCTGTACGAAAGCCTCGATCTCCGTCAGGCTGATGCGGCGCGGCGCACTGATGCGCAGGCCGCGTTCGTCGATGGTCATCGAAAGCTGCCGCGCGCCGCTTTTAAGGCGGTAGTCGATGATGCGCCCACTGATCAGCAGATGGCGGGGCTTGGCCTCGGCGGGCGGGGGAGAGGGGAACCGGAACAGCTTGAGCTGCTCGAGAAACATTACCTTGCTCCGGGTGCCGGGTTGGACGTGGGGTTGGCCACCGATTTTGCAACCACGGGGCCGAAGAGATCGAACTCGCGGGCGTCGCGCGGCAAGGCGGCAATGGCGCGAGTGATTGCCTGTTCGATGACGGGCAGGGTTTGTTCGATCAGGCGCCAGTTGCAGCGCAGCGTTTCGTCGCCCTGGGCCTCCACCCAATGCCCGCGTGCGGCGAATGACAGCGCCAGGCGCGGCGCGCGCCGTCCTGCCAGCGCCGACTTTTGCGCAATCACCTGTTGCAGCACCCGCTTGGCTTCCTCGCGCAGCCAGGCTTCGGCGCGGTCCTGGATCTGGCGCGGTGTGGCTTGCGGCGGCAGTGGCAGATCCAGAGTGTCGCCTGCGCGCAGTGCGTCCTTGTGTCTGGTATCCAGCACCAGGCGCAAGCTGCTGCCCAGGTAAGCCAGGGCGGCACCGTCGTGCCAGCGGCCGGCGGGGTCGGGTTCGCTGCCCTCGAGCCGGAGCTTGAGTTGCGGGCTGCGGCTACTTCCGCTCATGGCGAAGCTCCATAGAGTTGCGGGCTGATTCTCGCCATCTCCGCCTCGATCCAGCTTTCCGCCCGCGCCAGCACTTCACTCGCCGTGAGCCCGGCGGGATCGATGGCCGGCCCGATGCTGACGGTGACTGTGCCGCATTTCTTGAACAGCGCATTGCGGCCCCAGAATTCGCCCGAGTTGAGCGCCACGGGAATCACCGGCGTGCCGGTTTCGACGGCGAGCAGGGCGCCGCCACCCTTGTAGCGGTTTTTCGATCCGGGCTGCGAGCGGGTGCCTTCGGGAAATATGATCACCGTGTAGCCGTTGGCGAGGCGATCGCGACCCTGTTCGACTAGCCGCTTCAGCGCCGACTTGCTGGCGCTGCGGTCGGTTTCGATCATCGGGATCGAAGCCAGCGCCCAGCCGAAAAACGGCAGGTACTTGATCTCCTTGCGCCAGACGAACACGGTGTCCTTGAACACTTCCTGCAGCATGAAGGTTTCCCAGGCCGACTGGTGCTTGCAGAGTACGACCACCGGACGCGAGGGAAGGTTTTCGGCGCCCGTCAGCCGGTAGGGAATGCCCAGCACGTGCTTGATCAGCCAGATCGTGAAATTCACCCAGGGCACTACGGTCTGGCGCCGCATGTGGTGCGGCAGCGGCCGGCAGAGGATAACCCCCAGCGTGTAGGGCGGCGTCACCACCAGCAGAATCAGCAGGAACAGCAGGGAGCGGACTACGGCCATCAGCGGGCGATATGTACCGCGGCGGCGGCAAGGTCGGGAAACACCAGGGTGTCGGGCGGCAATGCCGGATCATCCACGGTCTTGCGGCCCTTGCCGGTCAGCACCAGCATCGGCTGCGCGCCGGCGGCAGCGGCGGCCTGCAGGTCGCGCAGGGAATCGCCGATGGCCGGCACGCCGGCGAGATCGGCGTTGAAGCGCGCTGCGATCTCCTTCAACATGCCGGGCTTGGGCTTGCGGCAGTCGCAATGGTCGTCGTTGGTGTGCGGACAGAAAAATATCGCGTCGATGCGGCCGCCCACCAGCGCCAGTGCCTTGTTCATCTTGTCGTGTATGGCGATCAGCATGTCGGTTTCGAACAGGCCGCGGCCGATGCCCGACTGGTTGGTCGCCACCACCACGCGATAGCCTGCCTGGTTGCGCCGCGCGATGGCGGCCAGGCTGCCGGGGATGGGCTTCCACTCCTCCGGCGACTTGATGTACTGGTCGGAGTCGTGGTTGATCCCGCCGTCGCGGTCGAGGATGACGAGTTTCATGGGCCAATTGTCGCCGTGCCGTCGGCGCCGACTTTGCCGAACACCGCCGCAAAATCCCTGTTTATCGCCATCGTTCAGGCCGACAGGCGGGAGAGATCGGCAACGCGATTCATCGCCTGGTGCAGCGTGGCGAGTAGGCCGAGGCGGTTGGCGCGAAGCCCGGCATCCTCGACATTCACCATCACGGCGTCGAAGAAGTCGTCGACGGGAGCTTTCAGCGCGGCCAGCGCCTGCAGCGATGCCGCGTAGTCGCCACGCTCGAAGGCGGCGTCGGACTGCGGCTTCACCGTGGCCAGCGCCTTGTTCAGGGCGATTTCGGCAGCTTCGCCGAGCAGTGCGACGTCAACCCTGACCGCCACCGTGCCATCCACTTTCTTGAGGATGTTGCCGACGCGCTTGTTGGCGGCGGCAAGACTTGCGGCCTCCGGCAGTGCGGCAAAGACGCGCACCGCGGCCAGTCGTTTCGGGATGTCGCCGAGCCGTTGCGGACGCAGGCCGACCACTGCATCGACTTCCAGCGCCGAGTAACCCTGTTCGCGCAGGCTGCCGGCGAGGCGCTCGTAGACGAACTCGGACAGCTGTTCGACAACCTTCGCGTCGATCAGCTTCGCCGCCTGGAACAGCCACACAAGGTCCAGCGGCAGGTCGCGCTCGATCAGCATGCGGATCATGCCCAGCGCGTGGCGGCGCAGGGCGAAGGGATCCTTGTCGCCGGTAGGCAGCTGGCCGATGCCGAACATGTCGGCCAGGGTCTGCAGCTTGTCCGCCAGCGCGACGCACAGGCCGACATTGCCGCGCGGCAGCTCGTCGCCGGCGAAGCGCGGCTTGTTGTGGTCCTCGATGGCGTCGGCGGCCTCGGCCGGCTCGCCGGCGTGCAGTGCGTAGTAGCGTCCCATGATGCCCTGCAGTTCGGGGAACTCGCCGACCATGTCGGTCAGCAGGTCGGCCTTGGCCAGTACGGCGGCGCGGTCGGCCTGATTGGCCAGAGCTTCGCCACCGAGCTTCTCGCCGATGGCGCGGGCGAGCGCGGCGACGCGCTCGACGCGCTCGCCCTGGGTACCTAGCTTGTTGTGATAGACGACCTTTGCCAGGCCGGGGATGCGATCCATCAGCGATTTCTTTCGGTCCTGGTCGAAGAAGAACTTGGCATCGGCCAGGCGCGGCCGCACCACGCGTTCGTTGCCGCCGATCACCGCGGAAGCATCGGCGGGCCGGATGTTGCTGACGACGAGAAACTTGTTGGTAAGTTTTCCGGCGGCGTCGAGCAGGGGGAAATATTTCTGGTTGGCCTTCATGGTCAGGATCAGGCATTCCTGCGGCACGTCGAGGAATTCCTGCTCGAACCGGCAGGTCAGCACGTTGGGGCGTTCCACCAGCGCGGTGACCTCGTCGAGCAGCGCATCGTCCTCGATTGGCGTGAGGCTCTCCTTGGCGGCGGCGGCTTTCAGTTGTCTCTCGATCTCGGCGCGCCGAGCGGCGAAACCGGCGATCACCGCGCCTTCGTTTTCCAGCTGCTGCGCGTAGGAATCGGCGTCCCTGATGGTCACGATCGGATTCGCGGCTTCAAAGCGATGGCCCTGGGTCTCGCGGCCAGCCGTGAGACCCAGCGCCGCGATCGGCACTACGTCGGCGCCGTGGAGTGCCACGAGTTTGTGCGCGGGGCGCACGAAGTTCACGCTGCTCCAGCCGTCGGCGAGCTGGTAGCTCATTACCTTCGGGATGGGCAAGGCAGCAAGAGCTTCCCCAAGTGCAGCCTCAAGGCCAACCTGCAGCGAAGCACCTTTCGCCATCGAGCGGGAGTAGACCGCATCCGCCTTTCCATCGCTCTGAACGAACAGTTGATCCGATCCGTCGACGGCATTTGGCCACTTGTCCGCCAGAGACTCGCGCCCAATCTTTGCAAGACGTTTGCGCAGCGCATCTGTCGGTTTGTTGTTGGCATCAATCGCCACAGTGACGGGCATTAGCTTTTCGACAACCTCGCGATCTGGCGCTGTCCCTAATACGCCAGTGATGTGCGCCGCCAGCCGTCGAGGGGAAGCGTAACCAGTTACGACGCTACCATTCGATGCGAGTTCTCTGCCTTGAAGCGACTTGAGCAGGGTATTTGCAAAAACGTCCCCAAGCTTCTTCAGCACCTTGGGCGGCAGCTCTTCGACGAACAGTTCAATGAGCAGGTTCTTCGTACTCATGTTCAGGCCGCCTTCTTCGCCAGTTGCGCGAGGACTTCCTCAGCGTGGGCGCGTGGTGCCATCGGGAAGCCCAGCCGCGCGCGGCTTTCAAGGTAGCTCTGCGCCACGCTGCGCGCCAGGTTGCGGATGCGGCCGATGTAGGCGGCGCGCTCGGTGACCGAGATGGCGCCGCCTACATC
>VEPA01000003.1 GCA_012026675.1 Betaproteobacteria bacterium | reverse complement strand
TGCAGCGCACCATCTCGCCCAACTCCGGCCACCGCGCCTGCCTGGTCGGCGGTGAGGCGCTGGGCGCGCGCTACGCGATCGACGCGGCGATGAACGCCACCAACCGGCAACTCATAGCCGCCAATGCCACCGGCTGCCTCGAAGTCTTCTCGACGCCCTACCCCGAAACCTCCTGGCAGATTCCCTGGATCCATTCGCTATTCGGCAACACCGCGGCGGTCGCCACCGGCATCGCCGCGGCGATCAAGATCAAGAAGCAGAAGGGCCAGGGCGGCGATGTCCGTGTCGTCGCGCAGGGCGGCGACGGCGGTACCACCGACATCGGCTTCGGCTGCCTGTCGGGCATGTTCGAGCGCAACGACGACGTGCTCTACATCTGCTATGACAACGGCGGCTACATGAACACGGGGGTGCAGCGCAGTTCGGCGACACCCTCGGCGGCACGCACGGCGACCACCATGCCGCTCGGCCCCGAGCCGGGCAATCCCTTCGGCCAGGGCAAATTCGTCCCGGCCATCGCCATGGCGCACGAGATTCCCTACGTCGCCACCGCCACGGTGGCCGACCTGCGCGACCTCGAGTACAAGGTGACCAAGGCCATGGGCATGCGCGGCGCGCGTTACATCCACATCCTGGTGCCCTGCCCGCTGGGCTGGGGCACGGCCTCGCACGACACGATCAAGATGGCACGGCTGGCCAAGGAAACCGGCATCTTCCCGGTATTCGAGGCTGAGCACGGCGAGATAAAGTCGGCGCTGGCGATACGGCGGCCTCTCCCCGTCGAGGAGTACCTGAGGCCGCAAAAGCGCTTCGCCCACCTCTTCGGCAAGAATCCCGCCGTAGAAACCATTGCCCGCATTCAGGCGCAGGCGGACAAGAACATGCGCAGATATGGACTGCAAGCCCGCAAGGAAGGCCATTGACATGGACAAGCCATTTGCCATCACGCTGAACCCCGGCTCTTCGCTGGCCAACCACACCGGTTCCTGGCGCACCGAGCGCCCCGAGTACGTCGACCGCCTGCCGCCGTGCAACGCCACCTGTCCGGCCGGCGAGAACATCCAGGCCTGGCTGTTCCATGCCGAAAGCGGCGATTACGAAAAGGCCTGGCGCTCGCTCACCGAGAACAATCCGCTGCCGGCCATCATGGGCCGCGTCTGCTACCACCCCTGCGAGGGCGCCTGCAACCGGCAGTACGTCGATGCCGCGGTCGGCATCAATTCCGTGGAGCGCTTCCTCGGAGACGAGGCCCACAAGCATGGATGGAAGTTTGCGCCGCCCGCCGCTGCCACCGGCAAGCGCGTTCTCGTCGTCGGCTCCGGCCCGGCCGGCCTTTCGGCCGCCTATCACCTGACCCGCATGGGTCACAAGGCGGTGATCTACGAAGCCGGGCCGCTGGCCGGCGGCATGATGCGCTTCGGCATTCCCAAGTACCGCCTGCCGCGCGAAGTGCTGGACGCCGAGATCCAGCGTCTGGTCGACTTTGGCGTCGAAATCCAGTTGCGCACCAAGGTCACCAACGTGCTCGAAGCAATGCAGGACGGCTTCGATGCGGTCTTCCTCGGCGTCGGCGCCCACATCGCCAAGCGCGCCTACATCCCGGCCGGCGATGCCAGCAAGGTGCTCGACGCGGTCGCGGTACTGCGCGGCATGGAGGGCACCCAGTCGGATGAAATGGCGCCGATGCTGGGCCGCAAGGTCGTCGTCTACGGCGGCGGCAACACCGCCATCGATGTCGCGCGCACCGCCAAGCGCCTCTGCGCGGAGGAGGCGAGCATCGTTTACCGCCGCACCCGCGACAAGATGCCGGCCCACGATTTCGAGGTGGAGGAGGCGCTGCAGGAAGGCATCTCGATCAAGTGGCTGTCGACCATCAAGGAGGCCGGTGAATCCGACATCATGGTCGAGAAGATGGCCCTCGACGACAAGGGCTTCCCACAGCCGACCGGGGAATTCGAGCGCATCGAGGCCGACTCGGTGGTGCTGGCGCTGGGCCAGGATGCCGACCTCTCGCTGCTGGAAAACGTGCCGGGCCTCGTCGTCGAAGGCGGCATGATCCAGGTCGATCGCGGCATGATGACCGGCCATCCGGGCATCTTCGCCGGCGGCGACATGGCCGGCAATGAGCGCACGGTCACGGTCGCCGTCGGCCATGGCAAGAAGGCGGCGCGCGCCATCGACGCCTGGCTGCGCGGCGAACAATACGCGCCACCGCCCAAACCCGAGATCGCCACCGTCGACAAGATGAACTCCTGGTACTACTCGGACGCGCCGAAGACCGTGCGACCGGTGCTCGACATCATCCGCCGCCAATCCACCTTCGAGGAAGTGCTGGGCGGGCTCGACGAGACCAACGCCCTGTTCGAGGCACGCCGCTGCATGTCCTGCGGCAACTGCTTCGAGTGCGACAACTGCTACGGCGTCTGTCCCGACAACGCGGTCATCAAGCTCGGCCCCGGCCAGCGTTTCAAGTTCAACTTCGACTATTGCAAGGGTTGCGGCATGTGCGCCGCAGAATGCCCCTGCGGCGCGATCCGCATGGTTCCCGAGGAAAACTGACGCCAGCCTTTACCGCTGCGACGACGCGGTTCAGACATCGTCCTTAAGATGGGGAACCGATTCCTCGGCAGGCTGGCCGGTTTCGGGGTCGATCCAGTCGGCGATGCCGATCACGCTCTCGGCCTCCTGCAGCAACTCCGCCGCAGCCGCATCGACGTCGGCGCATTCCATGTCCATCTCCGCCTCGACCAGGCTGGCAAACGGTCCATATTCCCTCTCGCCGGGTGCAAGCTGCCAGTAGAAACCGTCCGGACGTTCGAAGATCAGCGTCCGCTCAAGAGTGGCGGGCGCTCCCGCAGTCCTGTTTTTCACGATGCCCCCTTTTTCTTTCGCATGGCGACACTTTGCGCAAATTCAGGCACTTCTGCCGCACTCCGCGCCCCATGATTCAACGATAGCTCGAAAGCCGACAAAATCAAACATGGGCGCGTCGCAACGGCAGGCCGAGCGCCGCGGCGACCTGAGCGTTGGTGATCGCGCCGCGATCGACGTTGAGACCGGCGGCAAGATGTGGATCGTCGCGCAGCGCTGTGTGCCAGCCCTTTTGCGCCAGCGCGATGACGAAGGGCAAGGTCGCGTCATTGAGGGCGAAGGTCGAGGTGCGCGGCACCGCGCCCGGCATGTTGGCGACGCAGTAATGCACGCCGCCGTCGACGACGAAGGTCGGCGCGCCATGGGTGGGCGGCCGGCTCGTGGCGAAGCAGCCGCCCTGGTCGATCGAGACATCCACCAGCACCGAACCGGGACGCATGCGTGCCAGCAGTTCGCGGCCGACCAGTTTCGGCGTCGCGGCGCCGGGCACCAGTACCGCACCCACCACCAGGTCGGCGGCGAGCACGCAGTTCTCGATGGCGTCGGCTGTCGCGTGCAGGGTGCACACGCGGTTGCCGAACATCGCATCGAGCCAGGTCAGGCGCTCCAGCGAGCAATCCACCACGGTGACGCGCGCGCCCATGCCGGCGGCGATCAGCGCCGCGTTGTAGCCGACCACGCCGCCGCCGAGCACAGCCACCTCGGCCGCCGCCACGCCGGGCACGCCGCCCAGCAGCAGGCCCGCGCCGCCCTGCGGCTTTTCCAGGCAATGCGCGCCGGCCTGGATCGACATCCTGCCCGCCACCTCGCTCATCGGCGCCAGCAGCGGCAAGCCGCCGTGCTCATTGGTCACCGTCTCGTAGGCGATCGCCGTCGCGCCGGAGGCGAGCAGCAGCCGCGCCTGTTCCGGGTCCGGCGCCAGGTGCAGGTAGGTGAACAGCACCTGCCCCTCGCGCAACAGCGCGCATTCGGCCGGCTGCGGTTCCTTGACCTTGACGATGAGTTCCGCACGGGCGAAGACCTCTGCGGCGTCGGTGGCGATCTCCGCCCCGGCCGCGACATAAAGCGCGTCGGCCAACCCGATCGCCGCGCCGGCGCCGGCTTGCACCAGCACGCGATGTCCCAGTGCGGTCAGTTCGCGCACGCTGGCCGGCACCAGGCCGACGCGGTACTCGTGGTTCTTGATTTCCTTCGGCACGCCGATCAGCATCGCAAGGTCTCCATATCGCTCCTCGATCGAGTCAAGCCTTGATGCAAACGGCTTGCTTCCCTAAGCCTGAGCTTGAGGCTATATTAACCCTGAGGGGGTTACGGGAATATGGACGCTGCAGCGATCATTCGCAAGAACATCGCCGGCCTGCGCGTAAAGCCCAATCTGGTTGATTACGAAGGCGAACGGCGGACTTTCGACTGGAATTCTGTCGGGAGCAGCGTGGCGCAAGGCGCGCGGGCCTCGATCAATCTCGCCGAACTCGCGGTAGACCGGCATGCCGCCGGTCCGTTGGCGCAGCGAAATGCCTACCGTTTCCTGGCGCGCGGGGCTGCGCCGCGGGACTTTAGCTACGCCGAACTGGCGCGCCTGTCCAATCGCTTCTGCAATGTGCTGCGCGGGCTGGGCGTCGGCAAGGGCGAGCGGGTCTTCGTCCTGGCGGGACGCATTCCGGAGCTTTACCTGGCCGTGCTCGGCACCCTGAAGAACGGCTGCGTCGTCTCGCCGCTGTTCTCGGCCTTCGGTCCCGAGCCGATCGCGACCCGCGTGAATCTGGGTACCGGCAAGGTGCTGGTGACCACCGACATGCTCTACGAGCGCAAGGTCGAAAAGTGGCGCGAGAAGATGCCTTCGCTTGAACACGTGCTGCTGGTCGCCGAGGAAGGCGGCACGACGAATGTGCCGGGCACCCTCGATCTGGCAACGCTGATGGCGGCGGCCGACGATGCCTGCGCCGTCACCCCGACCGGGCCGGAGGATATGTCACTGCTGCATTTCACCAGCGGCACGACGGGAACGCCGAAGGGCGCCGTGCATGTGCATGGCGCCGTGGCGACGCACTGGGCCACCGGCAGGTATGCGCTCGACCTGCACGACGACGATATTTTCTGGTGTACCGCCGATCCGGGCTGGGTGACCGGCACCTCCTACGGCATCATCGCGCCGCTGCTGCATGGCGTGAGCTCGATCGTGGACCGCGAGGAGTTCGACGCCGAGCGCTGGTACGGCATCCTCCAGGACGAGAAGGTCACGGTCTGGTACACGGCGCCGACGGCGATCCGCATGCTGATGAAGGCCGGCGCCGAGATCCCGAAGAAATACCGCTTTCCCAGGCTGCGCTTCATCGCCAGCGTCGGCGAGCCGCTCAATCCCGAAGCCGTGCGCTGGGGTCAGGAGGTGCTTGGCCTGCCCATCCACGACAACTGGTGGCAGACAGAGACCGGCGGAATCATGATCGCCAACTATCGCTCGATGGACATCCGCCCGGGGTCCATGGGCAAGCCGATGCCCGGCGTTCGCGCGGCCATCGTGCGCCGCACCGACCACGGC
>VEPA01000260.1 GCA_012026675.1 Betaproteobacteria bacterium | reverse complement strand
GGCGTCTCCGCCCCGCCCGCTTCCAGTGCCTGCTCCAGCACGCCATAGCGGAACATCTGCGGCGTCTGCGCCTGCCACAATCCTTCGCGCGGCTCGGTGCGCAGCACCCGTCCGACGGCATCGGCGCGCTTGAGGGTATCGGCCACCGGCACCGCCAGCAGGCCGCCCACTTCGTCGCCGGAAAGTTCATTCAAAAGGCGATCCAGCAGTTCGGTAGTCAGGCAGGGGCGCGCCGCATCGTGCACCAGCACCCAATCGTCCGCATCCAGTTCGTCCGCCAGTTCCTGCAGGCCGTTCAGCACGCTCGCCGCGCGCGTCTCGCCGCCGCAGCGCAGCACCTTGATGCGCCCGGCGAAGCAGCTCCAGTCGTAGCCATTCCATGTCCAGTCGTCCGGCGCCAGCACAACGGCCACCTGCGCCACTGCCGGATGCGTGCAGAACACGGCAAGCGTATGATGTAGCAACGGCTTGCCAAGCAGCGGCAGATACTGCTTGGGCAGCTCCGACGCCATGCGGCTGCCGGAGCCCGCTGCGGGAATGAGGACGTGGTTTCTGGGCATGTGGATCAAATCATACCATGCTGCTCCTGCCTCCCGCCGCATCGCCTCTTTAGATTGCAAAGGAGCCGCCGCAATGCACCAGCATGTTCGGCCGGCCGCTGTTGCCGGAACTTTCTACCCGGGCCAGACCGCGGTGCTGGCGCAGGACGTCCGCACCATGCTCGGCCACGCCGAAAGCCACGCCCCGCAGCTCGTCCCAAAGGCGCTGATCGCCCCACACGCCGGCTACATCTATTCCGGGCCGGTCGCCGCCAGCGCCTATGCGCTGCTCAAGCCGCTGGCCTCAATCATCCGCCGCGTGGTGCTGCTCGGTCCCACCCATCGCGTCGCAGTCAAGGGACTGGCGCTGCCGGGCGCCGATGCTTTCGACACGCCGCTCGGCACGGTGGAAATCGACCGGGAGGCCGCGGGCCGCATCAGCGCCATGCCGCAGGTGGTGGTCAGCCCGCAGGTGCATGCGCTGGAGCACTCGCTGGAAGTGCATCTGCCGTTCCTGCAGACGCTGCTGCCGGATTTCAGGCTGCTGCCGCTGGCGGTGGGCATGGCCAGCGCCGAGGAAGTGGCGGAGGTGCTGGAAGTCTTGTGGGGCGGCCCGGAAACGCTGATCGTGGTCAGCTCCGATCTGTCCCATTACCTGCCCTACGACACCGCGCGTCGTGTGGACGGCGTCACCGCGCAGGCCATCCTCGATTTGCGCCGGCCGATCAGCCACGAGCAGGCCTGCGGCGGCACGCCGGTGAACGGTCTGTTGCTGGCGGCGCAACGGCACGGGCTGACGCCGCATTTGCTGGACCTGCGCAATTCCGGCGACACCGCCGGGCCGCGTGATCGGGTGGTGGGCTACGGCGCATTCGCCTTCACCAGCCAGGCCGCTGTCCGCCAGGCCAAGCCCGAGCTGGGCGCCACGTTGCTGGCCATCGCCCGCAGCGCCATTGCGCGCCAGTTCGGCCTGCCCCAGAACACGCCGCCTGCCGGCGCAACCGACGAACGCCTCGATCAGCCCGGCGCCACTTTCGTCACTCTGACGCAGGACGGCCAGTTGCGCGGCTGCATCGGCAGCCTGGAGGCGGTGCGGCCGTTGCGCCTCGACGTCGAGCAGAACGCCCTCGCCGCCGCGTTTCGCGACCCGCGTCGCGCCGAATTCATCTTCGTCCAGCGGCGGGAAGCGCGGGTCGAGGTTTCACTGCTGTCCGCGCCGCAGCCGATGCAGTTCAAGGACGAGGCCGATGCGCTCGCCCAGCTGCGTCCGGGCAAGGATGGCGTGATATTCGAGTGCGGCCACCATCGCAGCACCTTCCTGCCGCAGGTGTGGGAACAGCTGCCGCAGCCGCGCCAGTTCATGGCGCACCTGAAGCGCAAGGCAGGGCTGGCGGAGAATTTCTGGTCGCCGGAGGTCAAACTATTTCGCTACACCGTGGACAAATGGAAGGAAACCGCTTGAAAACCGCATTAGCAAGAATTTGCGTTTTTAAGGAGTAAGCCATGGATGAAGTCATTGCAGTCAGCGAACGCCATCCGGCGAAATATTGGCACATGCTGGAAGACGGCCGCATGCAGTGCGACCTGTGCCCGCGCGACTGCAAGCTGCATGAAGGCCAGCGCGGCGCCTGCTTCGTGCGCGGGCGCGCCGACGACAAGATGGTGCTGACCACCTACGGCCGCTCCTCCGGCTTCTGCATCGACCCGATCGAGAAAAAGCCGCTCAACCACTTCTATCCCGGTTCGAGCGTGCTTTCCTTCGGTACCGCCGGCTGCAACCTGGCCTGCAAGTTTTGCCAGAACTGGGACATCTCCAAGTCGCGCGACATGGACCGGCTGATGGACCAGGCTACGCCCGAGGCCATCGCGCGGGCGGCGCAGGCCCACGCCAGCAAGAGCGTGGCGTTCACCTACAACGACCCGGTGATCTTTTTCGAGTACGCGCTGGATACCGCCGACGCCTGCCACGCGCTCGGCATAAAAACCGTCGCCGTCACCGCCGGCTACATGCACGAAGCGCCGCGGCGGGAGTTCTACGCCAAAATGGACGCCGCCAACATCGACCTGAAGGCGTTCAGCGAAGACTTCTACGTCAAGCTGACCGGATCGCACCTGAAGAACATACTCGACACGCTGATCTACGTGCATCACGGCACCGACTGCTGGCTGGAGATCACCACGCTGCTGATCCCCGGCCACAACGACTCCGCCGCCGAAGTCAAACAGCTGGCGCAGTGGGTCGCGCTGGAACTCGGCCCGGACGTGCCGCTGCACTTCAGTGCTTTCCATCCCGACTGGAAGATGGGCGACGTGCCGCCGACGCCGGCGGTGACCCTCGCCAAAGCCCGCCGCATCGCGCTCGATGCCGGCCTGCACTACGTGTATACCGGCAACGTGCATGACGTCGAAGGCGGTACCACCTACTGTCCCGGCAGCCAGCATGCGACCGTGGTGCGCGACTGGTACGACATCCGCCACTACGACCTGACGCCGCAAGGCTGCTGCCCAAGCTGCGGAACGCGCATCGCCGGGCGCTTCGGCGCGTTCGGCCGCCCCTTCGGGCCCAGGCGCATCCCGGTCGTCATGCATGCGCCCGCTGCAGGCGCGCCATGCTGAAGAATCCGTCGCTGCGCCGCTCCGTCGCCGTGCTGCTGGTCGTGCTCGGCGGCCTCGCGATGTTTTTCGCACCCGAGACCTGGGCGGGGGTGGCGCTGCTGGCGCTCGGCGTCTCGCTCGAACTGGTCGGCATCGCGCTGCGCCATCGCGATTCCCCGTGACCGCCGGGGGCCGATGGGTGGCCCCTTTGATCCCTTGTAATCCGTTGCGCTGCCAATTCCCCTACTTTTATCCTCAGTTTTACCCCGGCCAAATGGCTGGTTCATCGGGTTCCGGCGCCACATTATTCACTTGCACAATTTTTTGCTTGATCTACTTTTATCGATGGGTAAGGTCGAGACCATTTTTGAGAGGAGAACCCAATGACGACACCAGTGGCGGTAAAAAAATTCGAAGTGAAGTCCCATGGCTCGCCCGACGAGGTCCGCAGCCCGGACAAGACCCGCGTCGAGGTCGTTCGATTTGAGGGCTTCACTTTGGGCCGTTTCAACTTCGAGCCGGGGTGGCGCTGGTCCGAATGCATCAAGCCGGTAGTCAAGACCGACTCATGCCAGGCTTCGCATGTCGGATACGTCGTTTCGGGGCGCCTCACGGTGCGCATGAGCGATGGAACCCAAAAAACCATTGGTGCGGGTGAATCGTACACAATCCCGCCCGGACACGACGCCTGGGTCGAGGGAAACGAGCCCTTCGTTGGAATCGAAGTCATGAGTGCGGAGCAGTTCGCGAAGCCGTAATTGCGCGGCTGCCCGTCGGATAAATCAGGAAGGAGTAACGAGGTCCGCGCCGGCGCGCGCTTGCGAGCGCCATGTCAGGCGGGTGGGTTAGCGTCTTCAAATGACTCAATGGCGACGGCGACATTCCGCTTTTACGAGGAGCTGAACGACTTCCTGCCTGCCGCGAGGCGACGGCGGGAATTCAGCGTGGCTTGCGCCCGGGATGCGACCGCCAAGCACATGATCGAGGCCTTGGGCGTGCCGCACACCGAAGTCGAACTGATACTCGTCAACGGCGAGTCGGTCGGCTTTGAGCGACTGCTGCGCGACGAGGATCGCGTCGCGGTCTATCCAAAGTTCGAGGCCCTCGATGTGACGCCCCTGCTGCGCGTGCGCGAGCGGCCGCTGCGGAGCTTGCGCTTCATCGCCGATGCCCATCTGGGCGGATTGGCGCGCCTGCTGCGCATGGCCGGCTTCGACACGCTCTACGACAATGGCTGGCGCGACGGCGACATTGCCGAAATCGCCGCCCGCGAGAACCGCATCGTGCTGACGCGCGACCGCGAACTGCTCAAGCTGCGCCGCATTACCCACGGCTGCTATGTGCATGCCCTGCGGCCGCCACTACAACTGCGGGAGATCATGGCCCGCCTCGACCTGGCCCGCAGCGCCCGCCCCTTCAGCCTTTGCCTGCTCTGCAACGCGCCGCTGCAGCCGATCGACAAGGCGGCCGTGGCCGATCAGCTGCCGCCGTCGGTGCGCGACAGCCAGCAGCAGTTCACCACCTGCAGCATCTGCCATCGCGTCTACTGGCAAGGCTCGCACTGGCGACGGATGCAGCAGTGCGTGGCCGATGCGCAAGCGCCCTGCCCTGCACCGCGCGCAACCGGCGACCCATCCTGAGCCCGGCCCTGCCGGAAATATCACTGCCAGGTGCGCCAGCGCACGGAGTCGGTCGCACCATCAGGCCACTATGGGCCACCGGATCACCAGAACAACCGGACTGCCCAGCTCACGAGGATGATCACATGAAAGCTCAAACCATTCACTTGTCGCAACCGCCACTGATGAGCTGGAACATCTTGATCATCCTGATCAGCGTCGCCAGTTTTATCGCCTTGACCGGCTTCACCGGCTTTACCGGTTTTACCTCCAGTTTTGCCGCCGTGTCGCCAGCACCGACTCTTGAGAGTGGTGCTGACGAAGGCGCGGGAGCCCCCGACACCCGCTGGCCCGGCGCGGATGCCGAGCCACCCGGGAAATGCCCGCAGTGCGGCGTCGTCGCGGCTCTGCGCGAAATTGTTCCGGCAGATACAGATGGCGCCGGCGCTCGGCCTGGCTCCGTGCAGAAAACCAGGCAGCAGGAAGTGACGGTGCGCATGCGCGATGGATCGCATCGCGTGTTCCGCGAGGCAAGTCCATCGACCTGGCGTGTCGGCGAACGCATGATCATCATCGACAAAGATTTACTTGCCGGCGCATGAGTGCAACCCGGCGCTGCAGGCGATAGACAAGGTCGCCGTTAGCGCCCAGACCCGTCGCCCGGCGCAGCTTGCGGAAACTGCCAGGCGGCGATGCCGTAGAGCAGCACGGCCGCCGTCACCACCGCCGACTGGCCCCAGTGCATGGCCAGCAGCGTCGCCAGCAAGGTCGCCACCACCGAGGCGAAGCCGTTGATGCCCCAGGCCCAGGGCACCAAGGGTTCGGCGCGGCCGACCACCGCAGCCAGCCCCAGCGGAAACGGCATGCCCAGGCAGAAAGCCAGCGGCGCCACGAGCAGGATCGTCAGCAGGATTTTCCAGGCCTGGGCCAGCCCCATCAACGCCGCCAGCAGGGGCGGCAGCAGGACCGCGTAAAGCAGCGCAATCGCGGCGATGGCCGCGAAGGGCCAGCGCGCAGCATGCTTAAGGCGGGCCGAGTAGCGCGCACCCAGCCCGGCGAACACCAGAAAGCTCGCCAGCACCACGGCGGCGGCGTACAGCGGGTGGCTGAGGAAGAAGCTGAAGCGCTGCAGGAAGGGAATCTCGACGGCCATGAAACCGAGGCCGAGCGCCAGGAAATAGACGAGCACGCGATGCCGCAGCGCAGGCGGCGCGGCAGCGAAGGTGCGCCGCGTCCCCGCCAGCGCCAGCGGCAGCAGGATCAGAAGCAGGCTGACCACCACCGCCTGCAGCAGGCCCATGATCAGTACCGGGTAGCCCCAGTCCAGCGGCGGCAACCCGCCGCGGCTGCGCAGATCCAGCAGTTCCGGCAGGGTCCGCCACTTGAAGAAATGAAAGAAGTAGGGCCGGTCGTCGGAGGTCGGCGTCAGGTCGAACTTGTAGCGATAGAGGAAGTCGTCGCGCGCAGGGCCCAGCAGCGCCTGCGTGCCGGCGAAGAAATCGTCGCGCTGCTGGACGTTGAAACGATTCGCCTCGGCCGCCGTGATGCCGTCGACATGGACGATGTCGAACGAGTGCTCGCGGCAGAAGCCCCGCACGCCGGCAATCTCGGCCGCCGAAAATGCGCCGTTCTTCAGTATCAGGGTGGCCGTGTTCCAGCCGCGGATCATGACCAGCGAGCGGCCCGGATCGGCCACGCCGCGGCGTTCCAGCGCCGCGAAGGCGGTGGCGAACAGGCGCAGGCTGTCGCGCGGCGGCAGCGAGACCCAGCGCGTGATGGCCAGCAGGCCGCCGGGCGCCAGCCGCCGCAGATAGGCATCGAGCGCCTCGACGGTGTAGAGGTGGCTCTCGTTGAGCGAGCCCAGGCCGGCGGCGCTGCCGCCGAAGGAATCGAGCAGGGCCAGCTGGATCAGGTCGAATACCTCGCGGCTCGCCGCGACGAAGCCGCGCGCCTCCGCCGCATGCAGCTGCACGCCGGGCCGGCGGTAGGGCCGCCCGGAAAAATCCGCCAGTTCTTCCTCGACCAGGCCGCTGATCTGGCGGTCCGGCTCGACGGCATCCGCGCGCCGCGCGCCGTGCACCAGCGCCTGCAGCACGTCGCCGCCGCCCCCGGCGCCGAGCACCAGTACGCGCGGGCGCTGCAGCAGGCGGTAAGGCAGCGCCGACGTGGTGTGGCTCAGGTAGGCCAGCGGCGCCATGCCGCCGTCGAACCGCGTCACGGCCCCCGCCGCCTGGCCATCGACAAATAGTGAGAGTTGCTCCGGCGGCCCCTCGGCGGCATTGAGGCTGAGGCCCGGTGCGTAACGCGGCGGCACCAGCGGGCTGGCGACCGCCGTCACGACGCCGAGCGGACTCGCGCGCTGCGCCACGATGCGGGCGTCCTTGACGCGCAGGGCCTGGCTCAAGTCCTTGTACTCCGAGCTCACAAGCTCGAACGCCGCCGCCGGCAGCAGCCACGTCCCGGCCAGGGCGAACAGTCCCAGAAGGCTGCCCAGGCGCTTCGACGCCGGCCATGCGGCAAGGGCTGCCGCCGCCAGGCCGAGGCTGCAGATCAGGCGCAGAACGTCGGCCGGATGCAGGAAAAACAGCGCGCCGAGCAGGACCAGGCTGCCCATGCCGGCGCCGATGATGTCGGCGCCGTAAAGCTGCGGAATCGCGTCGCCGAAGCGGCTGTAGGCGATGCACAGCGCCGTGGCCGCACTCAGGAAGGGAATGAACAGCAGCACGTAAATCGCGCCCAGCACGACGAACTGGCGCGGATTCCATGCGATTTCAAGGGCATTGAAGGGAAGTCGCTCGGCTGCGGCGAAACAGGCCACCGCGGCGACCGCAAACCCCGTCGCCGCCAAGGTGAAGCTCTTCCGCCAGGCCGCCAGCAGGTGATTCCGCAGCAGCATGACCAGGGTCCCGGCGGCGCCGATACCGAGCAGCGCCACGCTGATCGCCAGGTAGGCAAAGTGGTGCCACTGGATGATGGCGAACAGCCGCAGCAGGAGCAGCTCGTAGCCCAGCGCCGCGGCCGACAACACGGCCACCGCAGCCAGGGGAGGACGATCACTCACGGTCCGGCTCGCCTGGCGCAAGCGTTCAATTCTGGCCGCCGCCGGTCAGGGGCACGAAGCTCACGGGCATAAGCTGCCGGGTCAGCAGCGTACCGTCGGCACGCTTTTCCACCAGCATCAGTTGTTGCGTCTGGAACGGCGGACCGACCGGGATCACCATGCGGCCGCCGGATTTCAACTGGCGCAGCAGGGGTGGCGGCACATGGCTGGCGGCCGCGGTGACCATGATGGCGTCGAACTGACCCTGCCCGGGCCAGCCATGGTAGCCGTCGCCGATGCGCGTCGTGATGCCGCTGTAGCCGCGCCGCCGCAGCCGCTCAGCGGCTTCCCGGCCCAGCGGCTCGACGATCTCGATGGTCGACACCTTGACGCCGAGTTCGGCCAGCACCGCCGCCTGATAGCCCGAACCGGTGCCGACCTCGAGGACCGTGTCGCCGGCGCCGACTTTCAACAGGTCGGTCATGACGGCGACGATGTAGGGTTGCGAAATCGTCTGGCCATGGCCGACCGGCAGCGGCCGGTTTTCATAGGCGGCGGCACGCAGGGGCCAGGGCACGAATTCGTGACGCGGCAGCCGGCCGAGGACGGCGAGGACGCGGGTATCGATGCTGCCGCCGGCTGTGCCGCTGCGGAAATCCCGTGCCATCGCCGCCACTTCGGCAACCATCGCCTGCCGCTCGCGGGTCATGCTGTCGTCCGCCAAAGCGGCGGAATCGAGCAGCAGGGCGAGCGTGATTGCCGCCCAGCGCCAGATGGTGCGCCGGATTATCCTGCCCATGAGTTTCGCCGGGAACGCCATGTGCACTACTCAGAGCTTGTGAAGAAATCGTAGCGAGCGGGCCGTGGAAGAGCACCGCCCAAGCCCCGATCCGGCACGCGCAGTAGATTTATTCATGAGATCTCAGCAGGTGACGTGAAACAGGCCGACGACGGCGCCGTGCGCCTTGTTCCAGCGCGCGATGGCTTCGGGTGTGGGCGTCAGGTCGACTGCCACCCCCATTTCTGCGAAGTAATCCGCAGCCTCTGCGGACAGCGTCACCATGCCGTTCTGCCCGGCACCGATGATGAGGCGCCCGGCGCCCTTCTCGCAGATGTCCTCGGCCTCCGCCAGCGAGACGACGTGCGAGCTTCCATACACGGCCTTGGACAACTTTTTCTTGCGCTTGGTCACCTCGCCGGAAAGGCGGATCAGCACGTCGTGCTCGATGCGCCGGCCGTCGATGGAGATGAAGCCGAACTGGCTGCCGTCGATTTTGGGTTTCATCGCCAGATCCCCCTTTCCTCGAAAGATTGCCCGGCATGCCGGCCTTGCGGTCGGCTACAGGCGCCCGGGCACGCCCTCCGCGGCGTAGAGCCTTTCGCGCTGCTGCTGGCAAATCAGGCAGCGCTTCGCCGTGGGATGCACCTGCAGGCGTTCGAGACCGATATCGTTGCCGCAATCGACACAGCTGCCGAAACTGCCGTCCTTGATGCGCCCCCGCGCCGCCTCGATGTCACGGATCTCGCCGACATGCCGATCGATGATGGCAAGGTTGATGTCCGCCAGCGCATCGCCGATCGCCTCGTCGGCGCTATCGGCCGGTCCGCGATCGATCAGCTCGATGTACTGCTGGTGTTGCGGCGTATCGAGTTCATCGCGAACCTCCTCTAGCAGTTTTTTGTAGTGCCGGTCGAGGCTTTTCGTCAGCGAAGACAACTGGCTTTTGTTGAGGCTCATGATTGCTTCCTTTCATGATGCACGCATTATTCTCAGATTAGGCCCTTCACTGGCGGGGCGTTTTGACGATGGTCAAGACCGGCCGCAATCCGGCATCGGAGCCGTCTGTCGCGTACCCGATGGCCGGTCCCGGCTAACCCTTGACGCAAACCAGCGGCGCCAGGCGCGCCACCTTGCAGGCGAGTCCTGCCTGTTCGGCGGCATCGACCACTGCTGTCACATCCTTGTAGGCCAGCGGCGCTTCCTCGGCAACGCCGCGCGAGCTCGAACTGCGGATCAGGATGCCACGTGCTGCCAGGTCGTCGACCACGGCGCGGCCGTGCCAGCGGCGTGCCGCCTCGTGGCGGCTCATGGCCCGCCCGGCGCCGTGACAGGCCGAGCCGAAGGCGTGCTCCCCGGTTTTTCTTCCCGCTGCGGCGGCACCGGCGAGCACATAGGATGCGGTACCCATGCTGCCGCCGATCAGCACCGGCTGGCCGACGTGCTGATATTCGCGCGGCAGTTCGAGGTGCCCCGGCCCGAAGGCCCGCGTCGCTCCCTTGCGATGCACGAACAGCCGGCGCCGGACGCCGTCCACCGTGTGCGCTTCTTCCTTGCAGGTGTTGTGCGAGACATCGTAGAGCAGCGGCAATTCCACGCCGGGAAACACCTCGGCGAAAGCCTGCCGCGCCAGATGGGTGATGATCTGGCGGTTGGCCAGCGCACAGTTGATGGCCGCTCGCATGGCGCCCAGATAGCGCTGGCCCAGCGATGACTTCAGCGGCGCGCAGGCTAGTTCGCGATCCGGCAGGGCGAGACCTGCCGCCGGCGCGGCGAGGACCATCTCGCGCAGGAAATCGGCGCCGATCTGGTGCCCGAGGCCGCGCGAGCCGCAATGCAGGCTCACCACGACGTCGCCGGCGGCCAGGCCGAAGGTTCGCGCGGCCGCCTCGTCCAAGAGTTCGCTGACGACCTGCACCTCGAGGTAATGATTGCCCGATCCCAGCGTGCCCATCTCGTCGCGCTGGCGCTTTTTGGCCTGCTCTGACACCGCGCCGGGGTCGGCGCCGGCGACACAGCCGAATTCCTCCATGCGCAGGAGGTCGGCATCCAGGCCGTAGCCCTCGCCGACGGCCCAGCGCGCGCCGCCCTTGAGCATCGCCGCCATGCCGGCCGCGTCGAGGCGGATGCCGCCGGTGCTGCCAATGCCGGCGGGGATGCGGGCAAACAGGCGGTCGGCCAGACGCGCCTTGTGCGCTTCGACGTCGGCGAGTTTCAAACCGGTATGCAGCGTGCGCACGCCGCAGGAAATGTCGAAGCCGACGCCGCCTGCCGAGACCACCCCGCCCGCGTCGGCATCGAAGGCGGCGATGCCGCCGATCGGGAAACCGTAGCCCCAATGCGCGTCGGGCATCGCGTAGGAAGCCTCGACGATGCCCGGCAGGCCGGCGACGTTGGCGACCTGCTCGCGCACCTTTTCGTCCATGGCGGCGACCAGTTCGCGCGAGCCGAAGATGACGCCCGGCACGCGCATGGCATCGGCCATGGGCAGTTCCCATTCGAATTCCCCGCGCTGCCTGAGACTCTTCAGATCCACGCTGCCCTCAAACATCGACGACGCACTGCGCCAGCCAGCGCCCGTCGGGCTCGCGCCGCACCACCAGTTCGCAAAATGTTGCGCCCTTGACTTCTGTGGCAGGCTGGTGCCTGGCGATATCGAGCGGCTCGCCCCACGCGGTTGCCGTCAAATGATGGTTTTCCATGGTTACGTCGAAGTGCGAGAACAGCATGCGCCGCGTCGCCATTTCAAAGACCAGCGCATTGAGCCAATCCACCAGCAACATCTCTTCGTCCGGTGCCGCGCATGCAATTTTCACCGTCTCGCCGGAGCCGACTTTCGCCGGATCGCAGATCGCCGCCGTCATCGCCGTCGCCGCGCCGGCAAAGGCTTCGGCGAGGGTTCTGCCGGTGCCGCGCACGCCGATGTCGGCCTCATGGGCGAAGGTCTCCCAGTTCATTGCCGGGCTCCGGCCAGCAGGCGCCGCAATTCGGGCAGTGGCCGCGTGTTGAGCACATCCGCCGCCGCCAGCCAGCCGCGCCGCGCCTGGCCGATGCCCAGGCGCAGGTGGGCGAGGTCCTCGCGGGCATGGGCGTCCGAGTTGATCGCGACCAGCACGCCCTCCTCCTTCGCCATGATGCAATGGCTGTCGAGCAGGTCGAGGCGTTCAGGGTGGGCATTCAGTTCGAGGAAGCAGCCGCGTTGCCGGGCATGGCGGATCACGCGCAACATGTCGACGTCGTAGGGCTCGCGGCTCTCGATGACGCGGCCGGTGGGATGCGCCAGCAGCGTGAAGTACGGGTTGTCCATGGCGCGCAGGATGCGCTCGGTCTGTCGTACCCGCGGCAGGTCGAAGCGGCTGTGCACGGCGCCGATGACCAGGTCGAGCCGGGCCAGCGAAGCATCGGGCAGGTCGAGGCTGCCGTCCTCGAGGATGTCCACCTCGATGCCTTTCAGCAGCACGATGCCTTCCAGCTTCGGGTTCAGGCGGTCGATTTCGTCGCATTGTTCGGCGAGCCGGCGCGGGTCGAGGCCGCGGGCCATGGCCAGGCGCCGCGAATGTTCGGTGATGGCGAGGTAGGACAAACCCAGTGCCTTCGCTGCCAGTGCCATCTGTTCCAGCGTGTGGTGGCCGTCGGTGGCCGTGGTGTGCGCGTGCAGGTCGCCGCGCAGGGCGGCCAGCTGCACCAGCGGCGGCAACCGCCCGGCCCGTGCCGCGGCGATCTCGCCGCGATCCTCGCGCAGTTCGGGGGCGATGAAAGGCAGGCCGAGAGCGCGGTACACGGATTCCTCGTCGGCACCGGCGATGCGCTCGCGGCCGCGGAAGACCCCGTACTCGTTGAGCTTGAGGCCCAGTTCCTGGGCCTGGCGACGCAGCGCGATGTTGTGTGCCTTCGAGCCGGTGAAATAGCACAGGGCCGCGCCGTACGAGGCCTCATCGACCACGCGCAGATCGACCTGCAGGCCGCTTTTCAGCACCACGCTGGCGCGCGTTGACCCCTGCGACAGCACCTCGGCCACCTCGTCGTAGGCGACGAAGCGCGCCATGACCGGGCTGTCGGCAGCGGCAATGACCAGGATGTCGAGGTCGCCGACCGTCTCGCGGCAGCGGCGGTAGCTGCCGGCCACCTCGACCCGACTCACGCCGCGCGTGGCGGAGAGCCAGGTCACCAGCGACCCCGCATACTGCGCCGCGGTCGCCAGCTTGATGCGGCGCGCCTTGGACAGGTGCGCCTCGATCGCCTGCAGGATATTGGCCTCGGTCCTGGCGCCGAAGCCCGGCAGGTCGCGGATGCGGCCGTCGCGAGCGGCGCGCGCGACCTGCTCTGGCGTCTGTACCTCAAGTTCATGCCAGAGCATGCGCACGCGTTTAGGTCCCAGCCCCGGTACATGCAGCAGTTCGGTGATCGCCGGCGGCAACTCGCCTTGCAGCTTTTGCAGGGCGCGACAGGTGCCGGAATCGACGATCTCGCGCATCTTCCCCGCCAGGTCATCGCCGATGCCCGGCAGTTCCGTCAGGTCCTCGCCACGCTCGACCATGGCCCGCACTTCCCTGCCCATTTCGCCCACCATGCGCGCGGCATTGCGGTAGGCACGGATGCGAAACGGATTGGCCTGCTGCAAATCCAGCAGGTCCGCCATCTCGGTGAAAACCGCAGCAATCTCGGCGTTGTGCACAGGCATCTCAGGCTCGCTACACGTCGATGATCAGCAGTGCGTCACCTGCCTGCAGTCGGGGATTCATGAGCGGCTGCCACTAGCTGTCGCCGGCTCAGCGCTGCCGCTGGTAGTAGCCGACCAGTTCGGCGCGAGCCAGAACATGGCCCTGCATGGCCTGCTCCAGCCGGGCCTTGGTCGGCTGCTTCAGGTCGGGCAGCAGGACATCCAGGGCGTAAAGCTTATGCACGTAGCGATGCTTGCCGATGGGCGGACAGGGCCCGCCATAACCGGTGCGCTGCCAGTCGTTGAGGCCCAGCCGCGTTCCCGGCGGCAGATTGCCGACCTTGACGCCTTCGCCCAGGCCAGTCGCGGAGGGAGGAAGGTTGTAGAGAACCCAGTGCACCCAGGTCATCGCCGGCGCCGCAGGATCGGGCGCGTCCGGATCATCGACGATCAGGACCAGACTTTGGGTCCCGGCAGGCAATCCGGCCCATGCAAGTTGCGGCGAGATATCCGCGCCATCGCAGGTATGCCGTGGTGGAATCATGCCCTTGGGCGGAAACGATGCCGAGCCAAGTGTCAGTGGCACGAGATTCTCCTTCCCGGCATCAGGGCGCAACGCGCCGCCTTCTGCTGCGGTGGCGGAAAAGACAGCCGACAGTACGACCATAAAAAGGGCAGTCGCGAGTCCGATTGGTTTCATGACTCGAATTCCTTTCTGCTTTTCCGTTCCTGTCCGGCACGATCAGCCTCGCGCAACCGCATCCATCAAATCATCACTTGCCCTGTCCCCGGAAACCACCTTAGGCTGGCCGTGCAGGACTGCAAATACCCGCGCAAGAGTATTTCGCATACCCCTAACGTGGTACTTCTCTGGCAATCGCACCGTGCCTCCGCGAAGGTCCGCCGACACTACCTTTGCGGCAGTATGAACAATACATACTTCAGGGTATATCCAGCGCGATTCGGAATGCCTATCGTTGCAGCGTGTGCGCTTCGATGGCCTGCCTCTCGACAGTTGGTGGCGATTCATCGTCGGCAGGGCAAGCCGCAGGAAATGGACGGGCCGGACAAATGAGCCAAGAACATACCAATCCAGCGGGCAATCCGATCACCGGGAAATCCGCCTTTAGCGAAGATGTAATGGTGCGTTCATCCAGACCCACTCTGGAACCCGCAGCGTCGGCCCTCGCGACTTTTCTGCTGACGCGCGTGCTCGAATCCATCGGCAATCCGGCCATCCAGTTCGTGCTGTGGAACGGAACCGCGGTCCCGCGCGACGCGGATGCGAAATCAGGGCGGATCCTCATCCATGACATGGGCGCCCTGCTCAGGCTGGTGGCCAAACCGGACCTGAATTTCGGTGAAATGTATGCCTCCCGCCGCATCGACGTGCACGGTGACCTCGCCGAACTCCTGGAACGCGTTTATCGCGCCCTGCCCCGAGAAGATGGGGTCACCGACAAGCGTATGCGGCTCGGCGCGGTGCTCGATGCACAGCGTCGCTCGTTGCGACAGGCGCGCCACAACATCCGTCATCACTATGATTTCGGCAATGATTTCTACAAGCTTTGGCTCGACCGGGAAATGATCTATACCTGCGCCTATTTCCCGACGCCGGCCATGGACCTGGAAAGCGCCCAGCTGGCGAAAATGCAGCACATCTGTCGCAAGCTGCGCCTGAAGCCCGGCGAAAAAGTCATCGAGGCCGGTTGCGGCTGGGGGGCCATGGCGCTGCACATGGCCAGGCATCACGACGTTTCCGTGCAGGCCTACAACATCTCCCGCGAGCAGATTGCCTTTGCACGCGAACGCGCCCGGCGCGAGGGCTTCGGCGACCAAGTCGAATTTATCGAGGACGACTACCGCAATGCGCGCGGCAAGTTCGACGCCTTCGTCTCCGTCGGCATGCTGGAACACGTGGGACCCGAACGCTACGAGGAACTCGGTCGCGTGATCGACGGGGTCCTGGCCGAACACGGACGCGGCCTGATCCATTCCATCGGTCGCGACTACCCGCAAGCCCTGGACGCCTGGACCGAACGCCATATCTTTCCTGCGGCCTGTCCGCCCAGTCTGTCGCAGATGATGAACATTTTCGAACCCTGCGGCTTTTCCGTCCTCGACGTGGAAAATCTGCGCCTGCACTACGCGAGGACGCTGGAACACTGGCTGCAACGCTTCGAGGCTGCCGCCCCGATGGTCGAGACCATGTTCACTCCGGCCGTGGCGCGTACCTGGCGGCTGTACCTGGCCGGCTCGCTCGCCGCCTTCCGCGCCGGCAACATGCAATTGTTCCAGGTGCTGTTCGCCCGCTCGCGCGACAACCGCATTCCCTGGACCCGGGATTCCCCCTGAAGCATCATGGAAACCTGTGATGCGCTGATCATCGGCGGTGGCCCTGCGGGCTCTTCCTGCGCCCGCCAACTGCGGCGTCAGGGTCTGGACGTGATGGTCATGGACAAGGCGGAATTCCCCCGCGACAAGGTCTGCGCCGGCTGGATCACGCCGGCCGTGCTGCGCACCCTGGAAATCGACCCGCGCGCCTATGCGCAGCATCGCACCCTGCAACCGATCCGCGCCTTCCGCACCGGCCTGATCGACGACCGGCAGTTGACCTGCAAGTATCCGGACACCGTCAGCTACGGCATTCGCCGTTGCGAGTTCGACGACTACCTGCTGCAGCGCACGGATGCCCGCCTCGTCCTCGGCCAGCCGCTGGTGTCCCTGCGCCGGGAAGGCAGCCGCTGGGTGATCAACGATGCCGTCAGCACGCCGCTGCTGATTGGCGCCGGCGGCCACTTCTGCCCGGTCGCTCGCCACCTTGGCGCGAAAGTCGGCGCTGGCGAGACGGCGGTGGCAGCGAAGGAAATCGAATTCAAGATGGATGCGGGACAGATTGCCGCCTGCCAGGTCAAGCCGGAGATGCCGGAACTGTACTTCTGCGAGGATCTCTCGGGCTACGGCTGGTGCATACGCAAGGGCCGGTTTCTGAACATCGGACTCGGCATGGAGCGGGCACACCACCTGAGCGAGGCACTTGAACGCTTTTGCCGCTTACTTCAGCAGGACGGCCGCATCCCGTCGGACATTCCCGACCGCTTTCATGGCCACGCCTATCTGCTCTATGGACGATCGGACCGAAAACTGCTGGACGACGGCGTGCTGCTGGTCGGCGATGCCGCCGGACTGGCCTGTCCGCGCAGCGGCGAGGGAATCCGCCCCGCGATCGAATCCGGCCTGATGGCCGCGGCGACGGTACTGCAGGCAGCCGGCGACTATCGCAGGGAACGGCTGTCGACCTACCGGGAGCAATTGTCGGCACGCTACGGCGTTCTACCTAACGGCGCGGCGGGCCGTGAAGCCGGAACCCTGCGCAAGGGTCTGGGACGCCTGTTGCTGCGCAGCCGCTGGCTGACCCGCCATGTCGTGCTCGATCGCTGGTTTCTCCATGCCGGCCAGGCGGATCTGCAGGGAACATGAAACATCGACTGAACGTCACACCAATCAAGGAGAGTCATCATGCTGGATACATTGAAGCAGTCCGGAAGGAAGTTCGGACATGAAATCGGCCGCGCCTGGGACACCCTCCTGGAAGGCTGGCGGGAAATGTTCAGCCGCAGCAGCGATGCGCTGACACAGTTCGTCCATGGCAAGGAGGAGCAGCATCCCAAGGGCTCGCTGCTGGCGCCCTTCCCGCGCTGGAGCCTGCTGGCCGGAGAGGTTGAAGAGACCGAGAAGGAAATCGTGGTGCGCCTTGAACTGCCCGGCATGCAGAAGGAGGACTGCCAGATTACGGTCGACGGCAATGTGCTCTATGTCAGCGGCGAGAAGCACGCCGAACGTTCAAGTCGTGACAGCACCTACCACGTCATGGAACGCGCCTATGGTTCGTTCCAGCGCACCATAGCCCTGCCGCGCAACGGCTTCGCCGACAAGGCCAAGGCAAGCTTCAAGAACGGCGTGATGACGGTGCGTCTGCCCAAGGCGAACGGAGAAAAGTCGCACGCCATTCCGGTGACCTGAGCCCGTTCAGCGACGTCCCGGCGCCATCACTGCCGCCGCTGCCGGCCGGAGTTTGACGACGCTGGGGGCTTCATCGCGCCGCAGCAGGCCGCCGACGATCAGGTCGACCGCCTGCTCGGGCGACAATCCGTGCGCCATGAGGGTTTCCAGCTGGTGGTGGGCGACGCTGCCGATCGCCGCCTCGTGGGTGATCTTGGCCAGCGGGTGGGTCACCTTGACCACGGGCTGGGCACTGGCCACCGCCCTGTCCCTGACGATTTCCATGCAATCGATGTGGCCGCGCGCGCCTTCCGCATTGCCTTCGCCGATGCCGATGATTTCGGCCGTGGCCTCATCCGCCAGCGCGACACGGGTCTTGATCAGGCCGCGCGCACCGCGCCCTGCCAGCACCAGCCGTTCGCGGATGCGCAGGGTATCGCTGCCGCGGCCGAACACCCGGGCCGTGAGCTCCGTCACCGCATCCTCCATGACGTCGATCTCGTAATCGATGTCGAGGCGGCCGACGCGGCCGGTGGTCAGAGAGAAGTCGGAGCGGTAGAAGGCCTGCCGGCCGACCTTCACCGTCGCCCGCGGCACCACGCTGATGCCGCCGTGGGGTCCATGAAAATGCGCTTCCGTGTAGTCGAGTCGGGAGCGCGGGCCGAGTTCGACGCTGGCATCCATGAGGTGCTCGACCCTTTCGGCGTTGGGGAAGAAGCAATGCGCAACGATGTCCAGGGTCGCGCCTTCCTCGAGCACCAGATCCAGGTCGATGTGCTGCCGCCCTTCGGCCGGCAGCACGCCGAAGCACAGGTGCAGCGGCTGCCCGATGTGCGCATCGCGGGCGACCCGGATGCGCGCAACGATTCCCTCGCCGGTTTCCCTGGCATCGAGTTCCAGGCCCGGAACCTCGCGCCGGCTGAGCAGGTTCTGGCCGCTGGCCATCAGGTGCGCGGTTCCCGTGTCGGCCATGACCGCACGATCCAGGCCACGCTCATCGAGCGCCCGCATCAGCCTGTCCAGTTCACTCATCGTGGCACTCCATGCCGTCGCAGCGCCGGCATGCGCGACCCATGTAATTGGCCGCCACCGATCCGGGATCGCCGCTGCAGACGATGCGGCCGCCGCAGAGCTGCGAGGCGCGGTCGGCGATGCGGGTGACTTCCTCGCGATGGGTAATCAGCAGCACGGCGCTGCCCTGTCGCTTGAAACTGCCGATCACGTTGATGATCTCGCGGATCGACAGCAGGTCGATGCCTGCAGTCGGCTCATCGAGGATCACCAGGCGCGGCGCCAGGGCCAGCACCGACGCCAGTTCGATGCGCTTGCGCTCGCCGCCGCTGAGCGTCTTGTCCACCTTGCGCTCCAGGTAGTCCGCCGGCGACAGGCCCACCCGGTGCAGGCAATCCGCCGCATCCGCCCGGTTGCGACCCAGGCTCAGGTAATCGCGTACCGACAGGCCTTCGAACCGGGCCGGTTCCTGCCATGCCAGGGAAATGCCCAGGCGCGCGCGCTCGAACAGCGGCAATCCATCGATTCGGCTCCCGTCGAAACGGATCTCGCCCCGATCAGGGCGATAACCCTCGCAGCCCATGACCAAGTAGGCCAGCGTGCTCTTGCCCGTGCCGTTGGTGCCGACCAGGGCATGGATCTCGCCGCCCTCAAGGCTCAGGTCGATGCCGTCAAGCAGTCGCCGCGCCGGCACACGGAATACCAGGCCGGTGATTTCGAGCAGGGCCATGGGATGCCTTCAGCCCCCGCCACTTCGAATTCCGCAAACGGCAGAATCCCCGGTCAGGAAACCACAAGCCGGCAGTTCAGGACACCGAAATCTGCTTTGCCTCCGTGCCCTGCTTCTTGGGCAGCACGGCCTCCAGCACGCCGTCCGTATATTTGGCGCTGGACGTCGCCTGTTCCACTTCCTTGGCCAGCGTGAAGCTGCGCGACACCTGACCGAAGTAGCGTTCGCTGTGAACGACTTTCTTGCCTTCTTTCTTCTCGGTTTCCTTCTTCACTTCGGCGCTGATCGAAACCAGATTGCCATCCACCGAAATATGGATGTCCTCCTTCTTGACGCCCGGAATTTCGGCCTTGATCGTGTACGCCTTGTCGTCTTCGGTGACGTCGAGTTTCATCTGGGGAGCGGGAGTCGCGCCCTGGAACACCGGTCGCATGACAAAGCCCTTGAACAGGTTGTCGAAGTCGCCGAACGGATCGAGACGGGTCAGTTCATTGAAGGGATCGAAACGGGCAATGTTGGCCATGATTATTCTCCTGGTTAAAGAATTGAAATCTTGCTCGCCGCGACACCCGACCTTCGGCCGGCTATTGCGGACTATGCAGGATGCTTTCCACGTCCGCCTCGGCTGCGAGCCAGTCGGACATCTCGTTGCCCGGCGTAAAGCCGCGCCGCTCGGCACGGAAATAGGCGGCCTCGGCAATCATTTGCTCTCGCGGGCAATCGTAATCGCCTGACGATGCCTCTGATTTGCGTGCTCGGCGCAATGGCTTTGCGGGCGGGGCCTTCCTGGTGTTTACGGACGTCTCACTTCTCGATTTCATTTTCTCCTCCTTTTGCAATCGTGGATGGTCAGGAATAGCGCAGGCAATTGACGCATGACAAGGTCTCCACCATCGTCAAGACCTCTATCCCGGTCGCGCCGCCAGTGTCCTGTCGGCCGGTTCGGGGCGCCGCACATTCAGCAGGAACAATTCACGATCCGAATCCGCCGTTGCCATGCGCGTCAGGTTGAGTTCCACGGCAAACATATCGCCGGCGGCATCCGTGGCCTCGTATTTTCGCCACCGGCCGTCGGCGCACAGATAGACCAGATACCTGGCGTTGAAGCTCGGCGAATTTCCACAGGGAAGCAGGCCGGCAACAAAATCGGAAATCAGATGCCCGGCCAGGCGAATCCGGTTCGCACCGAATAACCTCTCAACGGGAGTTCCGCAACTGATAATCCTGCCCAGGCGATCAAGTATCAGGGTGCCGTAATCGCCACGCCTTTCAAAGGTCGCGGCGACTTCAAATATGTCCCGTTTCGATTCGCCTTGCTGCAGTCCTGCCGAGTCTTGCTCACCCATGGCCATTATCCTTGTGCAATCCGTGCTTCGCATTTCAGGAAGGCGAAGCGGAATATCCAGTCGCACAAAAATATCCGGCACATGCCCAAATGAACATACTGCGGTAGCCGTATTCTCTTTACGGTAAAGGCAGTATTCAGTAGTGCGCAAGGAAACACCGGTTGCCGGCAGCGGCGCCTGGCTCTTCAGGAACGCCGTAGCGCCGGCACCGACTGTTGACTCGGCCTGTCCCGACAGGGGATACCGTCCCCACGTGCCGCGGGGACATACAGAAAAGCCCCGGGAAACTGCGCCGGGGCTTTTGTCGGGGACGGTTCGAACTTATTGGGGCGGTTCGCGGTAGCCGGCCCGCCTGCGCTCCGGATAAATGTCCCGCCCCGCGTCATGGACATCGCGTCGCAACTGGCGCCGTTCTTCCTTCGACATTTGCCCGCCGCGCGGCGCGGCAGCGTCCGCGGCCCCAAACTGTGCGGAATGCGCCGCAGGCCCCATGCCCGGCGGCGGGCCGCCGCCGTCGCCCCGATGCGGCGGACGCTGCTGGCCCTGGTTCATGCGCTGCATGCCGGCACCGTCGCCGGGATCGGGCGGCGGACGCTGCTGTCCCTGGGCCGAAGCGTCGAATGCCAACAGCAGCAAGGCCGCCGCCATTGCCGCCCACTTCGCGCAGCGTCCCGCTTTCACGTCCGTCCTTTCGATGCCATTAGTGAAGGATACTGTAAATCTGCTCGCCTGCGAGCGTGCCGGCCGCCATCAGCTGATCGACGCCGGCCTGCGGTTCGCCACCCCAGACCGTCAGTCCGAGTCCCAGTGCCATGCTGAAAAACAATGCCTTCATGGTTGCCTCCTGTTGCCTTCTAACGCCGCTTCGGTGCTGCCGCTCTTTCGGCACGCTTGCATTTTCGGGGAAGTGCGTAAGGCAAATGTTGCGGATGGCCGGGTTTTGTAATCGTTTGTAAAGCCCGCTGGCAGGATGCGCACGATCCGGCTAGGATTGGCGCCCATGAACGAGACCAAAACCAAGATTCTTGTCGTCGATGACGACCTGCGCCTGCGCCAGCTGCTTGAGCGCTATCTCGCCGAGCAAGGCTTCACGGTCAAGGCAGTGCCCGACGCGCCGGGCATGGATCGCGCACTGGAGCGCGAGCTT
>VEPA01000204.1 GCA_012026675.1 Betaproteobacteria bacterium | reverse complement strand
GTCGACGCGGCCCGCGCCGGGCAGGGTGTGCAGCAGGCGGAAGTGGCGCGTGCCACTGCCAATTTGTCAAATGCCCAGCGCGACTACGAGCGCAAGAAAATCCTGGTGGAGAAGAATTTCATCTCCCCGGCCGAGCGCGACACGGCGCAGAACACCCTGGATGCGGCCCGCGCCTCGCTGGCTTCGGCCGAAGCGCAGGTAAAAAACGGCGCGGCGGTCGTGCGTCAGCGCGAGGCCCAATTGGCGGCTGCCCGCGTCGATCTGGAACGTACATCGATCAAGGCGCCGGTGGATGGCATCGTGGTCAAGCGCAGCATCGAGCCGGGGCAGACGGTGGCCGCCAGCCTCCAGGCGCCGGAACTGTTCATCATCGCCAAGAACCTGACCGACATGCAGGTGGAAACATCGATCGACGAGGCCGACGTCGGTCGCGTTCGCGTCGGGCAGAAAGCCGGCTTTACGGTCGATGCCTTCGCCGGCAGGAGATTCGAGGGCGAGGTGCGCCAGGTGCGCAAGGCGGCGACCGTGGTGTCGAATGTCGTCACCTACACCGTGGTCATCTCTGCCGCCAATCCCGATCTCACCCTGCTGCCGGGGATGACCGCCAACGTGCGGATCATCACCGCACAGAAGGACAAGGCGCTCAAGGTACCCAACGCGGCGTTGCGTTTCCGCCCCGCTACCGGCAGCAGCGGCGGCAACGACGAAAAGAAGGCTGCGAATGCCGTGTCGCCAGCGCCGCCTTCTGCTGCAGGCGCTTCGGGTGGCGGTGGCGCAGGCGGTGGTGGCCTTGCCCAGCAGCGCGAACGTCTGGTTGCCGAACTCAAACTCGATGCTGATCAGCAGGTCAAGGTCGATGCCATATTCGACAGCATGCGCGAGAAATACCAGGCAGCGCGCGACCTGCCTGAAGCGGAAAAGGGCAAGGCGCAGGAACGCAATCGTGCCGAAATCCGCGAACGGGTTGCGGCGACTCTCACGCCAGAGCAGAAGAAACGCTATGACGAGATGGCCGGTGAGGCCCAGGCGGCGCGCGCCAGTGGGGGTGGCGGTGCGGGACGCGTCTGGATTGTCGGCGAAGACGGCAAGCCAAAACCTGTCGATGTGCGCCTCGGCCTGACCGACGGCAGCATGACCGAGGTCGTCTCCGGCGACATCAAGGAAGGCAGTGAAGTAATCGTCGGCCAACAAACCGCGAACAGCGGCAAACCCGCCGGCATTCCCGGCCCGCGGCTGTTCTGATCGCGATGGCGGAAGCGCTGATCCGGGTCGAGGAACTGACCAAGGATTACGTCATGGGCAACAACGTAGTGCCGGCCCTGCGCGGTGTCAGCCTGGAAATCGCGACTGGCGAATTTGTCGCCGTCATGGGCCCTTCAGGTTCCGGCAAGTCGACCTTCATGAACCTGCTGGGCTGCCTCGATCACCCCAGCGGGGGCCGCTACTGGCTGGGCGGGCAGGAAGTTTCGCAACTCACCGGCGATGAACTGGCGCGCGTACGCAATCGCAAGGTCGGTTTTGTCTTCCAGCATTTCAACTTGCTGGCCCGCACTTCAGCGCTGGACAATGTCGGCCTGCCCCTGCTCTACAGCGGGATACCGCCCTCCGAACGGAAACGGCACGCCGAACGACGTCTCGCCCAGGTCGGCCTGGCAGAACGCATGGACCATCACCCGGCGCAACTCTCGGGCGGCCAGCAACAGCGTGTGGCAATTGCCCGCGCCCTGGTGAATGATCCGCAACTGGTGCTCGCCGATGAACCCACCGGCGCCCTCGATTCTCGCACCAGCGTCGAGATCATGGTGCTGTTGCAGCAGCTCAACCGCGAAGGCATCACCATCGTCCTGGTGACCCACGAGCACGACGTCGCCCACTTCGCCGGAAGGATCATCAGCTTTCGCGACGGCAAGGTCATCGAAGACAAGCCCAACGTCGCCAACGACGCTGCGGCACTGATGCAATGAGGGTCCGGCGCAGGGCCGCCCCAAGCGGACGCCAGCCAGTACCCTGGAGGTCGAGCCCCGCTCGGCCGAAACATGATCACCCCCTTCCTCGGGAAGGGGTATGGGGGGAAGGCCCGTGAACTTCACCGCAACACTACGCATCGCCCTGCTCGCACTGCGCGTGAACAAGATGCGCTCGGCATTGACCATGCTCGGCATCATCATCGGCGTCGCCGCGGTCATCGTCATGATTGCCGTTGGCGGCGGTGCACAAGCACGCGTCGAGGAGCAGATCCGCAGCCTCGGTTCCAACATCATCATGGTGTTGTCGGGCTCTATGACCTCGGGCGGCGCGCGTGGCGGTACCGGCACACAGCCGACGATCTTCGAGGACGCCGCCTATGCCATCAGCCGCGAGATCGAGGAAATCCAGGCGGCCGCACCGACACTGCGCGGCACCGGGCAAGTCGTGTGGGGCAACACCAACTGGTCGACCATTTTCTATGGCATCACGCCCGACTACCTCGAGGTGCGCGAGTGGGCCATTGCCGAAGGGCGCGGCTTCGAAGCGGCGGAAATGTCGGGGGCGGGCAAGGTCGTCCTGATCGGACAGACCGTGGCAAAGAATCTCTTCGGCGACGCCAGCCCGATCGACCAGGTGATCCGCGTGCGCAAGGTGCCTCTGACGGTAATCGGCCTGCTGGAGCGCAAAGGCCAGAGCATGACCGGACAGGATCAGGACGACCTGATCCTGATGCCCATCAGTACCGCCAGGAAGCGCGTCCTCGGTGCGGCGCAGGCCAAGTCGCGCAGCGTTTCGTCGATCATGGTCAAGGTGCGCCAGGGCGCCGACATGAACGATGCCGACCAGCGCATGCGCGAATTGCTGCGCCAGCGCCATCGCCTGCAAGCGGGGCAGGATGACGACTTTTTTGTGCGCAATCTGTCGGAGATTCTCCAGGCCCAGGAAGCCTCCTCGAAAGTGATGTCGCTGCTGCTGGCGGCCGTCGCCTCCGTTTCACTGCTGGTGGGCGGCATCGGCATCATGAACATCATGCTGGTCTCGGTCACCGAGCGCACGCGCGAGATCGGGCTGCGCATGGCCGTCGGCGCGCGCGCGCGGGACATCCTGACCCAGTTCCTGGTCGAGGCGATTACCCTGTCGCTGATCGGCGGCGCCATCGGCATCCTGCTCGGCGTCGGCGGCGCCATGGCGATTGCCGAACTCGCCGGATGGCGTACCGAACTGTCGGGCAGTTCGATCGTGCTCGCGGCGGGCTTTGCCGCTGCAATCGGCGTATTTTTTGGCTACTATCCGGCACAGAAGGCCTCGCGCCTGCTGCCGATCGAAGCGCTGCGCTACGAGTGACCGGGGAACCGATGGCTGAAGAAGTCGAACTCAAGCTGGCGCTCGCAGAAGACCATCAGACGCGATTCCTGCGTCATCCACTGCTCAGGCAGGCCATCGATCGCCACGTTGCTTCCCTCGACAACATCTATTACGACACGGCAGATCTTTCACTGCGCCGCCGTGGCATTGCCCTGCGTCTGCGTCGCAAGGGACGCAACTGGCTGCAAACCGTCAAGCTGGCCGGAAGTTCGGCGGCCGGCCTCTCCAGCCGGCCCGAATGGGAAGTACCCTACACCGGCCATTTCGATTTCTCGCACATCGAGGATCCTTCCACGCGCGAGTGGTTGCAGCGACCCAAACTGCTGGCTCGTATCGTTCCCATCTGCGAGACCCGCTTTCGGCGCATCACCTGGAAGTTTTCCGCTGCGCCCGGTGTCGTGCTGCTGACCCTGGATCGGGGCTGGATCATTGCCGACGGCCGCCGCGAAGCCATCTCCGAAGTGGAACTGGAACTCGAAGGCGCGCCTGTGCATGCGGTCTTCGGCCTGGCCGCCCAACTCGCGCAGCGGGCAGCCCTGACGCCATCGGTATGGTCCAAGGCAGAGCGCGGCTATCGCCTGCATGTCGGAGCGCCGCCGGCGCCATTCAAGTCGCAAGTCGTTGCGCTGTCCGCGGCGATGACACCGTTCGAGGCTTTTCGCCGCATTGCCATGTCATGCCTCGAACACCTGCAACAGAATCATCCCGGCGCCTTGGGCAGCGATGATCCGGAATACATACACCAGATGCGCGTCGCCACGCGTCGGCTGCGCGCCGCCTTGCGCCTTTTTGCCCCGGTGCTGCCGCACAATCTTGCCAAACCGCTGCACGCTCCGCTTTCCGCCTTGATGGTGCAATTGGGCCGCACACGCGATCTCGACGTATTGCTGGCGGAAATTGTCAATCCGGTGCTGGCCGCCCTGCCCGATGAACCGCGACTGCCTGCGCTGGCAAGCGATATCACCAATCGTTGCTATATGGCGCGCGCGCAGGCGATTGCCTCGCTCGCCAAACCTGACTACGGGCGCATGTTGCTGACCGCACTCGAGTCCTTGCACGCCGAACAGGCTTCAGACCAGGCCATGGTCACGCTGAACAACTTCGCTTCCGAACGACTGCGACACCTGCGCAAGAAGGTGCGGCGACTGGCCATGGCGGCGCATATGGACGACCCTGCGGCGCTGCACGCCCTGCGGATTGGTGTCAAACGGCTGCGCTATGCACTCGAATTCTTTGCCCCTCTGGCACGAGCGGCCGACTCGAATCACCTACTGAAACAGCTCACGTCCCTGCAGGACACACTGGGCCAACTCAATGACCTGGCCAATGCCGGCGCCATACTGGTCGACTGTGCCGGAGACGACCCCAGGCTGCGCCAGGCGGTGACGCTGATCGGCGACTGGCACGGCCCGCGGTACGCCGGATTGCTGAAGCGCATCACGCCCGAACTGGCCGCCCTGGCCCGCCTGCGTCTGCCGCGGCTTGCAGGCGCTTAACCTGCTTGCAAAAAAGACATCGCATGATCGAGCGCATAAGGGAGGAGGCATACTGATGGAACTGATACTCTGGCGTCATGCCGAAGCCGAGGACGGCGACGGCAAGCTTCCGGACAGCAAGCGCCGGCTCAGCGCACGCGGCGAAAAGCAGGCGAGAAAAGTTGCGCAATGGCTGCGGCAGAATCTGCCCCGAAAACGGAAGATTCTTGTCAGCCCGACCGAACGCACCCAGCAAACCGTACACGCGCTGGAATTGCCCTACGAAATCGAACCCATGCTCGGCGTCGGCGCTTCAGTAAAAGATGTGCTGTCAGTTGTCGGCTGGCCCGACCTGGGTGGCGCAGTGCTGGTCGTCGGGCATCAACCGACTCTGGGACGCGTCGCGGCCCTGCTGCTCGGGGGCAAGGAAGCGGACTGGCCGGTAAAGAAAGGCGGAGTCTGGTGGTTTGCCAGCCGGGAGCGCGACGGGGTGACGCAGACGGTCTTGCGTGCGGTGTTCAATCCGGATTTCCCCTGAATCCAGCTGAATCCGCATGGCCTACGCCAGCTCCGGTCTTGATATCGGTTGCGGAAACCCACGTCTTTTGATATTTTAGACATCGATATATTAATCAGGCTGCGCACGCCGGCGCCATATTCCCATGTCAAAAAAATCCGCCTCCGCCGCTTCCGACACCGAAACACGCGCCACCTCGGAACACGCACCTGACTTGCGGCTATGGTTGCGCACGCTGGCCTGTACCAATCTTATCGAGAACCACATCCGCTCGCGCTTGCGTGCCGAGTTCGGCATCACGCTGCCGCGCTTCGACTTGATGGCCCAACTGGAACGCTCTCCGCAAGGCCTCAAGATGGGCGAACTGTCCAAGCGCATGATGGTGACTGGCGGCAACGTGACCGGGATTACCGATCAACTCGTGGCCGAAAAACTGGTGGTGCGGGAAGACAGTCCGAAGGACCGCCGTGCCTACATCGTCAAGCTGACACCGGAAGGACGCCGCAGCTTCCGCAAGATGGCCGAGGCCCATGAAACCTGGGTGGTCGACCTGTTCGCCGAAATGGACGAGAAGCAGCGCAGCCAATTGTATGACCTGATGGCAGTCCTCAAGGCCAGCGCTTCCAGGGTCGCGGCAAAGAAGTAATCCGCTGCCGGCGGCTCAGGGCGCCGGATTGCAGTAACGCAGATGCAGCGCCTCAATCTGCTGCAAGACTTCATCCGCGAGTGGCGCCTCACAGGCAGAGATATCTTCGCGCAACTGCTCCAGCATCGTGGCGCCGATGATCGTGCTGGCGACAAACTTGCGTGAAGCGGCAAAGCCCAGTGCGAGTTGCACCGGCGTCAGGCCATGCGCCCGTGCCAGTTCGACATAGGCTGCAACCGCCGGCTGCACATTGACCTTCGAGTAGCGCTGGGCGAAGCCCTTGAACAAGGTCAAGCGCCCACTGGCCCGCGGATCGGCCACATACTTGCCCGACAGCAAGCCGAATGCCAGCGGCGAATAGGCCAGCAGGCTCACGTTTTCGCGAAAGCCGATCTCGGCCAGCCCCGTTTCCCAGGTGCGGTTGAGCAGGCTGTAGGCGTTCTGTACCGAAACCACACGCGGCAGACCGTGCTTTTCCGCCAGATGGAGAAACTGCATCACGCCCCAGGGCGTCTCATTGGACAAGCCGATATGGCGCACGCGGCCCTCCTTGACGAGTTCGGCCAGCGCCGAAAGCGTTTCCTCGATCGGAACGAAGTCGCGCTCCTTTTCGGGGTCGAACTGGTACTGACCGAAAACCGGCGTGTTGCGATCCGGCCAGTGCAACTGATACAAGTCCACGTAGTCGGTGTGCAGGCGCCCCAGCGATCCGTCAATGGCAGCGCGGATGTTCTTCCGGTTGAACGCCAGATCACCGTTCCTGATCCACTTCACGCTGCGACCTGGGCCGGATATCTTGGTGGCGAGGACGATCCTGTCGCGCGCCTGGCGTTTTAGCCAGCTGCCGATGTAGGTCTCTGTCTTGCCATAGCTTTCGGCATCCGGCGGAACCGAATACATCTCCGCCGTGTCGATGAAGTTGATGCCCCGGGCCAGCGCAAGGTCGAGCTGCTGGTGGGCGTCCGCCTCGCTGTTCTGGGTGCCGAATGTCATGGTGCCGAGACAGACCCGCGACACCTTGAGATCGCTGTTGCCGAGCACGGTGTATTGCATTGCCGACCTTTCTTTTTCGACCACTGGAGCGCTATTCTATGGCGCCGATGGGCCCGACACACTCCGTCGCGGGCATCCCCGCCTGTAATACAATACGTGGCTTGCGCGCCCTGCCGGTTGGCGCCCGATTCGGCATTCCGCCGCATTTCCCTCAAGCGCTTCGCCGCCTGAACCGGTTCCCCGCATGGGGCAGGCCGATTCAGGAGTTCAATTGAACACGACCACAGACGCTATTTCCCATTCCACGCCCACGGACGGCAATGCCGCCGTCCTGCCAGCGCCGACTTTCGACCAACTCGGGCTTCTGCCAGAATTGCTGCGCGCCATCAAGGACGCCGGCTACACCCATCCGACGCCGATCCAGAGCCAGGCCATCCCTATCATCATGGCCGGCAAGGACGTCATGGGCGGCGCCCAGACCGGCACAGGCAAGACGGCCGGCTTCACCCTGCCGCTACTGCCGCGCCTGGCGCGCCATGCCAGCAGTTCGCCCTCGCCGGCCCGCCATCCCGTGCGCGCGCTGATCCTGGCGCCGACGCGCGAGCTGGCGATGCAGGTGCATGAAAGCGTCGTCACCTACAGCAAGCACCTGCCGCTGCGCTCGGTGTGCATCTATGGCGGCGTCGACATTCGACCGCAGATCGCCGAACTGCGCGAAGGTCGCGAGATCGTCGTCGCCACTCCGGGCCGGCTGCTCGATCACGTGCAGCAAAAGAGCGTCAGCTTCAGTTTCGTCGAAGTGCTGGTGCTCGATGAAGCCGACCGCATGCTGGACATGGGCTTCATCCCCGACATCAAGCGCATCCTCGCGATGCTGCCGAAAGAGCGCCAGAGCCTGCTGTTCTCGGCCACCTTCTCCAACGAGATCAAGAATCTCGCCGACAGCATGCTGAAGGCGCCGCAATTGATCGAGGTCGCGCGACGCAACATGGTGACAGAAACCGTTACCCACCGTGTCTACCCTGTGGCGTCCGACCTCAAGCGTAGCCTGCTGGTGCATCTGCTGACGCACGACGAGGAAAATGCCAAACAGGTGCTGGTCTTCGTCGGCACCAAGTTCGGCGCCAGCCGCCTGGCCGTCTACCTCGAACGCCAGGGCATCGCCGCCGACGCCATTCACGGCGACAAGAGCCAGCAGCAGCGCACCGAAGCGCTGGAAGGCTTCAAGTCGGGCAAAATCCGCGTCCTGGTCGCCACGGACGTCGCCGCGCGCGGCCTCGACATCGACGACCTGCCGCACGTCATCAACTATGAATTGCCGCATACGGCCGAGGACTATATCCATCGCATCGGCCGCACCGGCCGCGCCGGCAAGCTCGGCAACGCCACCTCGCTGTTCGCGCCGGAGGAAAGCCAGCGCCTGGGCGACATCGAAAAGCTGATCAAGCGCAAGATCGAACGCGTCGAGATCAGCGGCTTCGCCGAGCTGGCCCCGGTGCACGAAAGCGCGCCGCGCAATCGCGGCCACCGCCGCGAGCACCTCGAACGTGCCCGCGAGAAGGCACGCGAGCGCGATCGCGCGCTGACCCTGGAAGGCAGCCGCCCGGCCGGCCGCGAGTTACCCAGCCCGGCAGCCCACGTGCCCAGGCTCGACCCGCGCCTGCCCAAGCTCGACTTCGATCCGACCAAGCCCTATGTCGGCAAGACGGCAGGCGTTGACGTCGTGACCGAAAAACCGGTCCCCACGCGCCCACAACGCCCCGTGGCGGCCCTGCTCGGCGGCTTCGGCAAGAAGTAAGTCCGACAGCCATGCGCGGCGCTGCAGCGTGGCAACTCGACCTGCGCCCCGGCGATGCCGACAGCTCCGGCACCTTGTTCATCAGCCTCGGCGGACGCTGGCGCATCGACCAAGGGTTGCCGGCGCCCGAAACTCTGAATGACAGCCTGGACGCCTCGGTGCGCCGGGTTCGCTTCGAGGCTGAGCAACTCGCCGATTGGGATTCCGGCCTGCTGAGCTTCGTCGCCGGCATCGGCCGGTCGTGTACGGAGCGCGGCATCGCCATTGACGACAGCGGACTGCCGCCGGGGGCACGGCGCCTGCTGGCCATGGCAGCGGCCGTTCCGGAACAGAGGCTTGCCGGGCGTCCTGTCGGTCCGCAGGACCCGTTCGCACAGGTCGGCGAGGCGACCCTGGAGTTCTTTCGCGGCGCGCCGCAAATGCTGGCGTTTCTCGGCGAGGTTGTGATGTCCCTGCTGCGGCTGATCTCCGGCCGCGCCCGCTTTCGCACCCGAGACCTGTGGCTGGAAATCGAGGAAGTCGGGCCGCGCGCCTTGCCCATCGTCTCGGTGATCAGTTTTCTGGTCGGATTGATCCTCGCCTACCTCGGCGCCGACCAGCTGATGCTGGTCGGCGCGCAGATTTTCATCGCTGACCTGGTGGCGATCGGCATGGTGCGCGAGGTCGGCGCGCTGATGACCGGCATCATCATCGCCGGCCGCACCGGCGCCGCTTTTGCCGCCCAGCTCGGCACCATGCAGGTCAACGAGGAGATCGACGCCTACAATGTGCTCGGCATCTCGGCCATCGACTTCCTGGTGCTGCCGCGCATCCTGGCGCTGATGCTGATGGTTCCGCTGCTGACGCTGTATTCGGGCTTCATCGGCATGCTCGCAGGCCTGCTGGTCTCGGTCACCATCTTCGACATCGGCGTTTTCGAGTACTACACGGAAACCTTGCGCGCGCTGGAGTTCAAGCAGTTCGCCGTCGGCCTGTCCAAGGGCACGGTGTATGGCGCGATGATCGCCTTCGCCGGCTGCCTGCGCGGCATGCAATGCGGGCGTAGCGCCGAGGCGGTCGGCCATGCCGCGACCTCGGCCGTGGTCACCGCGATTCTGCTGATCACGATCGCGGCCTCGATCATGACCATCGTTTATTACCAGTTGGGCATCTGAAGGCATGTACGCGACACCCCGCATCGAGGTACGCGATCTCTCCATGGCCTATGGCGACTTCATCGTTCAGCGCGGCCTCGATTTCACGGTGAACAAGGGCGATATCTTCGTCGTCATGGGCGGCAACGGCTGCGGCAAGACCACGCTGATGCGAGCCCTGGTGGGCCTGCAGCGGCCGGTGGCCGGCTCGGTTCTTTACAGCGGCGAGGATTTCTGGAATGCAGCAGAAGAAGAGCAGCAAAGACTCAAGCGCCGGCTCGGCATCCTGTTCCAGGGTGGCGCGCTGTGGAGTTCGCTGACACTCGCCGAGAATGTCGCGCTGCCGATTGCGGAATACACCGGCCTGCCGCCTGCCCGGGTGGACGAAATCGTTGCCTTCAAGCTGGCGCTCGTCGGACTGGCCGGCTGCGAGGATCTGTACCCGGCCGAACTCAGCGGCGGCATGAAGAAGCGCGCGGGCCTGGCGCGGGCCATGGCACTCGATCCCGACATCCTGGTCATCGACGAGCCCTCCTCCGGCCTCGATCCGCTGACGGCGCGGCGCCTCGACGAACTGATCATGGAACTGCGCGACAGCCTCGGCACCACCTTCGTCGTCGTCACGCATGAACTGGCCAGCATCCTCACTATCGGCAACAATTCGATCTATCTCGATTCCGACAGCCACACCATGATCGCCACCGGGCATCCGCAGGATGCATTGAAGAACGGGCACCCCAAGGTGCGTCACTTCCTGACGCGAGGGGGAACGACATGAGCGCTCCCCGCCGGGCCGCCCCCAGGGGGGCGCAGCCAAACCATGGAGCCGCAAAGCGGCGAACCATCGTCACTCCCTGCCTTGGGGCGAAGGCAGGGTTTCGCGGAGCACTGCTCCGCGCTGCCGCAGCCGGCCGGCTATGCAAAGCCGGCAGTGGGATAGGGGATGGGGGGATGGTAGTTCCATGAGCCGCAGAGCGAACCCCACCCTTATCGGCGCCTTTGTCCTCGGCGCCCTGGCGCTGGCAATCGTCGCCACGCTGCTGCTGGCCGGCGGCGGCTGGTTCGGCGAGCGGCGACAGCACGTGCTGTATTTCGAGGGAGCGGCGCAGGGCCTGCAGGTCGGCGCACCGGTCGTGTTCCTCGGTGTCAAGGTTGGCACGGTGAAGCAGATCCAGCTCGGCCTCGACCCGCAGAGCCGTCGATTTCTGGTGCCGGTCACGATCGAAGTGCAGCCCCACGTCGTACAAACCCACGGTGGCGAAAACATCGATCTGCGCGATCGCGCCACCGTCCGCCAACTGATCGAGCGCGGCCTGCGTGGAAGGCTGCGGCTGCAGAGCCTGCTTACCGGCCAGCTTTACGTCGACCTCGACTTTCATCCGGACAAGCCGGCAGTCTTTGCCGCGCTCGATCCCGCGCAGAGCGAGATTCCGACCATCCGCACCGCGGTGCAGGAACTGACCAGCAAACTCGAGGGTTTCCCGATGGACCAGTTCCTCAGCGATGTAGCGGCGATCAGCAGCGCGGTCAAGCAATTGATGTCGGCACAAGCGACGCAGGATCTGCCGCGACGCCTCGACGCGATGCTGCGCCACCTCGAATCGCTCGCCAGGCGCTTCAATGCTCAGGGCGGCCCGGTCCTCAAAGACGTGCGCGACAACCTGGCCGAGATGAACAAGGCGTTGCTGGCCGCACAGGCGGCGCTGGCCAAGCTCGACACTGCGGCCGATCGCGTCGCCGACCTGGCGAAATCCGGTTCGCCCATGGTCGCCGGCATGACGCAGGCCAGCGAGGAACTGGCCAGGGCCGCCGGCGCGGTGCGCAAGCTGGCCGAACAGGAATCACCCACGGTAGACAACCTCAATGCCGCGCTGAAGGAGATCGCCCGTGCCGCCGACGCCGTGCGGTTGCTGGCGGAGACTCTGGAGCAGCAACCCGATGCCATCTGGCGCGGCAAGAAGCAGAAGTCTGCACCCTGAAAAGTCACCAAACGGAAATCGCCATGAAACTGGTTCGCTACGGCCCCAGGGGCCGCGAAAAACCCGGCCTGATCGCCACCGACGGAACGCTGCGCGATCTTTCCGGCCATGTCGCCGGGATCGGCTGGAATGAATTCTCCGCCGCGGGCCGGAAGCGTTTGCGCGCCCTGAATCCTGCCAGCTTGCCGAAGGTGCCCGGCAGGCCGCGTTTCGGCGTGCCCTTCACCGGCATTTCGAAGATCGTCGGCATCGGTCTAAACTATCGCGCCCACGCCCTCGAGGCAAAGATGCCGATTCCGGCCGAGCCGGTCGTGTTCATGAAGGCCACGACCTGCATCAGCGGGCCCAATGATCCTGTGGTGATGCCCATCGGCAGCACCAAGCTCGACTGGGAAGTCGAACTTGGCATCGTCATAGGCCGCGAGCCGCGCCATGTGGCCGAGGCCGAGGCACTCGACCGCGTCGTCGGCTACTGCGTGTTCCACGACGTTTCGGAACGCGCGTTCCAGCTAGAACGTGGCGGCCAGTGGGACAAGGGCAAGGGCTGCGACAGTTTCGGCCCGATCGGCCCCTGGCTGGTGACCAGGGATGAGATTGCCGACCCGCAGGCGCTGCGCCTGTGGCTGGACGTCAATGGCGAACGCATGCAGGACTCGACGACGGCCGACATGATCTTTTCCTGCGCCGAAATCGTCAGCTATGTCTCGCGCTTCATGACGCTGCTGCCCGGCGACGTGATCTGTACCGGCACGCCGCAGGGCGTCGGCATGGGTCGCGGGCGCTTCCTGAAGATTGGCGACCGAATCAGGCTGGGCGTCGAGGGTCTGGGCGAGCAGGAACAAACGGTCATTGCCGCGCAATGAGGCCGGAGAACGATGCGCGGAACGAACCGGGCCAGGAGTTGGCGCTGGCGACACGGTGCGTGTAGGTCACCAGGGGGCCTAGGTCGCCATCAAGGTCCAATAAAAAGCCCACCGCAAGGGTGGGCCTGGTGCGCCGCAAAGCGGAAGAATCAGGCGGCCGCTTGCGCCGGTATCTGCCGGCTGTGGTGGGTAATGCGATTCCTGGCATCGACATACACCAGATCGGGCTCGAAATTCTGCAGCTCGATTTCGTTCATCACGGCGTAGGTGGCGATGATCAGCAGGTCGCCGGCGGCGGCCTTGCGCGCCGCGGCGCCATTGCCCGAGATCGTCCCGGTGCCGCGTTCGGCGCGAATGGCGTAGGTCGTGAAACGCTCGCCGTTATTCACGTTGTAGATGTCGATCTGCTGGTATTCCTTGATGTCCGCCGCTTCGAGCAGCAATTCATCGATGGCGCAGGAACCCTCGTAGTGCAGTTCGGCGTGGGTAACAGTGACCCGGTGAAGCTTGGACTTCAGCATCTTACGTTGCATTGTCAGACCTTTCTCATGCAAAGGCGGCAACCAATCGGGAGCCGTCCCGTATAACCCGGACTCCCGTCCATTCCCCTTCTGGTACACCGCCGGCATGAGCGCATCGCAGTGACCTAAACTTCCAGATTGTCGATGAGGCGCGTGCTTCCCAGACGCGCCGCCGCCAACACCACCAACCCGGAATCGTGAGCGGACGGCAATTGTAGATCAAGTTTTTTGCGCAAGGCAACATAATCCGGCATCCAGCCGTTTAACCTTAACAATTGCATGGCTATTTGTTCGAGTTCTGCGTAGTTGCGGGCGCCCCCGCGCACCTTTGTCACCAGATCGGCAATTACCCCGTACAAACGTGGCGCTTCCGCTCTTTCGGCGGCTGAAAGATAGCCGTTGCGCGAGGATAGCGCGAGACCGTCGGCGGCGCGAACCGTCTCGCCACCGACGATGTCGATCGCCAAATTGAACTCGCGCACCATGTTGCAAATAACCATCAGTTGCTGGTAATCCTTCTTGCCGAACAGCGCCACATCCGGCCGGGCGATCTGGAACAGCTTCATAACCACCGTGGCAACGCCGCGAAAATGTCCGGGGCGGAATTCGCCATCGAGGATGCCGGCCTGTTCGGGCGGCGGTTCGATGTGATAAGACTGCGGTTGCGGATACATTTGTGATTCGTCGGGCGCAAACAGATGCTCGACGCCCGCTGCCGCCAACTTTTCGCAATCCGCCGCGAAGGTGCGCGGGTAGCTATCGAAGTCCTCGCCGGGACGAAACTGCAGGCGATTGACGAATATCGTCGCGATTACCTGGTCGGCGTGTTCCCGTGCCTTGGTCATCAGGGCGATGTGCCCCGCGTGCAGGTTGCCCATGGTTGGCACCAGCGCCACGCGGCCAGCATCAGCGCGCGCCGCGCGCAGGGACGCGATGGTTTCGTGAATTTGCATGGATTAACGCGTATTTCAGTAGGTGTGCTCGGGCGCCGGATAGCTGCCATCCTTGACGGCATTGACGTAGGCAATTACCGCAGCGTCGATGCTGCCTGCACCCTCCATGAAATTCTTCACAAAGCGCCCTTTCTTGCCCGGATAGACGCCCAGCATGTCGTGCAGAACCAGCACCTGGCCGTCGCAATCCTTGCCGGCGCCGATGCCGATCGTGGCGCAGACCTTGAGCAGTCCGGTGATCTCGGCGGCGAGCAGCGCCGGGACCATTTCCAGCACCATCAGCGCCGCTCCTGCCTGCTCCAGCGCCACGGCCTCGCGCTTCATGCGCATGGCTCCCTCCTCGTCGCGCCCCTGCACGCGATAACCGCCCAGCGCATGCACCGACTGTGGCGTGAGACCAATGTGGGCGCAAACGGGAACGCCGCGCTCGACCATGAAATGCACCGTCTCGGCCATCACCTCGCCGCCTTCGAGCTTGACCATTTCGGCCCCCGCGGCCAGCAGTTTGCCTGCGTTGCGGATGGCCTGCTCCTTCGACTCGTGATAGGCGCCGAAAGGCAGGTCGGCGACCAGCATCGGCCGGCTCGGCAGCGCGGCGACGCAGGCCGTGTGATAGACCATGTGCTCCATGGTCACCGGCAGGGTGGAGGTCTTGCCCTGGATCACGTTGCCCAGCGAATCGCCGACCAGCATGACGTCGACGCCGCAGCGGTCTTCCAACGCGGCAAAGCTGGCGTCGTAGCAGGTAAGCATCGCGATCTTTTCGCCCTCGCGCTTCATGCGGCCCAGTTCCGGCATCGTGATCGGCTTGTTGCTGGCGAGATAGGTCATGGCTGCGACTCCGCTGGGCCGCCCCAAGGAGGCGCCGTCAATAACCGGAAGCCGCGCAGCGGCTGAACCGTAGTCACCCCTTCTCTTGAAAAAGGGGCCGGGGGATAAGTCGTCATGGACTTCTGAATATGAAATAAACGGCACCTAGGATACACAAACCCGCCCACAGATAATCAAGCTTGAGCGGTTCCTGCATGTAAAACACCACGAAGGGGACGAATACGGTGAGAGTGATTGCTTCCTGCATGATTTTCAGCTGGGCCAGCGAAAGCTCATGGTGGCCGATGCGGTTGGCCGGAACCTGCAGCAGATACTCGAACAGCGCAATGCCCCAAGAAGCCAGAGCGGCAATCCACCATGGCCGATCATTGAGATTCCTGAGATGCGCGTACCAGGCGAAGGGCATGAAGACATTCGATGCCGTGAGCAACAGCGTGGGCTGCCAGACCGCCGGAATAGGCATGGCTGACGACATGGTTCAGGTCGCCTGCGGCGGCAGCTTTTCGATCTGCTGCCCGGTGCATCCCAACAGCAGTGCGGCCACCGCACCACGGCCGGGAATGGTCAGATGTGGCGCGATTTCGGCCAGAGGCGCGAGGACGAAGGCACGCTCATGCAGGCGTGGATGCGGCAGGGTGAGTTGCGGGTCGTCGCTGACCTCGTCGCCGTAGAGCAGCAAATCGAGATCCAGCGTGCGCGGAGCGTTTTTCACGCTGCGCCGGCGGCCGAAACGCGCTTCGATCTCGAACAGCGATTCCAGAATAGTCGGTGCCGGCGACACGGCGATCAGTTCGACCACGGCGTTGATGAAGTCCGGCTGATCCCTGAGACCCATGGGCGCCGTGCGATACAGGGACGATGCGGCGACGAATTCCGTCTGCGGCAACTCGCGCAAGGCAAGAATCGCCGCCTGCACGGTCAGCACCGCGTTCCCCAGATTGGCACCCAGCGCGACGAAACAACGCTGACCCACGTCAGGCTTCGCTGCTGGCGCCGCTGGCCAGGTCACCGCCACCGCTCTCGCCCTCGCCCGCCGGTTTCCTGCCACGCACGCGGCGCCTGCGCTTCCTGGGGCCGCTGTCGGGTATCAGCATGGCCTCGCGCCCCTCGTGATCGGCATTCTGGAAATCGTGCCACCAGGTCGCGATTTCCATGTCGATCTCTCCGCTCTCGGCGCGCAGTGCAAGAAAATCATAGCCGGCGCGAAAACGCGGCAGTTCGATCAAACGGTAGGGCGATTTCCCTGACCGCTTTTCGAAGCGGGGTTGCAGCGCCCAAATGTCCTTGATGTCGCCGGCGATGCGGCGCGTGATGGCGAGCTTTTCGCCCTGTACGTTCAGCACCTCGTCCATCGCCTCGTACAGCGCGGGGATGGGCACTTCGCCGCGGGCCTTGCGTGCGTCCCAGGCAGCGAGGACTTCGTGCCACAACAGGGTGGCAAACAGGTAGCCGGGCGACAATGACTTGCCGGCCTTGACCCGCGCGTCGGTACCGGCCAGCGCGAGCATGACGAACTTCTCGCCCAGCGGCTGTTCGAGGATCACGTCCAGCAACGGCAGCAGGCCGTGATGCAGGCCATCGTCGCGCAACCGCTTTACGCATTCCACCGCATGCCCGGAAAACAGCAGCTTCAACATCTCGTCGAACAGGCGCGCGGCGGGTACGTTCTCCATCAACTCCGCCATTTCGCGGATCGGCGCCCGCACCGCCGGATCGAGCGCCAGGCTGAGCTTGGCGGACAGGCGCACGGCACGCAGCATGCGCACCGGATCTTCGCGATAGCGCTGCCTGGGATCGCCGATCATGCGCAGCGTCTTTTGCTGCAGGTCGGCAACGCCGTGATGGTAGTCGATCACGGTCTCCGAGGATGGCTCGTAATACAAGGCATTGACCGTGAAGTCGCGCCGCGCGGCGTCCTCCGCGATCGAGCCGAAAACATTGTCGCGCAGGACGCGGCCATGTTCATCCTTGACCGTATGCGCATCGTGCGCGGCGCGAAAGGTGGACACCTCGAGCGTCTCGCCGCCCTGCATCACATGCACGATCTGGAAGCGGCGGCCGATGATGCGGGCGCGACGGAACAGGGCGCGCACCTGGTCGGGCGTGGCATCGGTGGCGATGTCGTAGTCCTTGGGATCGATGCCGGCGATCAGGTCGCGCACGGCGCCGCCGACGATATAGGCCTTGTAGCCGGCTTGCTGCAGCGTCTCGCAGGTGCGGCGGGCGCCCAGCGACACATGGTCGCGGCGGATGCCATGGCGAGCCACGGGAATCATTGCCGGACCGTGGGTTGACGGAGACTCGCCACGACGAAACACATGGCGGAGGAACTTGCGGATCATTGGAAGGGGATGATTAACGCGCAGGCGGACTTCAAGAGGCGGCAATGATAGCCCAAACCCCCACCGGGCGCAGATTTGCAGCAGCCGCACGGCTGCCTTCCGCTAAAATTGGCTTCTTTTAGCCTCTGCAAGACTTATGGAACTCGCCAAGAGCTTCGAACCCGCCGAAATCGAGCGGCGCTGGTACCCGATCTGGGAGTCGCGCGGCTATTTCGCCGCCGGGCTCGACACTGCCAAGACCGACAACTTCTGCATCCTGCTGCCGCCGCCGAATGTCACCGGCACCCTGCACATGGGCCACGGCTTCAACCAGGCCATCATGGATTCGCTGACCCGCTATCACCGCATGCGCGGCGACAATACGCTGTGGCAGCCCGGCACCGACCACGCCGGCATCGCCACGCAGATCGTGGTGGAACGGCAACTCGACGCAGAGGGCGTTTCGCGCCACGACCTTGGCCGCGAGAAATTCCTCGAAAAAGTCTGGGAGTGGAAAAAATACTCGGGCGACACCATTACCCGCCAGATGCGCCGGCTCGGCACCTCGCCCGACTGGTCGCGCGAGCGCTTCACGATGGATGCGGGCCTGTCGAAGATCGTCACCGAGACCTTCGTCCGCCTGCACCGGGAAGGCCTGATCTACCGCGGCAAGCGGCTGGTGAACTGGGATCCGAAGCTGCTCACGGCCGTGTCCGACCTCGAAGTGGTCAACGAAGAGGAAGACGGTTCGCTGTGGCACATCCGTTATCCGCTGGCCGACGGATCGGGTTCGCTGACCGTTGCCACCACGCGCCCGGAGACCATGCTCGGCGACGTCGCCGTCATGGTGCATCCCGAGGACGAACGCTACGCCCGCCTGGTGGGCAAAAACGTCGTCCTGCCGCTGTGTGACCGGGAAATTCCCATCATTGCCGACAGCTACGTCGACAAGGAATTCGGCACCGGCGTGGTCAAGGTGACGCCGGCACACGACTTCAACGACTGGCAGGTCGGACATCGCCACGGCTTCACGCCGATCGGCATCCTGACGCTGGATGCCCGCATCAACGAGCACGGCCCCGAAAAATACCGTGGCATGGACCGCTTCGAGGCACGCAAGGCCATCGTCGCCGACCTCGAAGCGCAAGGTCTGCTCGACAGCGTCAAGCCGCACAAGCTGGTGGTGCCGCGCGGCGACCGCACCGGCGTCACCATCGAACCGATGCTGACCGACCAGTGGTTCGTCGCCATGAGCAAGCCCGGCGCGAACGGCAAGAGCATCGCCGGCCAGGCGCTCGAATGCGTGGCCTCGGGCGAGATCCGCTTCGTGCCGGAGAACTGGGTCAACACCTACAACCAGTGGCTCAACAACATCCAGGACTGGTGCATTTCGCGCCAATTGTGGTGGGGCCACCAGATTCCGGCCTGGTACACAGACGACGGCCGCTTCTATGTCGCGCATGACGAAGCCGAGGCCTACGAGCAGGCGAAGCACGACGGCTACACGGGCGGCCTTGAGCGCGACCCGGACGTGCTCGACACCTGGTATTCGTCGGCCCTGTGGCCCTTCTCGACACTTGACTGGACGCCGGAATGGCCGGCGAAGTCGAACACGGCACTCGACCTCTACCTTCCGTCGACCGTGTTGGTCACCGGCTTCGACATCATCTTCTTCTGGGTGGCGCGAATGGTGATGATGACCAAGCACATCACCGGCAAGATTCCGTTCAAGGACGTTTACGTCCATGGCCTGATCCGCGACGCCGAAGGCCAGAAGATGAGCAAGTCCAAGGGCAACGTGCTCGACCCGATCGACCTGATCGACGGCATCGCGCTCGATGAACTGGTGAAGAAGCGCACCACGGGCCTGATGTACCCGAAAGATGCAGCCAAGATCGAAAAGCGCACCCGCCGCGAGTATCCGAACGGCATTCCCGGTTTCGGCACCGATGCGCTGCGCTTCACCTTCCTTTCGCTTGCATCGCCGGGACGCGACATCAAGTTCGACATGCAGCGCTGCGAAGGCTATCGCAACTTCTGCAACAAGCTGTGGAATGCCTCGCGCTTCGTGCTGATGAACTGCGAAGGGCAGGACTGCGGCCTCGCGCCGCACGGATCGGATGCCTGCACCGGCAGCTACCTCGACTTCTCGCAAGCCGCCCGCTGGATCGTCAGCCGTCTGCAGAAGGTTGAACAGGAAGTGGCGCAGCATTTCGCCGACTATCGCTTCGACCTGCTGGCACGTGCAATCTACGAGTTCGTCTGGGACGAATACTGCGACTGGTACCTGGAACTAGCCAAGGTGCAAATCCAACAGGGCAGCAAAGCGCAGCAGCGGGCGACGCGGCGCACCCTGGTGCGCATCCTGGAAACCGTGCTGCGCCTGGCGCATCCGCTGATCCCCTTCATCACAGAGGAACTCTGGCAGACCGTGGCACCGCTGGCCGGCAGGGCGGATGCAGGGGACGACAAGCGCTCGCTGATGCTGCAGGCCTACCCGAAAGCCGATTTGTCGCGTTGCGACGCGGCCGCCGAAGCCTGGGTGGCAAGGCTCAAGGACATGATCACCGCCTGCCGCAGCCTGCGCGGCGAAATGAACATCTCGCCGGCCCAGCGCGTACCATTAGTCGGCGCTGGCGACACGGCGGTTCTGAATGCCTATGCACCCTATCTGGCAGCGCTGGCCAAGCTCTCCGAGGTCACGACAGCCGAAACCCTGCCCGACTCCGACGCCCCGGTGCAGATCGTTGGCGAATTCCGCCTGATGCTGAAGATCGAGATCGACGTTGCGGCCGAGAAGGAGCGGATCGCCAAGGAAATCGCCCGCGTGACCGGCGAAATCGAGAAGGCGGAGAAAAAGCTCACCACCGAGACCTTCGTCTCGCGCGCCCCGGCGCAAGTCGTGGCCCAGGAGCGCGAACGGCTGGAAGGCTTTGTCGCGCTGTGCGCCAAGCTGCGCGCACAGGCGGATCGTCTGCGTTAACGTGAAATGGCTTGTTCGAAGCGACGAGTAATAGCCGAGCAAAGCGAGCTGACCAGAAGCCTCCCCGTGAGGGGAGGATGGGAGGGGCGGGCGTTCAATTCGCCTTTCGCGTGCTTCATGATCGTGGCCGGCTCTCATTTCCATGAGCGTTGAAGCTCAGGTGCGCCTGATGGCGAAGCTGTTGACATAGGCATCGGCCTTGGCCGGATCGAACTCCTTGCCCATGACCTTGAACTTCTGGTACGACTCCTTCGGTGCGGTGATGCCGACTTCGGCCATGCGCTTGCGGGCATCGGTCAGCAGATACACCTGCTCGGCGATGTCCTTGTACTTGACCTCGCCCTTGATGTAACC